>NZ_LZZV01000055.1:0-425285 GCF_014170385.1 Delftia sp. UME58
GCCCCGCCCTTCTGCACCTGCGCCCGTTCCGGCCCCTGCCCCCATTGCAGCGCCCAACATCGCCACCTCGCGCCAGACCGACCGCATCATCATCGTGGCGCTGGACCCCGGCCACGGCGGCGAGGACCCCGGCGCCACCGGCCCCAGCGGCACGCGCGAAAAGGACGTGGTGCTCAAGATCGCCCACCTGCTGCGCGACCGCATTAACGACACCCGCATCGGCGGCAGCCCCATGCGCGCCTTCATGACGCGCGACGCCGACTTCTTCGTGCCCCTGGCCACGCGCGTGGAAAAGGCCCGGCGCGTGCAGGCCGACCTGTTCATCAGCATCCACGCCGATGCCTTCACCACGCCGGCCGCCCGTGGTGCCAGCGTCTTTGCGCTCAGCGACAAGGGCGCCTCCAGCACGGCCGCGCGCTGGCTGGCCAACAAGGAAAACCAGTCCGACATCGTCGGTGGCCTGAACATGGGCTCGCAGGACCAGCATGTGCAGCGCATGCTGCTGGACATGAGCACCACGGCCCAGATCAAGGACAGCCTCAAGCTCGGCGGCGCCCTGCTCGGCGAGATCGGCAACATGGCCAAGCTGCACAAGCCGCGCGTGGAGCAGGCCGGGTTTGCCGTGCTCAAGGCGCCCGACATTCCCAGCGTGCTGGTGGAAACCGCCTTCATCAGCAACCCCGAGGAAGAGGCCCGGCTGCGCAGCAGCGCCTACCAGGTGCAGCTGGCCGACGCGCTGATGCGCGGCATCCGCAACTACTTCGCGCACAACCCGCCGCTGGCACGCAGCCGCTCCGTCTGACAGAGCCAAAAGGCACGAGCGTAGGGCACGGGCGATGCCGCCCGCAGCCGCTGTCGGACGGCAAAGACGGGACACGTCCGAGCCGCCCGGCGCCAGCTCGGGCAGATCTCCTACCGCTGCCGCAAGCCCTGAATGAGAGCATGCAAACATGTTCCACACAGTGCTTGCGCCATACGCCACTCACGGCGACAAGGCAGGCCATCACAGGAGATGAACATGAAGACACGCCAGACACGCCTCTATTCCATTGCCGCCGCAGCAGCCATTGCCCTGTTCTCTGCCGGCTGTTCCACCAACCCCAGCAGTGCACAGATCGGTACCGGCGTGGGCGCCGTGGCCGGTGGTGTCGTCGGGGATGCCCTGTTCGGCAGCACGCTGGGCACCGTGGGCGGTGCAGCCGCCGGTGCACTGATCGGTAACGAGGTGGGCAAGCGCAACGATCGCCGCTGATCCACTTTGCCCCCACTCCCATGAAAAAACCCCTTGCGCCATGAAGGTGCAAGGGGGTTTTTCTGTGCGCTGGCAGCTCAGGCAGCCGTCTTGGGCGCGCGCCCCGCGCGCCAGGCACCAAAGATGGCGATCAGGCCAGGCACCAGGATCAGGCCCCAGATGATCTTCTCCAGGTTCTCGCGCACCCAGGGCAGGTTGCCGAAGAAATAGCCGGCTGCGCTGATGCCGAACACCCAGACAATCGCCCCGCCCACATTGAAGGCAGTGAACTTGCCTCGGTTCATCGCAGCCACCCCGGCCACGAAGGGCGCAAAGGTGCGGATGAACGGCATGAAGCGGGCCAGCACGATGGTGATGCCGCCATAGCGCTCGTAGAACGCATGGGCCTGGTCGAAGGCGCGGCGGTTGAACCAGCGCGAGTCCTCCCACTGGAACACCTTGGGCCCTATGTAGCGGCCGATGGTGTAGTTGCACTGGTCGCCCAGCACGGCCGCCACCAGCAGCACGGTGCAGGCGATCGAATAGTCCATGAGGCCCACGCCGCACAGCGCGCCGACGATGAACAGCAGCGAGTCGCCGGGCAGAAAGGGCATGACCACCACGCCCGTCTCCACGAAGACGATGAGAAACAGCAGCGCATACACCCAGGGTCCATAGGCCACGACAAAGGCCTCCAGATGCTTGTCGATGTGCAGGATGAAGTCGATCAGGAACTGAATGATTTCCAAAAGAGAGTCCTCCGCGGCGGGCGCCGCACCGGCCCGTACTGTACTTCGCCGACATGCCCCCACGGCCGAGCCGGAGCCGGTCGCGCCATCGCACACACCGGCGCTTGCAGGAATCTACAAATGCTTGAAATCAAGCTTGTTTTGTTACACAACTTGATAAAACTCTACGAAAAACTCATGAGTGCGTCAGCTTTTTGCAGGCAAAGTGCTTCCATGCCGTCGGCAATGCCGGCCCGGCCTCACCACCATCGCCAAGACACAAGGAAGCAAGCCATGAACAAGACCCTTCGCACTTTCGCGCACAAGTCCGAACGCCAGCCCGGCTCCACGATGGGCCGCACCCTGGCCATCGCCGTCCTGCTGACCGGCGCGCTCGCGATGGGCGGCTGCGCCCACCGCCCCAACAATGCGCAACTGGGCACGGGCGTGGGCGCCGTGGCCGGTGGCGTGCTGGGCAGCGCGCTGTTCGGCACCACGCTGGGCACCGTGGGCGGCGCCGCGGCCGGTGCGCTGGTCGGCAACCAGATGGGCAGCAACAGCGACCGCGCAGGCCGCCGCCGCTGACCCTGCAGCCACCCTCATTCAAGAAGTGCCCCCGGCTCCGGCCTTTGTTGCCGGGGACGCCTCTTGGAGCCGCTTTCGCGGCTCCTTTTTTTTGCGGGGGCCGGCATCGCACACCCCATTCCCACAGCCACGAAGCGGTGGATGCC
The DNA here is from genome assembly GCF_014170385.1 of Delftia sp. UME58. Taxonomy (NCBI): domain Bacteria; kingdom Pseudomonadati; phylum Pseudomonadota; class Betaproteobacteria; order Burkholderiales; family Comamonadaceae; genus Delftia; species Delftia sp. UME58. The sequence continues at coordinate 2,691 of NZ_LZZV01000055.1, forward strand.
AGCACCTAGAATTGCCGCGTGAACGCATCCATCCACTCTTCCGACACCCTCCCCCGCCGCCCCATCCGCGACCTGCCCGACGAGCTGATCAGCCAGATCGCGGCAGGCGAAGTCGTCGAGCGCCCTGCCTCGGTGGTGCGCGAACTCGTGGACAACGCCCTGGATGCGGGCGCCCGCCAGATCAACGTGCGGCTGCTGGCCGGCGGCGTGCGGCTGATCTCGGTGGAGGACGACGGCGGCGGCATCCCGCGCGACGAGCTGCCCGTGGCATTGCGCCGCCATGCCACCAGCAAGATCACCGACCTGCACGACCTGGAGACCGTGGCCACCATGGGCTTTCGCGGCGAGGCGCTGGCGGCCATCTGCTCGGTGTCGGAGGCATCCATCCTCTCGCGCCCTGCGGGCCAGGACTCGGCCTACCTGCTCGATGCGCGCAGCGGCGAGCTGCGCCCCGCCGCCCGCAACCAGGGCACGACGGTCGAGGTCAAGGAGCTGTTCTTCTCCACGCCGGCCCGTCGCAAATTCCTCAAGAGCGACGCCACGGAGCTGGCCCACTGCATCGAGTCCGTGCGTCGCCATGCACTGGCCAGGCCCGACGTGGGCTTTGCCATCTGGCACGAAGGCAAGCTGGTCGAGCAGTGGCGTGCCGCCGGCAGCATGTCGGACGAAGCCCTTGCGCGCCGCCTGGGCGATGTGCTGGGCGACGCCTTCGTTCAGAACTCCGTGACGGTGGAGCACTGGTCGGGCGCCGTCCACGTCACGGGCCGCGCGGGCATTCCCGATGCGGCGCGCTCCCGACCCGACCACCAGTTCTGCTACGTCAATGGCCGCTTCGTGCGCGACAAGGTGCTGACCCACGCATCGCGCAGCGCCTACGAGGATGTGCTGCACGGCCACAAGCAGCCCGTCTATGCGCTCTACGTGGAGATCGACCCCGCGCGCGTGGACGTGAACGTACACCCCACCAAGATCGAAGTGCGCTTTCGCGACAGCCGCGAGGTGCACCAGGCCGTGCGCCACGCCATAGAGAACGCGCTGGCCGCCCCGCGTGCCGCCGCAGCAGCCGCTGCGGCTGCCGAAGAGGCCGCGCGCACGCCCGAGCTTGCGCCCGCAGCTGCGGCAGCGCCGGCCACGGCGCCCAAGGCATCCATGCCCGCCTGGCCCCAGGCCCGCATGAGCTTTGGCGATGAGCAGGGCGGCCACAAGGTCAGCAATATGGCGGGCCTGTGGGCCCCCATGCGCGAGACCGCTGCCGCAACGGCTGCAGGTCCGGCCCCGGCCTTGGCCGTCGAGCAGCCAGCCGTGCCCACTGCGGCCCTGCCCCCCGTCAGCTACGCGCCGCCGGCTTACGCGCCGGCCGTCCAGTCCCCGCCTGTTTCCGTTGCCGAGCCCTCTCCAGCGGATTTCTCTGCGCCCCAAACATCGCCCGCAGCGGCCCAGGCAGCGTCCGACGAGCCCGTCTGGCCCCTGGGCCGCGCGGTCGCCCAGATCCATGGCGTGTACATCCTGGCCGAGAACGCCCAGGGCATGGTCGTGGTGGACATGCATGCGGCGCACGAGCGCATCGTCTACGAGCAACTCAAGAATGCCGTCAACGCGGCAGAGCAAATCCCCAGCCAGCCGCTGCTGATTCCCGCCACCTTCGCCGCCACGGCCGAGGAAGTGGCCACGGCCGAGGCCCATGGCGACACGCTGCAGGCCCTGGGCATGGAGGTTTCCCCCTTCTCGCCCAAGACGCTGGCCGTGCGTGCCGTGCCCGCCACCCTGGCCCAGGGCGATGCCGTGGAGCTGGCGCGCAGCGTGCTGGCCGAGCTGGCCCAGCACGACGCCAGCACCGTGGTGCAGCGCGCGCGCAATGAGATCCTGGCCACCATGGCCTGCCACGGCGCCGTGCGCGCCAACCGCCGCCTGACGCTGGACGAGATGAACGCCCTGCTGCGCCAGATGGAAGTCACCGAGCGCTCCGACCAATGCAACCACGGCCGCCCCACCTGGCGGCAGATGAGCATGAAGGAGCTGGACGCGCTGTTCCTGCGCGGCCGCTGAAAGCCCCCGCCCCGCGTCAGTCGCGCATCCGGCTGAACGCCGCCAGTGGCTCGTACTTGCGGTCTTCCTCGGTGATCAGGCGTGCCAAGTCCTCGCGGCCCGTGGCCGGCACCATGCCCGCATCTGCCAGGCGCTTGCGCACGGCGGACTCGGCCAGCGCCTGCTGCAATGCGGCGGAAATACGTCCTGCGGTGGGCGCAGCCAGTCCACGCGGCGCCATCAGCGCGAACCAGCCGACCAGTTGCGTTCGCGCAGCAGGGCACGCACCTCGGGCCGGTAGGCGCGCACGGACAGGCGCAGCTCCACCTCGCCGGGGATGACATTCGGTGCATCGCCGCCATGGATGGCACCCACGCTGACCACGGCCATGTCACGCGGATCGACATTGCGCGAGACCACGGTCTGCAGCGCCAGCACCAGGTGGGCCGCCGCCACCACCGGGTTGGCCGACAGATGGGGGGCCGAGCCATGGCCGCCCTTGCCGCGCACGGTGATGATCACCGTGTCCGACGAAGCCATGAACGAGCCCTCGCGAAAGCCGAACTGCCCCTCGGCAAAGCCCGGCATGTTGTGCAGCGCAAAGATGGCATCGCAGGGGAAAAGATCGAACAGGCCGTCCACCACCATCTTGCGGCCGCCACCCAGGCCCTCCTCGGCCGGCTGGAAGATCAGGTGCAGCGTGCCATCGAAGCCGCGCGCCTGGGCCAGTTCGCGCGCGGCGGCCAGCAGGATGGCGGTATGGCCGTCATGCCCGCAGGCATGCATGCGGCCCGCGTGGCGGCTGGCATAGGGCAGGCCGGTCTGCTCGTGCCGAGCCTGCTGCCCCATGTGCTGCGCGCCTTCCGCACCGGCCACCCGCTGGCAGGCGCCCGTTCGCTGGCCGAGCTGATGGACTGCGACTGGCTGCTCAACTACACCCCGCCCGAAGAGGACGACCTGGTGCGGCGCCTGTTCCTGCGCCACGGCCTGCCCGTGCCCGTGGGCCACATCCACCTGGTGCATTCGGCATCGCTGCTGCTGCACCTGATCGCGCACAGCGACATGCTCTCGTTGTGCCCCTGGCCGCAGATCGAGTCGGGCGTGCCCCGGGGCACCCTGGTGCCGCTGTCCCTGCGCGAGCAGTTCGAGCCCCACACGGTGGGCGTGGTCCAGCGCGGCCACGGCCCCCTGCCCTGGGTGGCCGAGCGCTTCGTGCACCACCTCATGGAGCAGGTCCACGCCTGCCGCCACAGCCCGGACCCGGTGCTGCAGCGCGTGTTCCGCTCCATCGACGTGCTGGCCTGAGAGTGCCTCAGCGCAACGTGGCCTGGGCCACCGGCACGTCAGCCGGTACATCCCAGCCCCCGCCCAGCGCGCGGATCAGGCCCACGGCTGCCTGGTACTGGGCGGATTTCACCTGCAGCGCCTGGCGGCGGTTGCGCAGTTCGCTGCGGCGCGCATCCAGCAGGTCCAGCTGGCTGACGTAGCCATTGCGGTAGCGCGTGTCCGACAGGCTGGTGGCACGCTTGGCGGCCACCACGGCCTGGCCCTGCACGGTGGACTGCTCCTGCAGGATGCGGATGGACGACAGCTGGTCCTCCACCTCCTGGAAGGCCACCAGCGCCTGCTGGCGGTAGGCGGCCAGCGCGGCATCGAGCTGTGCGCCTGCGGCCTGCACACCGGCCTCGCGCCGGCCGCCGTCGAACAGCGGCAGCGACAGCAGGGCGCCCACGCCCCAGGAGCGCATGGACCACTTGAACAGGTCACCGACCTCGGGCGAGGCATGGCCGGCCGCGCCGGTCAGCGAGATGCTGGGAAACCATGCCGTCTTGGCCACGCCCACGCGCGACTGGGCCGCGAACACGGCGCGCTGCGCGGCCGAGATGTCGGGCCTGCGCATGAGCACCGTGGCCGGCACGCCGGCTGGAATAGAAGGCAGCGCCGTGGTCCAGGCGCCTTCGCCCAGGCCGAAGCGCGAGGCCGAGTCGCCCACCAGCACGGCCAGCGCATGCTCGACCTGGGCGCGCTGGCGGTCCAGTGCCAGCGCGTCCGATTCGGTGGCCGACAGCTCGGCCTGGATGCGGGCCACGTCCAGCTCGGCAATGTCGCCGGCCTGCAGCCTTCGCTCCGACAGGCGCAGCGTGTCGCGGTAGGCCTCCACGGTCTCGCGCATCAGGGCGCGCTCGGCGTCCAGTGCGCGCAGCTGCAGATAGGTCTGTGCGACCTCGGCCTGCACGGCCAGCCGGGTGCTTTGCAGCAGGGCCTCCCGGCCCTCGGCATCCAGCCGCGATGCGTCGGCCGCCTGGGAAATGCGGCCGAACAGATCGACCTCATACGACAGGTTCAGCCCCGCATTGACCAGGGTGGCAGGCCGCGTGCCCGAGGCCTTGTCCAGCCCCGCGCCGCGCGTGGCCCCTGCGCCCAGGCCCAGTTGGGGCATGCGCTCGGCATTGGCGCTGCGCGCCAGGGCGCGGGCCTCGGCCAGGCGTGCGGCCGCGGCCTGGATGCCCTGGTTGTCCAGCGTGGCCTTGTCCACCAGCGCGTTCAGCGCCGGATCGGCAAAGGCCAGCCACCATTGGCCGCGTGCCTGGGCTTCGGCGGGCAGGGCCTGGGTCCAGCCCGCCTGCGGCGCGGCGCCCTGCTCCTTGAAGGCAGGGGCGGCCGGCAGCTCTGGCAGGCTCTGGGACACGCTGGCGCAGCCGGCCAGGGCCAGCGCCGCCACCAGGGGCAGCAGACGCCTGGACAGTTTCGAAAGCGATGGGATCTTCATGATCGGTTCCTGTTCTTGTGGTGTGGGCTCATTCATGCTCGCCACGCGCAGCAGAGGGCATGGGCAGCGCGCCGCCACCCGAGGCATGGCCGTGGGCGGGTGCATGTGCAGGGGCCTCTTCCTCCATCTCGGGCCCATGCTGCTTGAGCGGCCTGTTGCCTGCCAGGCGGCGCATCAGCACGTAGAACACGGGTGTCAGGAACAGGCCGAAGGCCGTCACCCCGATCATTCCCGAGAACACGGCCACGCCCATGGCACGGCGCATTTCCGAGCCCGCGCCCGTGGACAGCACCAGGGGCAGCACGCCCATGACGAAGGCCAGCGAGGTCATCAGGATGGGGCGCAGGCGCAGCCGGCTGGCCTCGATGGCGGCCTGTATGGGCGTGCGGCCCTCGAACTCCAGCTCCCGCGCGAACTCCACGATCAGGATGGCGTTCTTCGCACTCAACCCCACCAGCACGATGAGCCCGATCTGCGTGAAGACATTGCTGTCCCCGCCCGACAGCCACACGCCGGTCATGGCCGCCAGCAGGCCCATGGGAACGATCAGGATGATGGCAATGGGCAGGGTCAGGCTTTCGTACTGCGCGGCCAGCACCAGGAAGACCAGCAGCAGGGCCAGCGGGAACACGATCACCGCCGAATTGCCGGCCAGGATTTCCTGGTAGGTCAGGTCGGTCCATTCGAAATCGATGCCCTTGGGCAGGGTCTCGGCCGCGATGCGCTTGATGGCGTCCTGCGCCTGGCCCGAAGAGAAGCCCGGTGCGGCACCGCCGTTGATGTCGGCCGTGAGGTAGCCGTTGTAGCGCATGGCGCGCTCGGGGCCGAAGCTGGAGTCCACCTTCATCAGCGCCGACAGCGGAATCATCTCTCCCGAGCTGGAGCGCACCTTGAGCATGCCCACGTCCTCGGCACGCGCACGGTAGGGCGCATCGGCCTGCACGCGCACGCTGTAGGTGCGGCCGAACTTGTTGAAGTCGTTCGCATACAGGCTGCCCAGGTAGATCTGCATGGTGTCGAAGATATCCGTCACGGGCACGCCGAGCTGGCGCGCCTTGGTGCGGTCGATGTCGGCATACAGCTGGGGCACGTTGACCTGCCAGCTGGTGAACATGCCGGTCAGCTCGGGCGTCTGGTAGGCCTTGGCCATGAAGGCCTTCACGGCCGCATCCATCTGGTCATAGCCCAGGGATGCGCGGTCTTCCAGCTGCAGCTTGAAGCCGCCCGTCGTGCCCAGGCCCGCCACGGGTGGCGGCGGGAACATGACGATGAAGGCGTCCTGGATGCCTGCGAAGGCCTGGTTGAGCTGCCCGGCCACGGCGCCGCCGCTCTGGTCGGCGCGCTTGCGCTCGTCGAAGGGCTTGAGCGTGGCGAAGACGATGCCCGAGTTGGAGCTGTTGGTGAAGCCGTTGATGGACAGGCCCGGGAAGGCGATGGTGTCCTCCACGTTGGGGTTGTCCTTCATGATCTCGCCCATGCGGCGGATCACCTCGTCCGTGCGGTCCAGCGTGGCGCCGTCGGGCAACTGGGCAAAGCCGATCAGGTACTGCTTGTCCTGCGCGGGCACGAAGCCCGAAGGCACGGCCTTGAACAGGCCGAAGGTCACGGCGATCAGCGCCAGGTAGATGGCCAGCATCAGCGCCTTGCGCGAGATCACGCGGCCCACGCCGCCGCTGTAGGCCTCGGAGCCCCGGTGGAACATGCGGTTGAAGCCGCGGAACAGCCAGCCGAAGGCACGGTCCATGCCGCGCGTCAGCGCGTCCTTGGGTGCATCGTGGCCGCGCAGCAGCAGGGCTGCCAGCGCGGGCGACAGGGTCAGCGAGTTGATGGCCGAGATCACCGTGGAGATGGCGATGGTCACCGCGAACTGCTTGTAGAACTGGCCCGTGAGGCCGCTGATGAAGGCCAGCGGCACGAACACCGCCACCAGCACCAGGGCGATGGCGATGATGGGCCCGGACACTTCGCGCATGGCGCGGTAGGTGGCGTTGCGCGGCGTGAGACCGGCCTCGATGTTGCGCTCCACGTTCTCGACCACGACGATGGCGTCATCCACCACGATGCCGATGGCCAGCACCAGGCCGAACAGGCTCAGCGCGTTGATGGAAAAGCCCAGCAGATGCAGCACGGCAAAGGTGCCGATCACCGACACCGGCACGGCCAGCAGCGGGATGATGGAGGCGCGCCAGGTCTGCAGGAACAGGATCACCACCAGCACCACGAGCACGATGGCCTCCAGCAGCGTGTGCACCACCGATTCGATGGAGGCGCGCACGAACTGCGTGGGGTCGTAGGCGATGCGGTACTCCAGGCCCTCGGGCATGTTCTTGTTCAGGGCCTCCATGGTCTTGCGCACATTGGCCGAGATTTCCAGCGCATTGGAGCCCGGCGCCTGGAACACGCCCATGCCCACGGCCGGGTCGTTGTTCAGCAGCGAGCGCAGCGAATAGTCGGCCGCGCCCATCTCCAGGCGGCCGATGTCGCGCAGGCGGGTCACGGCGCCATCGCTTCCGCTCTTGACGATGATGTCGCCGAAGTCCTCCTCGCTCTGCAGGCGGCCCTGGGCGTTGATGGACAACTGCATGTCCACGCCCGGCAGCCCCGGCGAGGCGCCGACCACGCCGGCTGCGGCCTGCACGTTCTGGCCGCGGATGGCGGCCACCACATCGCTGGCCGACAGGCCGCGCTGCGCCACCTTCTGCGGGTCCAGCCACACGCGCATGGCGTAGTCGCCGCCGCCGAAGATCTGGATCTGGCCCACGCCCTCGATGCGCGCCAGCGGGTCCTTGACGTTCAGCACCGCGTAGTTGCGCAGGTAGTTGATGTCATAGCGCTGGTTGGGCGAGACCAGGTGGACCACCATGGTCAGGTCGGGTGCGCTCTTGACCGTGGTGATGCCCAGGCGGCGCACTTCCTCGGGCAGGCGCGGCTCGGCCTGCGAGACGCGGTTTTGCACCATCTGCTGCGCCTTGTCGGGGTCGGTGCCCAGGCGGAAGGTGACGGTCAGCGTCATCACGCCGTCGCTGGTGGCCTGGCTGCCCATGTAGAGCATGCCTTCGACGCCGTTGATCTGCTCTTCCAGCGGCGTGGCCACGGTCTCGGCGATCACCTTGGGATTGGCGCCCGGGTACTGGGCGCGCACCACCACGGACGGCGGCGCGACCTCGGGGTATTCCGAGATCGGCAGCCCGCCCATGGCGATCAGGCCGGCGATCAGCATCAGCAGCGAAAGCACGCCTGCGAAGATCGGCCGGTCAATGAAGAATTTGGATAGGTTCATGGTGTTTGGCTCCGCCACGGCAAAGCGCGGCCCATGCCGCCTGCGGTCAGGCGGCATTTCAGAGGCAGGAAAGGTGTGCGGCTAGATCAGGACTTGGTTGCGTCAGCCACTTGTTCGGCCACCTGCCGGGTGCCCGGCTGGCGGGCATCGGCTCGCGCATCCATGGACACCTCCTTGGGCGCGACCAGGGCGCCGGGGCGGATGTGCTGCAGTCCGTTGACGACCACGCGCTCGCCGGGCTGCAGGCCCTGGGTCACGTTGCGCAGGCCGTTGACCGAGGCGCCCAGGGCCACCTCGCGGTACACGGCCTTGTTGTCGCCGCCCACCACCATCACGTACTTCTTGCTCTGGTCCGTGCCGATGGCGCGCTCGCTGACCAGCAGCATGCTGCTGTCGCGCGCCTGGCCCATGCGGATGCGGGCGAACTGGCCGGGCATGAGGGCGCCGTCCTTGTTGTCGAAGGCGGCGCGCACGCGCACCGTGCCGCTTCGGGCATCGACCTGGTTGTCGATCAGCTGCAGCCGGCCCTCGAAGGGCGTGCTGCCGGCCGTGGCCGTGCCCATCTGCACGGGAATGCTGTCGATCCTGGCGCGGTTGCCCGCGCCGCCGCCCAGCTCCTTGAGCGCGCGCGTGATGACCTGCTCATCGGCATCGAAGCTGGCATAGATGGGGCTGACCGAGACCAGCGTGGTCAGCACCGGCGCGCCCGGGCCTGCGGCCACCAGGTTGCCCACGGTGATCTCGCGCTTGCCGATGCGGCCCGACACGGGGGCACGCACCTGGGTGTAGCCCAGGTTCAGCCGCGCCGATTGCAGGGACGCCTGGGCCGCGCGCAGATTGGCCTCGGCCTCGCTGCCCGCATTGATGCGCTCGTCCAGCTCGCGCTGGGCAATCGCCCGCTCGTCCCACAGGCGGCGTGCGCGCTCCTGCTCGCTGCGCGCATAGGACTGGCGCGCCTGGGCCGAGGCCACCTGGGCTTCGGCACGCTCGACCTCGGCCGCATACGGTGCGGGGTCGATGGTGATCAGCAGGTCGCCCTGTTTGACCAGCGCGCCTTCGCGAAAGTGCACGGCCTGCACGGCGCCAGCCACGCGCGAGCGTATGTCCACGCGCTCCACGGCTTCGAGGCGGCCCGAGAACTCGTCCCAGGCGGTGACCTCGCTTTCAGCGACCGTGGCCACCGACACGGGCGTGGCGGCGGGCTGGGCGCTGGCGGGCGCGTCATCGGCCTTGGCATCGAAGCCATGCAGGCCGAACAGGCCGGCGCTGACGGCAAGGATGGCCGCAGCGGCGGCAGGCAGCTTCCAGCCCTTGCGCTGGGCCGAGGCGGAAGAAGAGGGTGAGGTGGATGAGGTGGATTGGGTGGACATGGTGTTTTTTTGCGTAATTCAGGGAACACGATGCCCGCCCGGCGCCTGAACGCGCCGGGAAGGCGGAATCGGAATGGAAAACGGGGCAGCAAGGTTCGCCGGCTGCAGCGGCGCGGGGCCTAGCCCGGTGCTGCGGGCTTGGTCATGGTGGCCTCGAAGAAGTCATGCACATGCTGGGACACGGCGGCGCTGCAGGCCGTACAGGCCTGGGCATCGGACAGGGCCTGCGGCCAGTTCGACGCGCTGGGCAGCACATGGCTGCTGGCCGTCACCCCGGCCGCGCGCAGGCGGGCCGCATAGGCCTGGGCCTCGTCGCGCAGCGGGTCGTCGCCACCCACCAGCACCAGGGCCGGCGGCAGCTGGGCCAGGCGCAGCGAGCTGCCGGGCACGGCATAGGGATGCATGGCGTCCTTGGGGCAGCTCAGGTACTCGCGCCAGCCCGTGGCCCAGCGGCATTCGCCGGCCTCGGGCGTGGCCTCGCGCTGCGAGGCGGTGCCCGTGCAGGGATCGAGCATGGGCGACACCAGGATCTGGCCCGCCAGCGGCGGATGGCCCCGGTCGCGCGAGATCACGGCCACGGCAGCGGCCAGGTTGCCGCCCGCCTCCTCGCCGGCGAGGAACAGCGGCGCGCCCTTGCCCGCCATCTTCACGCGGTGCTTGTACAGCCACTGCAGCACGGCGTAGCCCACCTCGATGGGCTGGGGAAACGGATGCTCGGGCGCCAGCGGGTAGGCCAGCGACACCACGACGGCGCCCGCCTCGGCCAGCAGCCTGCCGATGTAGCGCCCGTTGTCCAGCGTGCCGCAGACAAAGGTGCCGCCATGGAAATGCAGCACCAGCGGCGAGACCGTGCCGGGCCTGCGCTGGCCATAGGCGCGCGCAGCCACGGCGCCGTGTTCGGGCAGCTCGATGGTGAATTCTGTTTCGGCAATCTGCGCCCCGGCGGCGGGGCCATTCGGAAGCGACGGGGAAGTGGACATGGCGCGAACCTGCGGCAATGGTCGATGGTTGGAATATAGGCGGCGCCGGCCATGTCTGAAATAGCAACGCAGCCATCGCTCTGTTTCCGTTTCACGAACAATCGCCCGATACCGCGCATGTGAGAATTCCGCCGAGCCGGCATTCCCTTGCCGGGCGCTGCAGGAGCAACTTTCCATGGACCAGATCCAGGCCATGCGTGTCTTCGTTCGCGTGGTGGAAGCCGGCAACTTCACCCGCGCCGCCGATTCGCTGGACCTGCCCAAGGGCACGGTCACCAAACAGATACAGGCGCTGGAGGCGCGCGTGCGCGTCAAGCTGCTCAACCGCACGACGCGGCGCGTCACCGTCACGCCCGATGGCGCGGCCTACTACGAACGCGCGGCGCGCCTGCTCAACGACTTCGACGATCTCGAAGCCAGCATGGTCAACACCCAGACCGCGCCCAGCGGGCGGCTGCGGCTGGACGTGGGCAGCTCCATGGCCCGGCTGATCATCATTCCGGCGCTGACCGAATTCTGCGAACGCTACCCCGACATACAGATCGACCTGGGCGTGGGCGACCGCCTGGTGGACCTGATCAGCGACAACGTGGACTGCGTGATCCGCGGGGGCGAGCTCAGCGACCAGTCCCTGGTGGCGCGGCGCATCGGCTCGATGAACTGGGTCACCGTGGCCTCGCCCGCCTACCTGGCGCGCCATGGCGTGCCCCAGCATCCCGGCGAACTCGAGACGAAGCACCAGATCGTCGCCTTCTTCTCGGGCCATACGCGGCGCATGTACCCACTGGAATTCCACCAGGGCGATGAGTCCATCGAGGTGGCGGGCAACTACCGCATCGCGGCCAACGACAGCAATGCCTACACGGCCGCCGTGCTGGCGGGCTTTGGCGTCGCGCAACTGGTCACCGCCTTTGCCCAGCCGCTGATCGACAGCGGCGAGCTGGTCGAGGTGCTGCCGGGGTGGACCCAGCCGCCGCTGCCCATTCACGTGGTCTATCCGCCCAACCGCCACCTCAGCGCCAAGGTGCGGGCCTTCGTGGACTGGGCGGCCGACCTGTTCGCGCGCCATCCCCAGCTGCAGCGCAGCTGAAGGAGCTGCCGGCTGAAGCTCCGGCGGGCCAAGCCCCGCCCGGCTGCAAGGCCTTCCTGGCCACTCTTCATGTCAGCTGGCATCGCGCCAGCCATTCCCATTCGCCATGGCCATGCACGCCACCGGATAAGGCTGATCCAGGCTGCCGCCTGCCCCGCTCACTCCGGCATGCAGGCCCAGGCCATGCACCAAATGCCGTCAACACCCCTCTGAAGATGCACCGAAAAACGGCATTCAAGCACCAAGCACGGGCACCTCTCACCAAAACGATGCATGACGGCATAACTTTTTGGCATAATTTTGGTTTGCACTCACCCCTTCCCGCAGCCGTTTTTTAGTCAGAGGTTTTTCCATGAAGTACGAGTCCGTCGGCCAATTCCTTGAAGAAGTGGCGCAACGCAACCCCGGCCAGCCCGAATTCCTGCAAGCCGTCACCGAAGTGATGGAAAGCCTCTGGCCCTTCATCGAGAAGAACCCCAAGTACGCCGAACTCGGCCTGCTGGAGCGCCTGGTCGAGCCCGAGCGCGTGGTCATGTTCCGCGTGAGCTGGACCGACGACAAGGGCCATGTGCAGGTCAACCGCGGTTTCCGCATCCAGCACAGCATGGCCATCGGCCCCTACAAGGGCGGCCTGCGTTTCCACCCCTCGGTCACGCTGTCCGTGCTCAAGTTCCTGGCCTTCGAGCAGACCTTCAAGAACGCGCTGACCACCCTGCCCATGGGCGGCGGCAAGGGCGGCTCGGACTTCGATCCCAAGGGCAAGAGCCCCGCTGAAGTCATGCGCTTTTGCCAGGCCTTCGTCACCGAGCTGTTCCGCCACGTGGGCCCGGATACCGACGTGCCGGCAGGCGACATCGGCGTGGGCGGCCGCGAAGTGGGCTTCATGGCCGGCATGTACAAGAAGCTGTCCAACAGCGCCGCCAGCGTGTTCACGGGCAAGGGCCTGTCCTTCGGCGGCTCGCTGATCCGCCCCGAAGCCACCGGCTACGGCACCGTCTACTTCGCCCAGGAAATGCTGGCCACGCGCGGCCAGTCCTTCGCAGGCAAGACCGTCTCCGTCTCGGGTTCGGGCAATGTGGCCCAGTACGCCGTGGAGAAGGCCTTGCAGCTGGGTGCCAAGGTGGTGTCGGTCTCCGACTCCTCGGGCACCGTGTATGACCAGGACGGCTTCACCACCGAGAAGCTGGCCATCCTGATGGACGTGAAGAACCACCGCTACGGCCGCGTGGACGAGTACGCCAAGCTGGTGGGCGCCGAGTTCCTGCGCGGCAAGACGCCGTGGCACCTGAAGGTGGACGTGGCCCTGCCCTGCGCCACGCAGAACGAACTGACCGAGGAAGACGCCAAGGTGCTGATCGCCAACGGCGTGGTCTGCGTGGCCGAAGGCGCCAACATGCCCTCGACCATCGAAGCCGCCAAGGCCTTCGAGAAGGCCGGCGTGCTGTACGCGCCGGGCAAGGCCAGCAACGCCGGTGGCGTGGCCACCTCGGGGCTGGAGATGAGCCAGAACGCGGCCCGCCTGTCCTGGCCCGCCGAGGAAGTCGATGCCCGCCTGCTGCAGATCATGCAAGGCATCCACGCCGCCTGCCTGAAGTACGGCAAGCGCGAGGACGGCACGGTCAGCTACATCGACGGCGCCAACATCGCCGGCTTCGTCAAGGTGGCCGACGCCATGCTGGCACAGGGCGTGATCTGAGCATCAAAGCTCCCAATCCCTGACGAAAGCCCATGCAGCCTGCTGCATGGGCTTTTTTCATGGAAAGAGATGGATTCGCACGCCTTACCTATCGCGCACCGCATCGGCCAGCGCCGCCCAGGCCTTGAGCGTCAGCGCCTGGGTGAAGCCCGCGCCCGCCACCGGGTGCGATGACAGCTTGACCACCACCATCTGCGCGGCCGGGTTCACGTGGATGAACTGGCCGTGTATGCCGGCCGCCTCGTAGGCGCCATCGGCGTTGTGCAGCACCCACCACTGGTTGCGGTAGCTGTAGCCGGGCCGCGCGGCCTGGATGCCGCGGAACTTGAACTGCTCGCGGTCGCCGCCGCGCGCAATGTCGTCCAGCACCGCCTTGTCGAAGATCTTGTGGCCGTTGAAGCTGCCGCCCAGGCGCAGCATCTCGCCCACGCGCGCCAGGTCGCGCGCCGTGGCGTTCAGGCCCGCGCCCTGCAGGGGCGTGCCGGTGCTGTCCACCATCACATAGGCGTCTTCCTGCATGCCCAGCTTCTGCCAGATGTTCTCGCTCATGAGATCGCTCCAGCGCCGCTGGGTGACGCGCGAGACGATCCAGCCCAGCACCTCGGAATGCACGGTGCGGTAGACAAAGCCCTCGCCGTGGGTGCCCTCCTTGGGCAGGGTCTTGAGAAAGTCGTAGACATTGGTCGGCCCCGCGTAGCCGGGCGGACGCGGCAGCATGCCCGAGGCCCAGGAGTAGCCGAAGATCTCGGTCCTGGGGTCGGTGTAGTCCTCGCGAAAGCGCACGGCCCCGGTCATGTCCATGACCTGGCGCACCGTCATGTCGCCCCAGGCCGAGCCTTCCAGCTCGGGCACGTACTTCGTCACCAGCGCCTGGGGGTCGATGCGCCCCTCGTGGGCCAGTTGCGCGGCCATCAGGCCGGTGAACGATTTGGTGACCGAGAACAGCAGGTGCGGCGAGCTGGCCTGCATCTGGTTCTGGTAGCGCTCGAAGACCACCCGCCCCTTGTGCAGCACCACGATGGCGTCGGTGTAGGTGCGGTCCAGCCACTGGTCCACGGTGACGGGCTGGCCCTTGTCGTCGTCAAAGCGCAGGCCGCCCAGGGCCATGGGCGCCTCGGGCAGGGCCGAGGGCGCCGCCGCGCCGCGCCGGATGTTCTGCGTGGGCTGAATTTCGCGCAGGTGCTGCACCACCCAGCGCAGTTGCGGATAGCGGTAGCCGTTGGACACATCCACACGCTTGTCTGCGGCCGGAGGAAAGCCCTGCATCAGCCCCAGTTGCTCCAGGCGCACGCTGTCGGGCGGCGGCAGCGCGGGCGCTGCGGGGGCCTGTGCCTGGGCCGCCACCCAGCCGGGCAGTAGCGCCAGCAGGGCCAGCATGGCCATGGCATGCCGGGAACGCCGAAAGAGCGGACTGACCATCGTTGTCTCCTTGGTTTTGGAAACGGCCAGTCTTGCAGAAAGCCCTCGGCCGGTCACGGGTGTTCGCCCGCCCGCAGGCCGCAAGGCTGTCGTCTGCGCGACGAAGGTCTCAGCGGCGCATCAAGGCCGCATCGCACCAGCGCTGCGCCACAGCCGGAGAAGTGGTGCAGACCGTGTCGTGCGTCACCGTGGTCACGGCGCGCTCCAGCAGCTGGATGTCGGCCTCGTGCTGGCGCGCCACATGCGGGTCCTCGAAGAAGATCACGCGCTGGCAGCGGCGGTCCAGCACCAGGTCGGCGATCTGCGCATCGCCGCCCAGCGGGCCGCTGTTGTAGCGGTCCACCCAGGGTCGGTCCTCGGGCCAGCCACGGCTCCAGGCCATTTCGTTGAGCCGCTGGCCCGTGGTGCCCGTGCCCACACGCCGGCCGAAGCGCGACAGCAGCTCGAAGTTGCGTGCCGCGAAATCCAGCATGGTGGGCTTGAGCGCATCGTGGGCGATCAGCGCCAGCGTCTGCTGCGCGTAGTCGTGGAAGCGCTGCGCGCCGGCATCCCTGGGAAGGCCGGCATGGATGCGCTCCATCTCGATCCAGTCGCGCGCCGAGGCCACGGTGGACAGGAAGGGCTTGCCGTGGATCACGCATTGGCGCTTGAGCGCCACGGCCTCGGGGAAGATGGAGGACGGATCGACCGGGTCGGTCAGATAAATGGCGCCGTCAATCGTGCGCTCGTCGCCTTCCACGCCCACCACCTCGGCCACCAGCTTCATCAGCCCGCCTTCGCGGCCATAGGGATAGCGGCGCAGGCCCCGGTAGGACGCCAGCATGCCGGCGGCCTGGATGGCGTCGAAGGTACGGCCCACGGCATGCAGGCCCAGCTGCAGCTCGCGGATGCCGGACTCGCAGGCGCGCAGCCAGCCGAACAGTGCGGCATCCTCGGTTTGGTGGTGGATTCGGTTGGCGGCCAGGCCCAGGCGTATCGGCATACAGGTTCACTCATCAACA
The DNA here is from genome assembly GCF_014170385.1 of Delftia sp. UME58. Lineage (NCBI taxonomy): Bacteria > Pseudomonadati > Pseudomonadota > Betaproteobacteria > Burkholderiales > Comamonadaceae > Delftia > Delftia sp. UME58. The sequence continues at coordinate 18,322 of NZ_LZZV01000055.1, forward strand.
GTGGGGAGAGGCCCGCATCGCCTTGTCGGCCCGCGAACCAGCGGCAAGAATAGCGCCAATCCATGACAGCGCCGGCCCGCAGGGCAGCGGCGCTGAACTTTTGGCCGGCCCGTGCATCCATTGTTGCGTCATGCCCTCAATGCTTCCCTTTCTGTGGCCCCGAAGGCGCCTGCACCGGATCACGGCGGCGCTGGGCGTGGCCGCGCTGCTGGCGGCCAGCGGCTGCTCCGTGCTGGACACCAAGCAGCGCGAATGGATCTTCCAGCCCAGCGACCGCAGCTGGCCCGGCGCCAACACGGCCGGCATGGAAGATGTCTGGATCGACATGCCGGCGCAGGACGGCGCCCGCCTGCATGCGCTGTGGCTGCCCCAGCCGGCCACGGCCAGCAACGCCCCCGTGCTGCTGTACCTGCATGGCGCGCGCTGGAACGTTGCCGGCTCCTCGCCGCGCATCCGGCGGCTGCACGAACTGGGCTTTTCGGTGCTGGCCATCGACTACCGGGGCTTTGGCAAGAGCAGCGCCGGCCTGCCGTCCGAGGAATCGGCCGCAGAGGATGCCCGCGCAGGCTGGGACTGGCTGGGCCGGCACGCGCCTGACCGGCCGCGCTTCATCTTCGGCCATTCGCTGGGGGGCGCCATCGCCATCGACCTGGCACGCAGCGTCCAGGATGAGGCCGGCGTCATGGTCGAGGCCACCTTCACCAGCATTCCCGACGTGGTCCGCAGCTTCCGCTGGGGCTGGCTGCCCGTGGGGCCGCTGATCACCCAGCGCTTTGCCTCCATCGACAAGGTGGCCGGCATAGGCTCGCCGCTGCTGGTCGTGCACGGCAGCGCCGATCCGCTGATCCCCGCCACGCTGGGCCGCCAGCTGTTCGAGGCGGCCAGCGAGCCCAAGCGCTTCGTGCTCATCGAAGGCGGCAACCACCACAACACCCAGTCGCGCGCCATGGAGCAATACCGGCAGGCGCTGGACGAGCTGTTCGGGCTGCGCCTGCTCGCACAGGCGCCCACAGCGCCGGCAAGCCCGCGCTGAGCGGCGCAGCCTGCGCCGCCTTCCGCGCTACGGGCAGCTTGCCGCGTTCTGCGAGATCACGGCGCGCAACTGCCGCGTGGTGGTGCTGTCATCCGGGCCCAGCGTGTTGCGCGTGTAGCGGCAGCCATAGGTGGGCGCGGCCACCGTGGCGGCCGTCTGCACATCGTCACCTCCCGGCTTGGCGCCGCCCTGCTCCCACTGCACCATGGCATCGAAGGCTTCCACCTGTTCGGCCACGGTGAAGTCGCAGTGCGATGCGCCGCGGATGGCGCGCTGCACCAGCCACTGGCTCCGGCCCTTGTCGGCCACGCGGCGCTGGTAGATCTGCTCCATGCTGAAGGGCACATACAGATCGCCCAGCGTATGCAGGGTCACCACGGGGATGTTGATATCGCCGGAAGTCACGGGAATCCAGCGCAGGCCGTCGCGGCGCGGCCGGTTGGCATCGGGAGCGGCCGTGCGCCTTTGCGCGGCGGCATTGAGCGCGGCCGAGGCCGCGGCATCCCCGTCGATGCGGTAGGTGAAGCGGTTGGTATCAGTCACATTGCGGTTCAGGATGCCGTTGACCGAGCCATCGCTGCCGAACACGCCCCAGACCGGCGCGAACGAGCCGCCCACGGCCACGCCCAGATCGAACAGCGGGCGCGGGCCACCCGTGAGGTTCTGGATGACCGACAGATAGGCGCGCCCCGTCGCGGTGGGAGCCGACGGAAAGGTGGTGAACAGGGCCGAGGTTACCTGGCCCTGGATGGCGGCCCACTCGGTGACAGGGCGCTGGGCCACGCCGGCCATGGCCTGCGCGGTGACCTGGGCCGCGGCGAAGTAGTCGAACAGTTCGGTATCTCCCGTCACGCCGCACATGGGCACGGCACCCTGGTAGCGCACCTTGTTCCTCGCGGTGGCCTGGGCCTCGGCCTCGATGGCCGCCGCCGTGACATGGCCGCCCATGGAATGGCCGGTGATGTACAGGCGCTGCGGCTGCGCCAGCGGCCGGCCGTGGGATGCGGCCAGGCGGTTGAAGGCCAGCGCCAGCGCATTCGTGTCCTCCACGCCGGCGCGCACGTCGTAGTAGTTCTTGCTGTAGCTGGACGCCGCCCAGGCATAGCCGTTCTGGATCAGGTACCGGCGTATGGACGGATTGGTGACGTTGAGCGCACTGCCCTCGCCCGCATAGCCGTGGGCATACATCACCAGGCGGCCATTCCAGTTGGCCGGCACCTCGATGCGGTAGGCCGCGCCTTCCAGCACACCGGCCCAGCGGCTGGTGCTGGCGTTGTCGACCACATCGCCCGAAGCGGCGGCCAGCGCATCGAAGCTGGTGGCCGAAGGATTGGCCGGCACAAAGCTGCGGCTGTCCTGTGCCCGCGTCTCCTCGGGCGCATCACCGTCCCCCCCGCCGCAGGCCGCAAGGCCCGTGGCCGCCAGCAGACCGAGATACTTCCAACGATTCCAACGCAGGGCTCGCATAAGACTGTCTCCTTGGGATGAAGGTGTTGAGGGGAACGCGCGCAAAAAAAAGGTTCAAGCGGGATTGCCGACGCAGCCTATGCCAGACAACTGGCCCGCCATGCGGGTAGGAACCCGCAAGCAGGGGCTGCCGGCTGTCACCCAGATGACTGTCGCCTTGCGCTAACATCCGCGCTTGCGGTGCAGGCCGCACCCGGACCTGCGGGAAGGGTTGAACCCACCTGTATGCGCCTCCCGGCGTTTTTCTCTTGCCACATGCCTTTGTGCGCCAAGCTGCAGGTCATTGGCCTTCGTGCACGGAGGTATTCCTGTGAAACGCATTCCCGCCCGGCCCGACATGGGCCACCTCAAGAAACAGGCCAAGCAACTGCTGGCCGCCTATCGCGCAGGCTCGGCCCAGGCCATGGAGTCCTTGCGCTCCCACCTGCCAGCGGCCAAAGGCCTTGCCGATGAGGCACTGGCCGCCAAGGACCTGCGGCTGCACGACGCCCAGTCCTGCGTGGCGCGCGAGCACGGTTTCGCTTCATGGAGCGAGCTGTCAGGCTACGTCGAGGCATGCCAGCGCCTGGCGGCGGACCCAGAGAAGTCCCGGCTGCACTGGCTGGCCCTGGTCTATGCCGGCGATGTGGCGGGCGGCACGCACCGCGCGCAGCCCGCGCTGGCCCGGCGCCTGCTGGACGAGCGGCCGGAACTTGCGGGCAGTGATGGCAGTGATCCCTGGGTGGCCTGCGCCACCGGCAATCTGGCCGTGCTGCGCGAGGCCGAGCGCAGCGACCCCGGCTGGCTGCGCCGAGCAGGCGGGCCGTTGGCGCTGCCGCCGCTGATGGCCGTCACCCATTCCTGCCTGCTGCGCCTGCCCGAATTCACCGAGCACCTGCACGCATGCGCGCGCTGGCTGCTGGACGCGGGCGCCGACCCGCTGCAGACCATAGGCAACCGCTGGCCACCCGCCTCGCTGCAGTCCCCCTCCGATACCGAGCGGCTGTCGGCCCTCTATGGCGCGGCCGACCAGAACCATGATGCGCAACTGACGCAGATGCTGCTGCAGGCCGGCGCCGACCCCAACGACGGCGAATCGCTCTACCACTCGCTGGAAGGCACGCCCGCCAGCCGCGAATGCACGCGGCTGCTGCTGCAAGCCGGCGCACGCGTGGACGGCAGCAATGCCCTGTTCCGCGTGCTGGACCTGGACGATGTGCAGGCCCTGCGCCTGCTGCTGGAGCATGGCGCCGATCCGAACGAGGACAACGGCCAGGGCGAATGGGGCCGCCCGCTGCTATGGGCCATCCGCCGGCGCCGCTCGCCCGCCCATGTGCAGGCGCTGCTGGATGCCGGCGCCGATCCGTCGGTCCGCACGCCGCAGGGCCTGAGTGCCGCTGCACTGGCGCGGCGCTTCGGCCTGCCCGACGTGGCCGCCCTGCTGGAACAGGCGGCGGGCAGAGAGCCCACCACGCCGCAGGAGCAACTCCTGGCCGCCTGCGCCGTGGGCGACGCAGCACAGGCCCGCCGTCTTGCCGCAGCCCACCCCGGGCTGCTCCAGGGCCTAGCGCCCGAACAACTGCGCATGCTGCCCGAACTGGCGGCCCTGGGCTGCATGGACGCCGTGCGCTGCATGGTGGAACTGGGCTGGCCCATCGCCGCGCGCGGCGGCGACTGGGATGCATCCGCACTGAACCAGGCCGTGTTCCGTGGCGATGCCGCCATGGCGCGCTTCCTGCTGGAGCACGGCGCACGGTGGACCGAACGCCACGCCTATGGCGACAACTGCGCAGGCACCCTGTGCTGGGCATCGCTGAACCGGCCTGAATCCACGGAACCCGGCGGCGGCGACTGGCTGGGCTGCGCCCAGGCCCTCATCGACCACGGCATGCCCCTGGCCAGGCCCGACCCCGAGGCGCCCGGCTGCGTGCTCATCGACGGAAGCCGGCAGCGGTATCCGGAGGAGATCGCGGATCTGCTGCTGGGCGTGGCTGCCGGCTGAAGGACCTCAGTCCCGGCTGGCCCGCCAGCGCCGCAGCACGAAACCCGCCCACAGCGCCGTGAACACGGCCGCGCCAAAGACCCAGCCCGACAGCGCGCCCGCCATGCTGCCCGACAGCAGCGTGCCGATGGTGCAGCCCAGCCCCGTCATGGCACCCCAGCCCAGCAAGGCGCCACCGGCCAGGCCGCGAGCCGCATCGCGCCAGGTGGGGCGGCGCGGCGTCCACTGGCGGCTGGCCACGGCAGCGCCCCAGGCACCGGCCACCAGGCCCAGCAGCAGCACGGCATGAGGGGTAAGCAGGCTGTTGAGCACGGCCGTGGCGCAACCGCCCAGGGTGTCGAGGCCGTGCAGGCGCTCGGGCACCCAGCCGCCCGCCTGGGCCCAGCCACGCACGGTGCTGCCCAGCGTGGTGGTCACGCCCAGCGGCCGCATGCGCACGATGGCGGCGGCCGCGATCAGGCCCACGGCCAGGCCGCCCAGCGCGGCGTTCCAGCGGCCTTGCCACAGTGACAGCCACAGCTGGCGCAGGCCCGGTGGCTGCGCCGGTTCTGCCGCAGGCTGCGGCTGTGCGCGGCCCGAGCGCCCATGAATGCGCCAGACCCAGGCCGCCAGCAGGCCCAGCACGGCCAGTTGCAGCGCCAGCGCGCCGCCATAGCCCAGATGGGCCGGCAGCCAGATGACGGGTGCATCGGCAATGGCCAGGCTGTACAGCGGGTTCCAGCTGCGAAACCCCAGCACGAAGCCCAGGCCCGTGCCGACCAGGGCAAACGGCGCCACGGGCGAGCCCTCGCCCAGCCGGTACCAGTGCGCGCTGATGCACGAGCCCGAGACCGACATGCCCGCGCCAAAGGCCAGGCCCGCCAGCACCAGCACCCAGCTCACGGGGCCTATGTGCATGTCGGGCGGCAACTGGCCCGGCTGGGGCACGGCCACCCAGCTGCCCAGCACCACGGTCATGCCCGCCGATCCCACGGCCAGCGCCAGCAGGATGGAGAGCACGCCGCGCGGATCGCCGAACTCGAACCAGTCGCGCGCATGGCAGTAAAAGCAAAAGCGCGAGCGCTGCAGCACCAGCCCCAGCAGCAGGCCCAGCGCCAGCGCAAAGACCAGGGTGCGCCCGCCGCCTTGCAGCTGCAGCTGCGCCGCCACAGGCCAGGCCGCAGCCAGCACGGCGGCCAAGGGCAGCCATCTGGTCCAGTCCCGTGCCCTGCGCCTGCCATTCACGTTCTGCGTGTGCTCACCGGTCACGCTTGTCATTCCTGCCCCCTTTGTTGCCATCCACGCATAAAAAAAAGGGGCCCGCAGACTGCGGGCCCCAAAGGAGCCGAGCTTTTGCCAAAGCCACTCGTCACCACCCCTGATCCGTCGAACCAAGAGCACCGACACCCCTCGCCCGGCCCCCGCCTTCAAGACAGGTTGATCGACTGCAGGATCATTTCGCGGCCCAGACCGTGCCGGCCGGGTTGTTGATGGGCACGCCCACGGAGTTGCCGTATTCGGTCCACGAGCCGTCGTAGTTGCGCACCTGGTAGCCCAGGATCTTGGACAGCGCGAACCAGGTGTGGCTGGAGCGCTCGCCGATGCGGCAGTAGGTGATGACGGGCTTGCTGCCGTCGATGCCCACGCCCGCATAGAGCTTCTTGAGTTCTTCGGCGGACTTGAAGCTGCCGTCCTCGCGCACGGCCTGCCCCCAGGGCACGTTGACGGCACCGGGGATGTGGCCGGCGCGGATGGCCAGCTCCGGCACGCCGGCCGGGGCGAAGACCTTGCCCTGGTATTCGTCGGCCGAGCGGATGTCGACGAGCCTGGCGTCGCTGCGTCCCTCGGCCGAGGCCAGCGCATCGGTCAGGCGCGCGCGCAGCGCGGTGTTGACCTTGCTCACGCGGTAGGTGGTGGCCGCATATTCCGGGGCGCGGTTGTTGAGGGGGCGGTTCTCGGCCTCCCATTTCTTGCGGCCGCCGTCCAGCAGCTTGACGTTCTGCACGCCATAGATGTCGAAGACCCAGGCCCCCCAGGCCGCGAACCAGTTGTTGGTATCGCCGTACAGCACGACCGTCGTGCCGTCCTTCACGCCGGCCTGGGACAGCAGCTTCTCGAACTGCTCCTTGCCCACGATGTCGCGGCGCACCTTGTCGTTGAGGTCGTTGTGCCACGAGAAATTGACCGCGCCCGGCACATGGGAGCGCTCGTACAGGCCGGGGTTGACGCTGACCTCGACGATGCGCACATCGGCGCGGTTGAGGTTGGCCGCCAGCCATTCGGTGCTGACCAGCGGGCCTTCGGGCACAGGCGCATTGGCATGGGCCGCACCACCGACCAGGGCCACGCCCCACAGCAGGGTGCACGCCCCCTGGCGCAGCGCGGCGGGAAGGGAGGAGAAAGCGGTCAGCGTTGCCATTGCGGTCCTTTGTTCACAGTTGCGTTGATCGGGTTGATTCCTCTGCAATGCAATGTAGGCAGGGCCCGGCCGGTTCCCAACTGCGCAATCCGCAGATGGATATGCACCGCCAGACATGGACAGCGGCACCCCTTGTTCTCTGCTACCCTCGGTCGCCTATGTCAGCGCCCCTGTCTCCCGCCGCCGCGCAAGCGCAGCCGGCCATGTCCCCCGTCCTGGTCGTCGTCCTGCTCGGCCTGCTGCTGGGGCTGCAGCCGCTGGCCACCGACCTGTACCTGCCGGCCCTGCCGTCGATACAGGCGGCCTTCTCCACCCAGGTGTCCCAGGTGCAGCTCACGCTGACGGCGTTCCTGCTGGCCTTCGGCTGCTCGCAGCTGGCCTGGGGGCCGCTGTCCGACCGCTTCGGGCGCCGGCCCATCCTGCTGGCGGGCATGTCCATCTACGTGCTGGCCGCGCTGGGCAGCGCCAGTGCAGAGACCATGGAGTCGCTGATCGCCTGGCGCGCGCTGCAGGGGGCATCGCTGGGCGCCGGCGTGATGTGTGCGCGTGCCATGGTGCGCGACCTGTTCGCGCCGCACCTGGGCGCCCAGGTCATGTCCAAGGCGCTGACCGGGCTGGGCGTGATCGCCTTCCTGAGCCCCGTCAGCGGCAGCCTGCTGGTGGATTCGCTGGGCTGGCGCTCGACCATGCTGGCCCAGGCGGTGATGGGCGCGCTGGCCCTGCTGCTGGTGGCCCTGCGCTTCACCGAGACACTGGCCCGCACCAATCCCACGGCGCTGCAGCCGCTGGCCCTGGCGCGCAACTGGATCACCATCGTGCGCCACCCGGGATTCCAGTCCTACCAGTTGCTGACCTGCTGCACCTATGCGGCCCTGTTCACCAACCTGGCCGCATCTTCCTTCACCTATATCCATGTGCTGGGCGTGAGCCGTACGGGCTACGGCCTGCTGATGGGCAGCAACGCGCTGTGCTACATCGCGGGCACCTTCCTGTGCCGCTGGCTGCTGCAGCGCATGGATGTGCGGCGCGCCGTGCAGATTGCCGGGCTGGCCAGCCTGCTGTCGGCCACGGCCATCGGCATTGCGGCGCTGGCCGATGCGCGCAGCCTCTGGGCCTATGCCCTGCCCTTCTATATCTTCCAGATCGCCCATGGCGTGCACATGCCCTGCGGCCAGAGCAATGCCATCGCGCCCTTCCCGCAGTCGGCGGGCACGGCCTCGGCGCTGAACGGCTTCACCATGATGCTCATCGCCTTTGCCATGGGACACTGGCTGGGCCTGCACCTGGACGGCCAGTCCACCCGGCCCATGGCCTTCGGCATCTGGTTCTGGGGCGTGTGCACGGCCCTGGTCGCCTGGGGGCTGGTGCGCCGCCATGGCCGCGTCGACGGCCACCGTTGATTCCACTTTCCTGCGTTCCCGTTTCTCGAATGTCCACCGCTTCCCCGCTCCCCTGCCTGGCCATCGCCGGCCCCACCGCTTCCGGCAAGACCGCTGCCGCCCTGGCCCTTGCCCGGCTGCTGGCCGACCGTGGCCAGGCGGCAGAAATCATCAGCGTGGACTCGGCCCTGGTCTATCGCGGCATGGACATCGGCACGGCCAAGCCCACGCCCGAAGAACTGGCAGCCTGCCCCCATCACCTGATCGATATCCGCGACCCGCTGCAGGCCTACAGCGCGGCCGAGTTCGTGCAGGACACGCAGCGCCTGGTGGCCGAGATTCGCGCGCGCGGCGCCCTGCCGCTGCTGGTGGGCGGCACCATGCTGTATTTCAAGGCCCTGCAGGATGGCATTGACGACATGCCGGCCGCCGACCCCGCCGTGCGCGAGCGGCTGGACGCCCAGGCCGCGCAGATCGGCTGGCCCGCCATGCATGCGCTGCTGGCCCAGGTCGATCCCGCCACGGCCGCACGCCTGGCGCCGGCCGACAGCCAGCGCATACAGCGCGCGCTGGAGGTCTGGCATGTGTCGGGCAAGCCGCTGTCCAGCTTTCATACGCGCAGTGGCAAGAATGCCGAACCGGGACTGATCAGCCCCGGCGGCTTCTTCTCGCTGGAGCCGCAGGACCGCGCCTGGCTGCATGCACGCATCGCCCAGCGCTTCGACGCCATGCTGGACGCCGGCTTCATCGACGAAGTGCAGCAGCTGCGCGCGCGCGGCGACCTGCACCTGGACCTGCCCTCCATCCGCTGCGTGGGCTACCGCCAGGCCTGGGAATCGCTGGACGGCCTGTACCCCATGGACTCGCTGCGCGAACGCGGCATTGCCGCCACGCGCCAGCTGGCCAAGCGCCAGATCACCTGGCTGCGCAGCATGCCCGCCCGCCATGCCATTGCCTGCGATGCGCCCGATGCCCAGCAGCAACTGCTGCAGGCAGCGATGGCCGTGGTGGCTGCAGCAAACCAGGCCCGCAACGGCTGAACAGGAAACCGCCTTCATGACTGCCGTGCCCCGGGAAAACATGCCGCTGCTTCAGGTCCAGGGCCTGGCGCGGCGCTACCGCAACGACGGCGGCACGGAAACCGCCGTCTTCGAGAACGTGGACTGCAGCGTGGCGCGCGGCGAGTTCGTGGCCATCGTGGGTGACTCGGGCGTGGGCAAGTCCACCTTTCTCAACTGCCTGGCCGGGCTCGATGAATGGCAGCAGGGCCGCGTGCTGCACCAAGGCCAGGACCTGTCGGCCCTGGATGAAACCGGCCGCGCGCTGTGGCGGCGCAGCCATGTGGGCTTCGTGTTCCAGGCCTTCCATGTGCTGCCGCACCTGGATGTCTGGCACAACGTGGCCCTGCCGCTGATGCTGCTGCAGCGGCTGGATGCCGCAGGCCGCCTGCGCGTGCAGCAGTTGCTGCAGGCCGTGGGACTGCAGGGGCTGGAGCAGCGCCTGCCCTGGCAGCTCAGCGGCGGCCAGCTGCAGCGCGTGGCGATTGCACGCGCCCTGGTCCATGGCCCGGCCCTGCTGCTCGCCGACGAGCCCACCGGCAACCTGGACCCCGGCACGGCCGCGCAGGTCATGGAGCTGCTGCTGCAGCAGACACGCGAGCACCAGGCCGCCCTGGTGCTGGTCACGCACTCCATCGAGGCCGCGCGCCGTGCAGACCGGGTGCTGCGCCTGACCGCACAGGGCATGCAGCCCGCCTAGCGCCAGAGATCTTCCGCCCATGTTCGCCCTGCTTCGCACCTTTTCCTGGCAGGAGCTGCGCCAGCACCCCTGGCGCACGGCCACCGCCTTGGTGGCCATCATGCTGGGCGTGGCCCTGGGCTTTGCCGTGCATGTGATCAACCAGTCCGCGCTGGATGAGTTCTCGCGCGCCGTGCGCACGGTCAGCGGCCAGCCGGACCTGGAGCTGCGGGCCATGCAGGGCGGCCTGCCCGAAGCGCTGTATGGGCGTGTTGCCCAGCAGCCCCAGGTCAGCTTGGCCGCACCCTGGATCGAAGCCACGGCACTGGCCGGTACCGCCACGCCGGTGCAGTTGCACGTGCTGGGCGGCGATGCGCTGCGGCTGGCGCCCGTGGCGCCTGCGCTCATGCCTCGGCTGTTCGATGGCGGCGGGCGGCTGGACCTGTTCGCGCCCGATGCGGTCTTCCTCAATGCAACGGCACTCGAAGCCCTGGGCCTGACGCCGGAGCAGGCGCGGCACACGCCCCTGCCATGGCAACTGGGCGGGCGCGCGCAGACCCTGCGCATCGCGGGCACGGTGGCCGCATCCGGCCCGCCGCTGGCCGTGATGGACATAGGCGCGCTGCAGGACAGCCTGCAGCGCTGGGGCCAGGTGGACCGCATCGATGTGCTGCTGGCCGAAGGCGCCACGCGCGAGTCCCTGCTGGCCGAGCTGCGCCGCCTGCCCGACTGGCCCGTCCAGGCCCTGGCCAGCCGCCCCGGCGACGACCAGCAGCGAATTGCCGAGATGTCGCGCGCCTACCGCGTCAACCTCACGGTGCTGGCCCTGGTGGCGCTGTTCACGGGGGCCTTCCTGGTGTTCTCGGTGCTGGCGCTCAGCGTGGCCCAGCGCGCGCCGCAGTTCGCCCTGCTGGCCGTGCTGGGACTGACGCCGCGCCAGCGCCTGGGCCTGGTGCTGCTGGAGTCGCTGCTGCTGGGCATTGTGGGCAGCGCGGCCGGCATCGCCCTGGGCGCGGGACTGGCCTGGCTGGCCCTGCACCTGCTGGGCGGCGACCTGGGTGGCGGCTACTTTGCCGGCGTGCAGCCCGCGCTGCAGTGGAGCGCCAGCGCCGCGCTGACCTTTGGCCTGCTGGGCGTGGCCGCCACGGTGGCTGGCGGCTGGTGGCCGGCGCGCCAAGCCATGGAGTTGCCCCCCGCCGCCACGCTCAAGGGCCAGGGCGCCGGCTCTGAGCGCGCAGCGCGCGGCCTGCCGGCCCTGCTGCTGATGGCAGCCAGCGTGGCGCTGGCCTTTGTTCCCCCCGTGGCCGGCATCCCCCTCGCCGCCTATGCCGCCGTGGCCCTGCTGCTGCTGGGCGGCATGGCCGCCCTGCCCTGGTTGCTGGGCCAGTTGCTGCGCCTGGTGCCGCAATCGCTGCTGCGCCAGCCGCTGGCCCTGCTGCCCGTGGAGCGCGCGCGGCGCATGCGCCGCAGCACCACCGTGGCCGTGGGCGGCGTGGTGGCCAGCCTGAGCCTGGCCGTGGCGCTGACCGTGATGGTGGCCAGCTTCAGGGACAGCATGATCGCCTGGCTGGACGCCGTGCTGCCCGCCCCGCTGTACCTGCGCACGGCCGGCAGCGCAGGCCGCGCCGATGCCGCCCGGTTGCCTGCCGACCTGGCCACACGCATTGCCGCCCTGCCTGGCGTGCAGCGCGCCCAGCCCATGCGCAGCACCAGCCTGTGGCTCAGTCCGGACCGCCCCGCCGTCAGCCTGCTGCTGCGACCGCTGCATGGCCCCCAGGGCCAGCAGCTGCCGTGGATACAAGGCCCCGTGCAAGCGCCCGCTGGCAGCACGCCCGTCTATGTCAGTGAAGCGGTGGCCCAACTCTATGGCGTGCGGCCGGGCCAGGAGTGGCCGCTGCTGGCCCAGGCCCTGCCGTCGGAAGATTCCCGCGTGTTTGTGGCCGGCATCTGGCGTGACTACGTGCGCCAGTTCGGCGCCATCGCCATGGACTGGGATGACTACCACCAGCTTGCACATGACAGAGCCACCACCGCGGGCCCCACCGAAATCGCCATCTGGCCGGTGGTTGATGACGCCGCCACGGCGCAGCAACTGCAGGCGCGCATCCAGTCCCTGATGGACGGGCCCGGTGGCGCCCAGGCACTGGAGTTCGCCAGCAGCGGCGCGCTGCGCGAGCGCTCCATGCGCATCTTCGACCGCAGCTTTGCCGTGACCTACTGGCTGCAGGCCGTGGCCATCGGCATCGGCCTGTTCGGCATTGCAGCCAGCTTCAGCGCCCAGGTTCTGGCGCGGCGCAAGGAATTCGGCCTGCTCGCCCACCTGGGCCTGACGCGGCGCGACATCCTGGCCGTGGTGGCCGGCGAAGGCATGGCCTGGACCACGGCGGGCGCCATCGCCGGCAGCCTGCTGGGCCTGGGCGTGGCCGTGATCCTGGTGCATGTGGTGAATCCGCAAAGCTTTCACTGGACCATGGAGCTGTCCCTGCCGTGGCCCCGCCTTTTTGCGCTGGCTGCCAGCGTGATCGCGGCAGGCACGCTGACGGCCTGGCTGGCCGGGCGTGCGGCTGCAGGCCGCGAAGCGGTACTGGCCGTCAAGGAGGATTGGTAAGAGGCAGCCTGCGACAATGGCCGCCATGCCGCACACCACCTCTTCCTGGCTGCATGAGGCCATCAACCGCATCGAGGCCGATTACCAGCGCAGTGCCGACACGCACCTGATCCCGTTGCCCCTGCCCGGCTTTGCCGGCCTGGGGATCGACCTCTACCTCAAGGACGAATCCACCCACCCCACGGGCAGCCTCAAGCACCGGCTGGCGCGCTCGCTGTTTCTCTATGCGCTGTGCAATGGCTGGGTGCACGAGGGCTCGACCATCGTCGAGGCATCGAGCGGCTCCACGGCCGTGAGCGAGGCGTATTTCGCGCGCCTGCTGGGCCTGCCTTTCGTGGCCGTGATGCCGCGCAGCACCTCGGCCGAGAAGATTGCGCTGATCGAGTTCTACGGCGGCCGCTGCCATCTGGTGGACAGCGCAGGCCAGGTCTACGACGAGGCACGCGCCGTGGCCGCGCAGACCGACGGCCACTACATGGACCAGTTCACCTATGCCGAGCGCGCCACCGACTGGCGCGGCAACAACAACATCGCGGAGAGCATGTTCACCCAGATGCGGCGCGAGCGCCATGCCGTGCCGCGCTGGATCGTGGTGGGCGCGGGCACGGGCGGCACCAGTGCCACCATTGGCCGCTACGTGCGTTTCCAGCGCCATGCCACGGGCATCTGCGTGGCCGATCCCGAGGGCTCGGTGTTCGCCGCCTACCACCGCACGGGCGATGCCGCCCTCACCGCGCCGGGCTCGCGCATCGAAGGCATAGGCCGCCCGCGCGTGGAGCCCAGCTTTGTGCGCACCTTGGTGGACCGCATGGAGGAGGTGGCGGACTGCGATTCCCTGGCCGCCATGCGCAGCCTGTCCGCGCTGCTGGGCCGACGCGTGGGGCCGTCCACGGGCACCAACTACGTGGCCATGCTCAGGCTGGCCAGCGAGATGCGCCAGCGCGGCGAGCAGGGCTCCATCCTCTCGCTGCTGTGCGATGCGGGCGAACGCTACCTGCCCACCTACCATGATGCGGACTGGGTGATGCAGCGCATCGGCGACTGCGGGCCGGCCCAGGCGCGCATCGCGCAGTTGCAAGGCTGATCCATGATGCCCCTGCCCCGCCGCCATCTGCTGGGACTGGCTGCCGGCCTGGGCCTGGGGGCCGCGGGCCTGCCCGCCCAGGCACTGCCGCAGCGCACGCTGGTCTTCCCGCGCGACCATGGCAGCCACCCCGGGCTGCGCACCGAGTGGTGGTACATCACCGGCCAGGCACGCGCGGCGGGCCGGCCCTGGGGTTTCCAGATCACCTTCTTCCGCTCGCGCGTGCCGGCCACGCAGGAGCTGCGCTCCGCCTTTGCGGCGCGCCAGTTGCTGTTTGCCCATGCGGCGCTGTGCGATGTGCAGGGCGCCCGCCTGCACCACGACCAGCGCATCGCGCGCGCAGGCTTCGGCATTGCCCAGGCCAGCGAGACCGATGCCGGCGTGCGACTGCAGGACTGGTCGCTGCAGCGCACCGATGAAGGCCCTGCCGAACGCTACACCACCCGCGTACGCAGCACCGCATTCGCACTGGACCTGCGCTTCGAGACCCGCGAGCACCCGCTGCTGCAGGGCCGCGCCGGCCTCTCGCGCAAGGGGCCGGAGCCCGAGCAGGCCAGCTACTACTACAGCCGCCCGCAACTGCAGGTGAGCGGCATGCTGGAGCTGGCAGGCCAGCGCATGGAGATCGAGGCCGCGCGCGAGCCCGGCGACAACCGCGCCTGGCTGGACCATGAATGGAGCCAGGCCCTGATGCACCCCGAGGCCGTGGGCTGGGACTGGATAGGCATGAACCTGTTCGACGGCGGCGCGCTCACGGCCTTTCGCGTGCGACGGGCGGATGGCAGCGCATTGTGGGCCGGTGGCTCGCTGCGCGGTGTGGATGGCACGCTGCAGGTCTTCACCCACGATGCAGTGCAGTTCACGCCGCTGCGCCACTGGAGCAGCCCTGCCAGCGGAGCGCGCTACCCCGTGCAATGGCAGGTGGACACACCGGCAGGCCGTTTTTCGGTGACCGCCCTGGTCGATGACCAGGAGCTGGACAGCAGCGCCTCCACCGGCGCCATCTACTGGGAAGGCCTGTGCAGCCTGCAAAGGCCGACCGGCCCGGGCCAGGAGGCACGAGCCGGTCAGGGATATCTGGAGATGACGGGCTACGCCCGGCCGCTGCAGCTATGAGAACCTGCTCGTGATCGCTTTGGCGGAATGGGAATCTTGCCAAATTTTGCCAAGGAACCCACACTTGCGACATGAGCACCATGAACATTTCCCTGCCTGACACCCTCAAGTCCTTTGTGGATGAGCAGGTTCGCCAGCGTGGCTACGGCACAAGCAGCGAGTATGTCCGCGAGCTGATCCGCAGGGATCAGGAGCGCCTGCAACTGCGCAACCTGATGCTGGCCGGAGCGGGCTCGGCGCCAGCTGCCGTGGTGGATGCGGGCTATTTCGATGGACTGCGTGAGCGGGCGAAGGCCAGCAGGTGAAGGCCAAGGCCATCGTCCCCCACGAGCAGGCCAACCGGGACGTCGAAGAGATACTTGCCTGGTACCTGGACGAGGAGGCAGCACACGCAGCCCTGGGCTTCATCGACGCGCTGGAGAAGGCCTACGCACACATAGGCCGCCACCCCGCCACAGGCTCGCTGCGCTATGCCCATGAACTCCATCTGCCGGGCCTGTGCGCCTGGCCGCTGACGCGCTACCCGTACATGGTGTTCTATGTGGAGCACGCCCATCACGTCGATGTATGGCGTGTGCTGCACGGCCAGCGGGACCTGCCGGCATGGATGCAGGAACCCGACAACGGATAAGGGCAGGCCAACAGGATCAGATGCGGTCCTGGTGGCCTGCCCTTCCCTGCGCTCGGTGCGGTCTTCAGGATCTCAAGGAGTACGCTTTTTCTGCAGCCAGGCGATCAGCTCGCCCATGATGCCCTTGCGGAACAGCAGCACGCAGACCACGAAGATCAGGCCGGTGACGATGGTCACCGACTCGCCCAGCGTGGAGAACCACTCCACGCCCGTGAGGCGCTGCAGGAAGCTGCCGAACTCGCCGATCTTGTTCTCCAGCATGACCACCACGGCCGAGCCCAGGATGGGGCCGGACAGCGTGCCCAGGCCGCCCATCAGCGTCATCAGGATCACATGGCCGGAGGTGGTCCAGTGCACATCCGACAGCGTGGCAAAGCCCAGCACCACGGTCTTGAGCGAGCCGGCCAGGCCCGTGAGCGCGGCCGAGATCACGAAGGCCAGCAGCTTGAAGCGCGCCACGTCGTAGCCCAGCGAGGTTGCACGCGGCTCGTTCTCCTTGATGGCCTTGAGCACCTGGCCGAAGGGCGAGTGGATGGTGCGCACGATCAGCAGGAAGGCCAGGACCACGATGACCAGCGTGACGTAGTACATGGTCAGGTCGCTGGTCAGGTCGATGAGGCCGAACAGCTTGCCGCGCGGCACGCCCTGCAGTCCGTCCTCGCCGCCCGTGAAGGGCGCCTGCAGGCACACGAAGAACAGCATCTGGGCCAGCGCCAGCGTGATCATCGAGAAATAAATGCCCTGGCGCCGGATGGCCAGCCAGCCGAAGATCAGCCCCAGCAGCGCGCCCCCGGCCGTGCCGGCCAGCATGGCCAGCTCGGGCGTGAAGCCCCAGCCCTTGATGGCGTAGCCCGTCACATAGGCCGCGCCGCCCAGGAAGGCCGCGTGGCCGAAGGACAGCAGGCCCGTGTAGCCCAGCAGCAGGTTGAAGGCCGAGGCGAACAGTGCGAAGCACATGAGCTTCATCACGAACACCGGGTAGGCGCCCAGCATGGGCGCCGCCAGCAGGCCCAGCAGCAGCAGGCCATAGCCCCAGGGGGCGATGCGTTGAACGAGAGTCTTGGATTTCATGTGGTCGGCCCCTTGTCCTCGTTCTTGTTATTTCTCTTTGCCGAACAGGCCGGCGGGGCGGATGAGCAAAACGATGACCATGATGAAGAACACCACGGTGGACGACGCCTCGGGCCAGAAGACCTTGGTCAGGCCCTCGATCACGCCCAGGCCCAGGCCGGTGAGGATGGAGCCCATGATGGAGCCCATGCCGCCGATCACCACCACGGCGAAGACCACGATGATGAGGTTCTGCCCCATCAGCGGCGTGACCTGGTAGACGGGCGCCGCCAGCACGCCGGCAAACGCCGCCAGGGCCGCGCCGAAGGCATAGGTCAGCGTGATCATCACGGGCACGTTGACGCCGAAGGCCTCGACCAGCCGCGGGTTCTCGGTGCCCGCCCGCAGGTAGGCGCCGATGCGCGTCTTCTCGATCATGAACCAGGTGGCCACGCAGACCACGATGGAGGCCAGCACCACCCAGGCGCGGTAGTTGGGCAGGATCATGAAGCCCAGGTTGGTCGCGCCCTCCAGCAGCTCGGGCGTGTCGTAGCCCAGGCCCGAGACGCCGTAGACCGAGCGGAACAGGCCCTCGATCAGCAGCGACAGGCCCAGGGTCAGCAGCAGGCCGTAGAGGTGGTCGAGCTTGTAGATCCAGCGCAACAGGAAGCGCTCTATCAGCACCCCCAGCAGGCCCACCAGCAACGGCGACAGCACCAGCATCACCCAGTAGTTGATGTTGAAGTAGCTCATGGCCATCCAGGTGACCATGGCGCCCAGCATGAACAACGCGCCGTGGGCGAAGTTGATCACGTTGAGCAGGCCGAAGATCACCGCCAGCCCCAGGCTGAGGATGGCGTAGAACGAGCCGTTGACCAGCCCCAGAAGGAGCTGGCTCATCAGGCCTGGCAGGGAAACACCAAAGATTTCCATGGGATACAGCTGTCGTGGTTGGCCGGGTGGCGGTTGGGGGTCAGTGGCGGCGCAGCGTTACTTCCACAGCGCGCACTTGGTCTCGGCCTTGGTCGTCCAGACCTGGTCGGCGGGCAGCGTGGCCACGACCTTCAGGTAGTCCCAGGGCCTCTTGGACTCGGCGGGCTTCTTGACCTCGACCAGGTACATGTCGTGGGCGAAGGTGCCATCGGGACGGATCACGCCCTTGCCGTAGAAGTCGTCGATGGGCGTGCTCTTGAGATAGGCCATGACCTTGTCGGCATCGGTGGACTTCACGGCCTGCACGGCCTTGAGGTAGCTGGTCACGGCCGAGTAGTCGGCAGCCTGGATCGAGGTGGGCATGCGCTTGGTCTTGGCGAAGAAGCGCTCGCCGAACTTGCGCGCCGCATCGTTCTGGTCCCAGTACCAGCTGGTGGTGAACTGCATGCCTTCGGTGTTCTTCAGGCCCAGGCTGTGGATGTCGGTCAGGAACACCAGCAGGCCCACGGTCTTCATGCTCTTGTTGATGCCGAATTCCTTGGCCGCCTTGATCGAATTGATGGTGTCACCGCCGGCATTGGCCAGGCCCAGGATCTGGGCCTTGGAGGCCTGCGCCTGCAGCAGGAAGGACGAGAAGTCCGAGGCATTGAGCGGATGCTTCACGCCGCCCACCACCTTGCCGCCCTTGGCCTTGATGACGGCCGTGGTGTCGTTCTCCAGCGCGTGGCCGAAGGCGTAGTCGGCCGTCAGGAAGAACCAGTCCTTGCCGCCGCGCTCGACCACGGCCGTACCCGTGCCCTTGGCCAGGGCCACGGTGTCATAGGCGTAGTGCACGGTGTAGGGATTGCACTGCTCGTTGGTCAGTGCCGAGGAACCCGCGCCGCTGTTGAAGTGCACGCGCTTTTTCTCATTGGCCACCTGCGAGACCGCCAGGGCCGTGCCGGAATTGGTGCCGCTGAACACCAGCGAGATGCCTTGCGTGTCCACCCACTCGCGCACCTTGGAGGCGGCGATGTCGGCCTTGTTCTGGTGGTCGGCGCTCAGCAGCTCGATGGGCTGGCCCAGCACCTTGCCGCCGAAGTCATCGATGGCCATCTGCATGGCGGTGACGGCGTTCTTGCCTTCCACGTCCGCATACAGGCTGGACATGTCGGTCACGAAGCCGATCTTCACCTTCTCCTGTGCCATGGCAAGCGGGCTGGCCAGGCCGGCAGCGGCCAGCATGCACGACAGTGCGGTCAGTTTTGCTTTCATTGGTGTCTCCTTCGCGTTGATGTCTTGGGTTTTTTGTCACAGGGCCATGGCAGGAATGCAGCCGGCGAGCCCCAGGCGCCAGCCACGATGGATATCCGGGTCAGACTCCGAGCAGTTCGTTGAGCACGGGCATCTTGGCCTGCAGCTCGGACGCGCCGAAACGCTCGACCACATGGCCGTGCTCGACCACGTAGAAGCGGTCGGCCAGCGGCGCCGCGAAGTGGAAGTTCTGCTCCACCATGACCACGGTATAGCCCTTGGTGCGCAGCATGGTGATCATGCGGGCCAGCGCCTGCACGATGACGGGGGCCAGGCCTTCCGAGATTTCGTCGAGCAGCAGCAGCCGCGCGCCCGTGCGCAGGATGCGCGCCACCGCCAGCATCTGCTGCTCGCCGCCCGACAGGCGCGTGCCCTGGCTGTGGCGGCGCTCGGCCAGGTTGGGGAACATGGCGTAGATCTCGTCCACGCTCATGCCCGGCTGGCCGGTCTTGAGCGGCGGCGGCAGCATCAGGTTCTCCTCGCACGAGAGGCTGGAGAAGATGCCGCGCTCTTCAGGGCAGTAGCCCACGCCCAGGTGGGCAATGCGGTGCGTGGGCAGGTGGATGGCTTCCACGCCGTTGATCCGGATGGAGCCCTTGCGCGCGCCCGTCAGACCCATGATGGCGCGCAGCGTGGACGTGCGGCCCGCGCCGTTGCGCCCCAGCAGCGTGACCACCTCGCCGGGCTGGACCACCAGGTCCATGCCGTGCAGCACATGGGATTCGCCGTACCAGGCCTGCAGGCCCTTGATTTCCAATGCCGGTGCAGTCATCTCAATGCGCTCCCTGCAGTTGGCCGTCGGTCGTGCCCATGTACGCTTCCATCACCTGCGGGTTGCGTGAAACCTCTTCATAGGGGCCTTCCGCCAGCACGGCGCCGCGCTGCAGCACCGTGATGCGGTCGGCAATGGTGGAGATCACCTTCATGTTGTGCTCCACCATGAGAATCGTCCGGCCGGCCGAGACCTTCTTGATCAGCTGGGTCACGCGGTCCACGTCCTCGTGGCCCATGCCCTGCGTGGGTTCGTCCAGCAGCATCAGCTCGGGCTCCATGGCCAGCGTGGTGGCGATCTCCAGCGCGCGCTTGCGGCCATAGGGCAGGTTGACCGTGACCTCGTCGGCCAGATCCTGCAGGCCCACTTCGGCCAGCAACTGCATGGCGCGGTCATCGAGCTGCGACAGGCTCTTCTCGCTGCGCCAGAAATGGAACTCCGTGCCCAGCTTGCGCTGCAGGCCGATGCGCACGTTCTCCAGCAGCGTGCAATGCGGGAACACGGCCGAGATCTGGAAGGACCGGATCACGCCACGGCGCGCAATCTGCGCAGGAGCCTCCCGCGTGATGTCCTCGCCATTGAAACGGATGGTGCCGGAGGTGGGCTCCAGGAACTTGGTCAGCAGGTTGAAGCAGGTGGTCTTGCCTGCGCCATTGGGGCCGATCAAGGCATGGATGGAGCCACGGCGCACCGAAAGGTCCACCTTGCTCACCGCCGTAAATCCCTTGAACTCTTTGGTCAGGTTCCGGGTTTCGAGAATAACGTCGCTCATGTGCGCTTCGCCTGCTCCGTTGATGCTGCCAGCCCCCAACGCGTCGCCAGAGGCTCTGGCGGGCGTTGTGCAGGGTCGGACGCATCGTAGGCTTGCCGACGTTGTGCACCGCAGCGGGAAAACGCCTACGTAAGTGCTCCTAAGCACAGGCCCTGCCCCGCACTGCAGCATGGCGCATCAAGACTGGCTGTCACAGAAAACGAAAGCAAACACTCACACTTAAAATAATCAAGCACACGCGGGGCTGTAAGGTGCCGCGGCGGCAGGCAGGGCCTAGGGTTCTCCACCATCTCGGCCCGGCGAGGCCCCCAGGGAAGGACAGAGCGCTTCCAAAGCGATAGCAAACTACCCTTTTTGCGACTTACAGGGCAGCGGCCAATGTCCGCAGTCTTACGGGAAACACCCAGGTCGGCAATCTCCCTGTGGCCTGCTCAGTCACTATGCGAAAAGCCGCGGATATGCTTGAGTTTGTCGCTTCATCAATTAACGGGCGACAAAGTTGGCCGGAATGCTACTTAATAAATAGCAACAAATAAAGGTGTGGCTTGGAAATTGCCGATGCATTGCAATCAGTGCAATTGTCGTCGCCAAGACAGCATGTGCCAGTCGCCGCTTACTGCAGTGTTTCCTTGCTGCCTTCCGGCAAGGCCAATGGAAGGACGGCAATGCCTTCATCCAGCAATTGCATGGCCTGCTCGGGGCTGGCCTTGCCGCGGATGGCGCGCTCGTCGGTCTCGCCGTAGTGCATGCGGCGCGCTTCATCGGCGAAGCGCTCGCCCACGTCCTCGGTCTGCTGCGCCACCTGGCGCGACCATTTCAGCCAGGCGGCCTGCATGGCCTGCAGCTGCTCGCGCGCCTCGGGCGGCATGGACGGTGAAGGCATGGCGGCTGCAGCAGGCTCGGCGGCCGGTGCGGCAGCCGGGGGCAAGGCCGCAGGCTTGGCACCAAGATTGATGCGGGGGGCGCTCAGGCGCTTGGTGATGTCGCTGTGCCCACAGACAGGGCACAGCACCAGCTTGCGCTGCAGCTGGCCCTGGAAATCATCCTCCGAGGCGAACCAGCCCTCGAACAGATGGCCGTGCGGGCAATGCAGGTCGAGCACTTTCATCACGCACCCCCACCCATGAGACAACCGGCACCGCAGCCTCAGCCGCGGCGGTGAATCAGGAAACGATAAACGAAACCGGGGAAGGCCAGCGTCAGGAACAATGCTCCCGTGACGGCATAGAACTCCCAGCCCTGGGGCGCGATCTGCCCCACGCGGCGCTCCAGCAGCAGCGCCACGCCGCCGACGATGAAGTACAGCAGCACCATCTCCAGCAGGCACAGGGCCAGCGGCTTGCGCTGGGCGCGCAGCGGCCCCAGCTGCAGCCAGCGGGCGTTGAAGAAAGGCAAATTGGCTGCCACAAGGGCAGCCAATATCACGAGCCAGATCGAAGCGGTTTGCGACAAGCCGATGTCCTCACCGCGGAGCCCTGCGTGCAGAGCCCCGCATCGGGAAAGTGGATCAGGAAGCCAGGGCGCGCACGACGGCGTCGGCGCACAGGGCCATCAGGCCACCCGGCAGAAGGCCCAGCCCCAGCACCAGGGCGCCGTTGAGGGTCAGCACAACGCGCACGTCCAGCGACGCGGAAACGCTGGTGGCGGTGATGGGTTCGTCAAAGTACATGACCTTGACGACGCGCAGGTAGTAGAAGGCGCCGATCAGCGACATGACCACGGCAAACACGGCCAGCGCGATGTACAGGCTGTGGCCCGATGCCACGAGCGCCTGCAGCACCGACAGCTTGGCGTAGAAGCCCACCAGGGGGGGGATACCGGCCATGGAGAACAGGCAGATCGCCATCACGCCGGCATACAGCGGGCTGCGCTGGTTGAGGCCGGCAAAGTCGGCGACCTCTTCGCTCTCGAAGCCTTCGCGGGCCAGCAGCTGGATCACGCCGAAGGCGGCCAGCGTGGTCAGCACGTAGGTCACCACGTAGAACATGGCCGAGCTGTAGGCGTTCTCGATGGTGGCCGGATCGACCTTGCCATCCACCACACCCGACATCAGGCCCAGCAGCACGAAGCCCATCTGCGAGATGGTCGAGTAGGCCAGCATGCGCTTGAGGTTGGTCTGCTGCAGGCCGGCCAGGTTGCCGATCAGCAGCGAGGCGATGGCAAGCACCGCCAGCATCTGCTGCCAGTCGATGGCCAGCGGCAGCAGGCCGTCCACCAGCAGGCGGATGACGATGGCGAAGGCGGCCAGCTTGGGCGCGCCGCCGATCATGGTGGTGATGGCCGTGGGAGCGCCCTGGTAGACGTCGGGAACCCACATGTGGAAGGGAACCACGCCCAGCTTGAAGGCCAGGCCGGAGACCACGAAGACCAGGCCGAACACCAGCACCTGGTGCTTGATCTCGCCCGAGTTGATGGCCTTGAAGACCTGGCCGATGTCCAGCGAGCCGGTCGCGCCGTAGAGCATGGACATGCCGTACAGCAGGAAGCCGCTGGCCATGGCGCCGAGCACGAAGTACTTCATCGCGGCCTCGACCGAAGCCGTGTGGTCGCGGCGCAGTGCCACCAGCGCGTAGCTGGACAGCGTCAGCAGCTCCAGGCCCAGGTAGATGACCAGGAAGTTGTTGCCCGAGATCATGATGAACATGCCCAGCAGCGCGAGCATGGCCAGCGTGAACAGCTCGCCGCCGCGCAGCATGTCGCGGTCGGCGGCGTAGGGACGGCCGTAGACCAGGGTGACCATCATGGCCACGGTGGCGAAGCACTTGAGCCAGTTGCCCATGGCGTCGGAGACCACCATGTTGCCCCAGCCATAGAAGGTGTTGCCGCTGGAGGCGTACATGCCTTGCAGCACGGCCACCACGCCCAGCGTCAGCAGCGTCAGAACATAGGTGCCCGTGCGGCGCGGGCTTTTGACGCCCAGGTCCACCAGGGCGATCACGCAGGCCATGACCAGGAGAAGGATCTCCGGATAGATGGCCAGCCAGCTGATGTTGTCAATCATCTCGATTCTCTCGTTTCAGTCTGGTCACTGCAGCTTGCTCATGGCCACATGCTTGAGCAGCTCGGCCACGGACACATCCATCACGTCAGTGAAGGGCTTGGGATACAGACCCATGTACAGCACGGCGATGGCCAGCAGACCCAGCACCAGGAACTCGCGGTTGCCGATGTCGGTCAGGCCGCGCACATTGTCGTTGGTGACCGGACCCAGGTAGACGCGCTTGTACATCCACAGGGTGTAGGCGGCGCCGAAGATCAGCGCCGTGGCAGCGCCCAGGCCGATCCAGAAGTTGTACTGGACTGCACCCAGGATCACCATCCACTCGCCCACGAAGCCGGCCGTTGCGGGCAGGCCGCAGTTGGCCATGGCGAACAGCAGTGCGAAGGCCGCGAACTTGGGCATGGTGTTGACCACGCCGCCGTAGGAGGCGATTTCACGCGAGTGCACGCGGTCGTAGAGCACGCCGATGCACAGGAACATGGCGCCCGACACGAAGCCGTGGGCAATCATCTGCACGATGCCGCCGGCAATGCCCAGCGGGTTGAAGATGAAGAAGCCCAGGGTCACGAAGCCCATGTGGGCCACGGAAGAGTAGGCCACCAGCTTCTTCATGTCCTTTTGCACCAGCGCGACCACGCCCACGTAGATCACGGCGATCAGCGACAGCGCGATGACCAGCCAGGCCCACTTGTGCGATGCATCAGGGGCGATGGGCATGGAAAAGCGCAGGAAACCGTAGGCACCGAGCTTCAGCATGATGGCGGCCAGCACGGCGGAGCCGCCGGTGGGCGCTTCCACGTGCACGTCGGGCAGCCAGGTGTGCACCGGCCACATCGGCACCTTCACGGCGAAGGCCGCGAAGAAGGCGAAGAAGATCAGCGTCTGGGCCGTCATGGACAGCGGCAGCTTGTGCCAGTCGAGGATCTCGAAGCTGCCACCGGACTGGGTGTACAGATAGATCAGCGCGACCAGGGTCAGCAGCGAACCCATCAGCGTGTACAGGAAGAACTTGAAGGCCGCGTAGATGCGGTTGGGGCCGCCCCAGATACCGATGATCAGGTACATCGGAATCAGCGTGGCTTCGAAGAACACGTAGAACAGCAGGCCGTCCAGCGCGCTGAACACGCCGACCATCAGGCCGGACAGGATCAGGAACGCGCCCATGTACTGGTTCACGCGCTCGGTGATGTTTTCCCACGACGCGATCACGACGATCACGGTGATGAAGGCCGTCAGCGGCACGAACCAGAACGAGATGCCATCCACGCCCAGGTGGTAGTAGATGTTGAAGCGCTCGATCCACAGCGCCTTCTCCACGAACTGCATCGCAGCCGTGCTGTTGTCGAACTGCTGGATCAGCGGCAGCGTGACCGCCAGGCCGGCCAGGGCGCCGACCAGGGCCAGCCAGCGCACTGCCTTGACCTGGTCCTCGCGGCCCAGGGCCAGCAGGAGGGCGCCGAATGCGATCGGCACCCAGATTGAAAGACTCAACCAATGCATTTTTGTTCTTCCTCTACTACTTGTTGAGCCACACGAAATACGTCATGAGAGCGAACACGCCCAGCAGCATGACCAACGCGTAGTGATAGAGATAGCCCGACTGCAGCTTGCGCACCCACTGGCCGATGCGGCCGATGAGCTTCCACGAACCGTTGACGATGGCGCCATCGATGATGGCCTGGTCGCCGACCTTCCAGAAGAAGCTGCCGAAGGCGCGAGCACCCCGGGCGAAGATGTTTTCGTAGACCCAGTCCACGCCGTACTTGCCTTCCAGTGCCTGGTAGACACCGATCTTCTGCATGGCCGACTTGATGGCCGCAGGGACTTCGGGCTTGACCATGTAGAACAGGTAGGAGACGACGACGCCTGCCAGTGCCAGCCAGAACGGCGCGGCCGTGAAGCCGTGCAGTGCCATGGGCACCCAGCCGTGGATCTTCTCGGCCAGTTCGGCCATGGCACCGTGCTTTGCGCCATCGACGTGGATCACGCCCTTGAAGAAGTCACCGAACAGCATGGGCATCAGCGCGATGGCACCGATCACCACCGAGGGGATGGCCAGCAGCATCAGCGGGCCGGTCACGACCAGGGGCGACTCGTGCGGCTTGGCATCGTGGCCATGGCCGTGGTGGTCGTCATGGGCATGATGGTCATCGTGGTGCGCGTCCGGGTTCTGGTCGTAGCGCTCCTTGCCGTGGAAGACGATGAAGTACAGGCGGAAGGAGTAGAAGGCCGTGATGAACACGCCGGCCAGCACCGCGAAGTTCGCGAAGCCTGCGCCCGGCAGGTTCGTGGCGTGCACGGCTTCGATGATGGCGTCCTTCGAGTAGAAGCCCGAGAAGAACGGCGTACCGATCAGAGCCAGGTTGCCCAGCAGGAAGGTGATCCAGGTGATGGGCATGTACTTGCGCACGCCGCCCATCCAGCGGATGTCCTGGTTGTGGTGCATGCCCATGATCACCGAGCCGGCGCCAAGGAACAGCAGGGCCTTGAAGAAGGCGTGGGTCATCAGGTGGAACACGGCCACCGAGTAGGCGGAGGCGCCCAGGGCCACGGTCATGTAGCCCAGCTGCGACAGCGTGGAGTACGCGATCACGCGCTTGATGTCGTTCTGGATGATGCCCAGCACGCCCATGAACAGCGCCGTGATGGAGCCGATCACCAGGATGAAGCTCAGTGCCGTGTCCGACAGCTCGTACAGCGGCGACATGCGCGAGACCATGAAGATGCCGGCCGTCACCATGGTGGCGGCGTGGATCAGTGCCGAGATGGGGGTCGGGCCTTCCATCGAATCGGGCAGCCAGGCGTGCAGCGGGAACTGTGCCGACTTGCCCATGGCGCCGATGAACAGGCAGATGGCCGTCACCGTCACCAGCAGCCAGCCGGTGCCCGGCAGCAGGGTGTTCTGGATCTCGGGCAGCTTGGCGAAGATTTCGCCGTAGTTCATGGTGCCGGTGTAGGCGGCGATCAGGCCGATGCCCAGGATGAAGCCGAAGTCACCCACACGGTTGACCAGGAAGGCCTTCATGTTGGCGAAGATGGCCGTGGGCTTGTTGTAGTAGAAGCCGATCAGCAGGTAGGACACCAGGCCCACGGCTTCCCAGCCGAAGAACAGCTGCAGCAGGTTGTTGCTCATGACGAGCATCAACATGGAGAAGGTGAACAGCGAGATGTAGGAGAAGAAACGGTTGTAGCCGTCATCTTCCTGCATGTAGCCGATGGTGTAGATGTGCACCATCAGCGACACGAAGGTCACCACGCACATCATCATGGCCGTGATGCTGTCGATCAGGAAACCGACCTCCATCTTCAGGCCGCCGATTTCCATCCAGGTGTAGATGGACTGGTCGAAGCGCGCGCCGTCGAAGATCACGCTGTTGAACGTGATGGCCGACAGGATGAAGGCGATCAGCACGCCCGCGATGGTGAGGGTATGGCTGCCGCCGCGACCGATCTTGTTGCCGCCGAAGGCCGTGCCCCAGATGCCCGCGAGCACGGAGCCCGCCAACGGTGCCAGCGGCACCGCCAGGAGCATGGATGCAGAGAGTGTTTGACTCATTCTTAAGAACCTTGCAAGTTACGGCGGACTCAACCCTTGAGGGAGTTGAGATCTTCCGCATTGATGCTGGTCTTGTTGCGGAACAGAAGCACCAGGATCGCCAGACCGATGGCCGACTCGGCGGCTGCCACTGTCAGGATGAAGAACACGAACACCTGGCCGTGCATGTCACCCAGATAGCTGGAGAACGCCACGAAGTTGGTGTTGACGGCCAGGAGCATCAGCTCGATGGCCATCAGCAGCACGATCAGGTTCTTGCGGTTCAGAAAAATGCCAACGACGGAGAGCGCGAACAGCATGGCGCCCAGCGTCAGATAATGGCCCAAAGTCAACGTCATGCTTTTGTCTCCACGGCGGGGGTTGCCTCGGCGGCCGGTGCCTGCGGCGCCTGGGTGACCGGCACCTTGACCAGCTCGAGGCGATCCTTTGCGCGCACGCGGATCTGCTGGGCCGGGTTCACTGCCTTGCTGTCCTTGCGCTTGCGCAGGGTCAGGGCGATGGCGGCAATCATGGCCACCAGCAGGATCACGGCAGCGATCTCGACGGGGTACAGGTATTCGGTGTACAGCAGCTTGCCCAGGGCCTGGGTGTTGGAGTACTGCACGGTCTGGCCGGCAGCGTTGACCGTGGCCGCAATGGCCTTGGGCTCCTCGACGCCGCTGAAGCCGCCCATCAGCACCATGCCCATTTCAAAGGCGATCAGGGCGCCGATCAGGGCAGCGAAGGGGAAATGCTTCCAGAACCCCTGGCGCACGGCGTCGATGCGGATGTCCAGCATCATCACCACGAACAGGAACAGCACCATCACGGCGCCCAGGTAGACCAGCACCAGGGTCACGCCCAGGAACTCGGCCTTGAGCAGGAGCCAGATGCCGGCAGCCTGCGAGAAGGCCAGGATCAGGTTGAGCACGGCATGCACGGGGTTGCGCGCCGTGACGACCCGGAAGGCTGCAAACAACAGCACGACCGAGAACAGATAGAAGAAACCAGTTTTGGCGTCCATGGATCGAATCTTTTCAAGTGATCAAGGAGCCGCTTCAGCGGTACTTGGCGTCCGCAGCCTTGGCCGCGGCAATCTCGGGTTCGTAGCGATCGCCAACGGCCAGCAGCATGTCCTTGGTGAAGTACAGGTCGCCGCGCTTTTCTCCGTGGTATTCGAAGATATGCGTCTCGACGATCGAGTCCACCGGGCAGCTTTCCTCGCAGAAGCCGCAGAAGATGCACTTGGTCAGGTCGATGTCGTAGCGCGTGGTGCGGCGCGAGCCGTCGTCACGCACATCGGACTCGATGGTGATGGCCATGGCCGGGCACACCGCCTCGCACAGCTTGCAGGCAATGCAGCGCTCTTCGCCGTTGTCATAACGGCGCAGGGCGTGCAGTCCGCGAAAACGCGGCGACAGGGGTGTCTTTTCCTCGGGGAACTGCACCGTGACCTTGCGGCGGAAGGTGTAGCGGCCAGTCAGGGCCATGCCCTTGGCCAGTTCCCAGAGCATGAAGCTCTTGAGGAAATCTTTGATCGAAAATGGGGTAGCAGCAACCGCAGACATTCTTGCTCCGCTCAGTTCCAGATGTTCCAAGGCGAGTGCATCCAGCCACCCACGACGACCAGCCACACCAGGGTGACGGGAATGAAGATCTTCCAGCCCAGACGCATGATCTGGTCATAGCGAAAGCGCGGGAAGGTGGCACGGATCCAGATGAACATGGACACGACCAGGAAAGTCTTCGCCGCCAGCCAGATCCATCCGGGGATGAACGACAGGAAGTCGAACGGAGGCAGCCAGCCGCCCAGGAACATCACCACGGCCAGGATGGACACCAGCCACATGCTGGCGTATTCGGCCAGGAAGAAGATGGCAAAGCCCATGCCCGAGTACTCGACCATGTGGCCGGCCACGATTTCGGCTTCGCCCTCGACCACGTCGAAGGGGTGGCGGTTGGTCTCGGCCACGGCCGAGATCAGGTAGACCACGAAGATCGGCAGCAGCGGCAGCCAGTTCCACGACAGGACGCTGACACCCATGCTGGCGAATTGGCCCTGGCCCTGGCTCAGCACGATCTGCGTCAGATTCATGCTGCCCGTGACCATGATCACCACCAGGAAGCAGAAGCCCAGCGCGATTTCATAGCTGACCATCTGCGCCGAGGCGCGCAGCGCGCCCAGGAAGGCGTACTTGGAGTTGGAGGCCCAGCCCGCAATGATCACGCCATAGACTTCGATGGACGTGATGGCCATGATCAGCAGCAGGCCGGCGTTGACGTTGGCCAGGGCCACGTCGGGACCGAAGGGGATCGCCACCCATGCCGCCAGGGCAGGCATGATGGCCATCACCGGGCCCACGTAGAACAGGCCCTTGGCAGCAGCCGTGGGCTGGATCAGTTCCTTGGTCAGCAGCTTCAGGCCGTCGGCCAGGGGCTGCAGCAGGCCGAAGGGACCCACGCGGTTGGGACCCATGCGAACCTGCATGAAGCCCAGCAGCTTGCGCTCCCACAGCGTCAGGTAGGCCACGGCGCCCATCAGCGGGGCGACGATGGCGACGATGCCCAGCAGGATCCAGAGCACGGGCCAGGCCACGTCGGTCCACCAGGGGGCGGCGATCAGGCCGGCACCGGCCGTCTTGAGTGCGTCAATCATGCGGCGCCTCCCTCACGAGCCTGACGTGCATCTGCCGTCAGTTGCAGCGATGTCGCGCGGCGCACGATGCTGTCGAGCTGATAAATGCTGGCCACCACGGGCGCGGCATGGCCGGCACCGTTGGCGATGGAATTCACGGCAGGCGCACCGTTGCCCAGCAGGTTGGCCGGCACGCCGGTGGCACCGGCGGTGGCGGCTGCGAGCACGTCCTGCGACGTCTCGTAGTCCACGCCCTGCACGCCCAGCAGGTTGGCCAGCACGCGCAGCACCTTCCAGCCCGGACGGGCTTCGGCCAGCGGCTTGACCACGGCGTGGAAGCTTTGCAGGCGGCCTTCGGCGTTGACGAAGCTGCCCGAGGTTTCCGTGAACGGGGCGATGGGCAGCAGCACGTCGCTGAATTCCATGTTGGCCTTGAAGGGGCTCAGGGTCACGACCATCTCGGCCTTGCCCAGTGCCTCTGCGGCGCGGGCGCCGGCAGCGGAGTCGAACACGGGCTCGTTGTTCAGCAGCAGCACGGCCTTGAGGCCGCCTGCCAGCATCTGGCCTGCATTCAGGCCCGAGGCGGCAGGCTGTGCGCCCACCCATTGCGCGCCCACCGTGTTGGCGGCTTCGGTCAGGTAGCCGACCGAGGCGCCGGTCTGCTCGGCAATCCAGTTGGCCAGCGACAGCAGGGTCGATGCCTGTGCGTGGTGCGCAGCGGCATTGCCCAGCAAGATGGCCTTGCGCTCGCCGCGCAGCAGCGCGGCAGCGATGGCCTGGGCCTCGGCATGCACGTCGGCGGCGGCCACGGGAGCGGCAACGCCCTTTTCCTGCGCCACGGCGGCGGCCACATCGGCCAGCGCCTGGGCCCAGTCCGGGGCAGCCACGATGGACGCCGTCACCGGCATGGCCCAGTCGTAGACACGCTCATTGATGGCGAGCACGGCGCAGCCCTGCTTGGCAGCCTGGCGGATGCGCTGCGCGAACAGCGGATGGTCCTTGCGCAGGTTCGAGCCCAGCACCAGGACGCCTTGCAGCTTGGACAGCGACGCGATGGGCGTGCCCAGCCACTGCACGCCCTGGGCGGCGGTGAACTCGGCATTGCGCAGGCGATGGTCGATGTTCTCGCTGCCCAGGCCGCGCACCAGCTTGCCGGCCAGGTACAGCTCTTCCAGCGTGCTGTGCGGGCTCACCAGCGAACCGATGGCGGAGGCGCCATGGTCGTTCTTGATCTGGCGCAGGCCGTTGGCCACGTATTCGAGGGCGGTCTGCCAATCGACCTCCTTCCACTCGCCGCCTTGCTTGAGCATGGGACGGGTCAGGCGTTCGTCGCTGTTCAGGGCTTCGTAGGAGAAGCGATCGCGGTCGGCGATCCAGCACTCGTTGACCTCTTCGTTCTCGAAGGGCACGACGCGCAGAACCTTGTGGTTCTTGACCTGGACGATGAGGTTGGCACCCGTGGAATCATGGGGCGAGACCGACTTGCGGCGCGACAGCTCCCAGGTGCGGGCGCTGTAGCGGAAGGGCTTGCTGGTCAACGCGCCCACGGGGCAGATGTCGATCATGTTGCCCGACAGCTCGGAGTCCACCGTATCGCCCACCACCGTGGTGATCTCGGAGTGCTCGCCGCGGTTGATCATGCCCAGCTCCATCACGCCGGACACTTCCTGTCCGAAGCGCACGCAGCGGGTGCAGTGGATGCAACGGCTCATCTCCTGCATGGAGATCAGCGGGCCCACGTCCTTGTGGAAGACCACGCGCTTTTCTTCCTCGTAGCGCGAGGCGGAGCTTCCGTAGCCCACGGCCAGATCCTGCAGCTGGCATTCGCCGCCCTGGTCGCAGATCGGGCAGTCCAGCGGGTGATTGATGAGCAGGAACTCCATCACCGATTGCTGTGCCTTGATCGCCTTCTCGCTCTTGGTGCGCACGATCATGCCCTGCGTCACGGGCGTGGCGCAGGCGGGCATGGGCTTGGGGGCTTTTTCCACATCCACCAGGCACATGCGGCAGTTGGCGGCGATAGAAAGTTTCTTGTGATAGCAGAAATGCGGGATGTAGGTGCCTGCCTTCTCGGCTGCATGCATGACCATGCAGCCTTCGGCGACCTCCACCTTTTTTCCGTCCAGTTCAATTTCAACCATATGCTTTTCTCGCGATCAGGCGGCGTGGACCGTCTGCTTGGAAGCGTTCTGGATCTTCGCTTCAAACTCGTGGCGGAAGTGCTTGATCATGGCGCGTACCGGCATGGCTGCCGCGTCGCCCAGCGCACAGATCGTGCGCCCCATGATGTTCACGGACACCGAGTCCAACAGCTCGATGTCTTCAGGACGGCCCTCGCCGTGCTCGATTCGGTTGACCACGCGCCACAGCCAGCCCGTGCCTTCGCGGCAAGGGGTGCACTGGCCGCAGGACTCGTGCTGGTAGAAGTAGGACAGGCGCAGCAGGCTCTCGACCATGTCGCGCGAGTCGTCCATCACGATCACGGCGCCCGAGCCCAGCATGGAGCCGGCCTTGGCGATGGAATCGTAGTCCATCGTGCATTCCATGATGATGTCGGCCGGCAGCACGGGCGAGGACGATCCGCCGGGGATCACCGCCTTGAGCTTGCGGCCCGTGCGCACGCCACCGGCCAGCTCCAGCAGCTTGCTGAAGGGCGTGCCCAGCGGCACTTCGTAGTTGCCGGGCAGGTTCACGTCGCCGCTGACCGAGAAGATCTTGGTGCCACCGTTGTTGGGCTTGCCGCACTCCAGGTACGCAGCGCCGCCGTTGCGGATGATCCAGGGAACGGCCGCAAAGGTTTCGGTGTTGTTGATGGTGGTCGGCTTGCCGTACAGGCCGAAGCTGGCCGGGAATGGCGGCTTGAAGCGCGGCTGGCCCTTCTTGCCTTCCAGCGACTCCAGCAGCGCCGTCTCTTCGCCGCAGATGTAGGCGCCGAAGCCATGGTGCGCGTGCAGCTGGAAGCTGAAGCTGCTGCCCATGATGCTGTCACCCAGGTAGCCGGCGGCGCGGGCTTCCTCCAGCGCGGCCTCGAAGCGCTCATAGGCCTCGAAGATTTCGCCGTGGATGTAGTTGTAGCCCAGGGAGATGCCCATCGCGTAGGCGGCGATGATCATGCCCTCGATCACGATGTGCGGGTTGTGCACCAGGATGTCGCGGTCCTTGCAGGTGCCCGGCTCGCCTTCATCCGAGTTGCAGACCAGGTGCTTCTGGCCCGGGAACTGGCGGGGCATGAAGCTCCACTTCAGGCCCGTGGGGAAACCTGCGCCGCCGCGGC
This sequence comes from Delftia sp. UME58, assembly GCF_014170385.1. Lineage (NCBI taxonomy): Bacteria > Pseudomonadati > Pseudomonadota > Betaproteobacteria > Burkholderiales > Comamonadaceae > Delftia > Delftia sp. UME58. Next base: position 51,021 of record NZ_LZZV01000055.1, read on the forward strand.
CGCGCAGTCCCGATTCCTTGACGGTGGCGATCACCTGGTCCTGGGTCAGGCCCTCGCTGCCATCCTTGCCCAGGATCTTGCGCAGCGCCTGGTAGCCGCCGCGTGCCTCGTAGTCCTTGATGGACCAGTTGGCGCCGGTCAGGTCGGCATAGATCTGCGGATTGATGTGGCGGTCGTGGAAGCAGGTCTCGCTGCCCGAAGAGGCAAACTTGGCCAGGACCGATTGTGCGGCGGCGTTCATGCCTTGCCCTCCGCGGCGCGCAGGCCGTCGATCAATTCGTCGAGCTTCTCGTTGCTCATGAAGCTGCACATGCAGCGGTCGTTCACCAGCATCACCGGCGAATCCGCGCAGGCGCCCAGGCACTCGGACTGCTGCAGCGTGAACATGCCGTCAGGCGTGGTCTCGCCCATCTTGATGCCCAGGCGGGATTCCAGATGGTGCAGCGCCTTGTAGCCGTCGCGCAGCTGGCAAGGCAGGTTGGTGCAGACGTTCAGCTTGTACGTGCCCGTGGGGCGCTGGTTGTACATGTTGTAGAACGTGGTGACTTCATGCACCGCGATCTCGGCCATGCCCAGGAACTCGGCAATCACGGCCTCGCTCTCGGCGCTGACCCAGCCCTGCTCCTGCTGCACGATGGACAGGCAGGCCATCACGGCAGACTGCTTCTGGTCGGCCGGGTACTTGGCCACCTCGCGCGCAAAGCGCTCCTTGGTCGCTTCGGTAATCATCGGTCAACGTCTCCAAACACGATGTCCAGGGTACTCAGCACCATCACGGCGTCGGCCAGCATGTGGCCTCGGCACAGTTCGTCCATGGCGGACAGATTGGCGAATCCCGGCGGACGGATCTTCAGGCGGTAGGGCTTGTTGGCCCCGTCGCTCACGATGTAGATGCCGAACTCCCCCTTGGGGTGTTCGATGGCCGCGTAAGCCTCGCCTTCGGGCACGCGGAAACCTTCGGTGAAGAGCTTGAAGTGGTGGATCAGCTCTTCCATGTTGGACTTCATGCCTTCGCGCGGCGGCGGGGCGATCTTGTGGTTGTCCACGATCACCGGGCCCGGATTGGCACGCAGCCAGTCCACGCACTGCTTGATGATGCGGTTGGACTGGCGCATTTCGGCCACGCGCACCAGATAGCGGTCGTAGCAGTCGCCGGTCTTGCCCACGGGCACGTCGAAGTCCATGCGGTCATAGACCTCGTAGGGCTGCGACTTGCGCATGTCCCAGGCCACGCCGGAGGCTCGCAGCATGGGGCCGGTCAGGCCCAGGTTCATGGCGCGCTCGGCCGTCACCACGCCGATGTCCACGTTGCGCTGCTTCCAGATGCGGTTGTCGGTCAGCAGGGTCTCGTACTCGTCCGCGCACTTGGGGAAGCGCTGCGTGAAGTCATCGATGAAGTCCAGCAACGAGCCGTGGCGGTTGCGGTTCATGATCTCGACCGAGCGCGCATTGCGCACCTTGCTGGCCTTGTACTGCGGCATGGTGTCGGGCAGGTCGCGGTAGACGCCGCCCGGACGGAAGTAGGCCGCGTGCATGCGGGCGCCAGAAACCGCCTCGTACATGTCCATGAGGTCTTCGCGCTCACGGAAGGTGTAGATCAGCGTCGTGGAGCTGCCCGCATCGTTGCCGCTGGAGCCCAGCCACATCAGGTGATTCATGATGCGGGTGATCTCCGAATACATCACGCGGATGTACTGGGCGCGGATGGGCACCTCGATGCCCAGCAGCTTCTCGATGGCCAGGCAGTAGGCGTGCTCGTTGCACATCATGGACACGTAGTCCAGCCGGTCCATATAGGGCAGCGACTGGATGTAGGTCTTGCTCTCTGCCAGTTTTTCTGTCGCGCGGTGCAGCAGACCGATGTGCGGGTCTGCGCGCTGCACCACTTCACCGTCGAGCTCCAGCACCAGGCGCAGCACGCCGTGCGCTGCCGGGTGCTGCGGACCAAAGTTCAGGGAATAGTTCTTGATTTCAGCCATGGTCGTCCATCAAAAAGGCGCCTGGAGCGCCTTCAGTGCAGGTCCCCGTAGTTGTCTTCGCGGATGATCCGCGGCGTGATCTCGCGGGGCTCGATGGTGACCGGCTGGTACACCACGCGCTGCTGCTCGGGGTCATAGCGCATTTCCACATGGCCCGACAGCGGGAAGTCCTTGCGGAAGGGATGGCCGATGAAGCCGTAGTCGGTCAGGATGCGGCGCAGGTCGTCATGGCCGTCGAAGACGATGCCGAACAGGTCGAACGCCTCGCGCTCGAACCAGTTCGCACCCGCCCAGACGGGAGTGACGGAAGCCACCACCGGGAAATCGTCGTCGCTGCAAAAGACACGGACGCGCAGGCGCTGGTTCAGGCTGATCGACAACAGGTGGGACACCACGGCAAAGCGCGGGCCTTCGCGGCCGACTTCTGCATAGGTGGAGTAGTCCACGCCGCACAGGTCCACCAGGACCTCGAACCGGCAATCCGGGGCGCTGTGCAGAACCTGCATGGCCTCCAGGTAGCGGGCGGCGGACACTTCGACCGTCACCTCGCCCAGGGCCACGGTCACGCTGCGCGCCTTGTCGCCCAAGGCAGCAGCCACCACATCCCGAAGCACTTCGGGGTGAATCGCAATAGCAGTCATCATCTAGCCCTTAGACGCGAGCGATGGTATGGGTGCGGCGGATCTTCTGCTGCAGCTGGATGATGCCGTAGATCAGGGCTTCCGCCGTAGGGGGGCAGCCAGGCACATAGACATCGACCGGCACGATGCGGTCACAGCCGCGCACCACGGAATAGCTGTAGTGGTAGTAGCCGCCGCCGTTGGCGCACGAGCCCATGGAGATGACCCAGCGGGGCTCGGACATCTGGTCATAGACCTTGCGCATGGCGGGCGCCATCTTGTTGCACAGGGTGCCGGCCACAATCATCAGGTCCGACTGCCGCGGGCTGGCACGGAAGACTTCCGAGCCAAAGCGACCGATGTCGTAACGCGCCGCCGCAGCGTGCATCATCTCCACCGCGCAGCAGGCCAGACCAAATGTCATGGGCCACAGCGAGCCCGTCTTGGCCCAATTCACCACAGAGTCGTAACTCGTGGTGATGAAGCCTTCTTTCATCACGCCTTCGATCATCGTGTTTCCTTAGTGAACCCGCTTCAGTCCCAGTCCAACGCACCCTTCTTCCATTCGTAGACAAAGCCCACGACGAGAACGGTCAGGAAAATAAGGACAGCGGCGAAACCGGCCCCACCCACGTCCCGAAGCGCAACGGCCCAGGGCAGCAGAAAGGCGATTTCCAAATCAAACAGGATGAACAGGATGGCGACGAGGTAGTAGCGCACATCGAACTTCATGCGCGCGTCTTCGAAGGCCTCGAAGCCACATTCATAGGGGGAGTTCTTGGCGGCATCGGGTCGGTTCGGACCCAGCACATACCCCAGTACCAGGGGGACCACGCCGACACCCATGCCGACGAGAATGAACAAAAGAACGGGAAGATACTGGTCGATGTTCATCGTGTGCGGCTACCTTGAAAGGCATGCCCGCACCGATCAGCCTGATCAGCAGGGCAGGCTCTTAGTTATATCTTGGTGCCGTCGGCGAGACTCGAACTCGCACAGCTTTCGCCACTACCCCCTCAAGATAGCGTGTCTACCAATTTCACCACGACGGCAAGTCTTGATTTCAGCTGGCTCTTTATCTTCGTTGCAAAGATTCTGCCTACCGAACAATCTCTAGATTCTACTCTGAAAAACCCTCGGGCCCGAAGGACCGAGGACTTTGTTCGAAATTATTTCGTGGGGATCTGCGCGGCGCCTTCAGCACCGGCAGCAGGCGCCTGGCCTGCAGCAGGAGCGGGCACTTCGCCAGCAGCGCCTGCGGCCGCAGGCGCCGGCGCCGTGATGGGCGCGGCACCTTCCAGCACGCTGCCCGAGCTGACGGGACGCGCATTGCTCAGATAGGCCAGCGCCAGCGTGGCCACGAAGAACACCGTGGCCAGGCCTGCCGTGGAGCGCGACAGGAAGTTGGCGCTGCCGGAGGCACCGAACAGGCTGCCGGAGCTGCCGCTGCCGAACGAGGCACCCATGTCGGCACCCTTGCCATGTTGAATCAGGATCAGGCCGATCATGCCGAGAGCCGACAGCATCTGAACGGCGAGGATCACGCTTGCGAATGCATTCATTGGTTGTACCTGCTAGTAACGCGAGAGCTAAAAAAGCGAATGGAAAAACCGCCCCGGCCTACTGGGCCGCAGCGATGATGGTCAGGAAATCGGCTGCCTTGAGCGACGCTCCGCCCACCAGGCCACCATCAATGTCGGCCTGGGCCAGAAGCTGGGCTGCATTGGAGGCATTCATGCTGCCGCCGTACAGCAAGGCGATGCGATCGGCCTGCCGGCTGGCAGCCGCCAGCTGGGCGCGCAGCACGGCATGCACCTGCTGGGCCTGCTCCGGCGTGGCGGTCCTGCCGGTGCCAATCGCCCAGACGGGCTCATAGGCCACGACCAGCTCATTGATGCACTGGCCCACCTGATGGATCACGGCCGCCAGCTGGCGCTTGACCACTTCTTCGGTCTGCCCCGCCTCGCGCTCCGCCAGCGTTTCGCCCACACAGACGATGGGCGTGACGCCCTTGGCCAGCGCGGCCTGCGCCTTCAGCGCCACCACGGCATCGGTTTCGCCATGGTACTGGCGACGCTCCGAGTGCCCGACCAGCGTATAGCGCACGCCAAAATCCCGAAGCATTGCCGCCGACAGCTCGCCCGTATAGGCACCCGATTCATGCTGCGACACGTCCTGCGCGGCCACGTCGATGGCCGAGCCCTCAAGCTCGGCCTGGGCCTGGGCCAGATAGACGGCAGGCACGGCCACAGCCACGCCCGCATTGCCCCCCTCGGGCAGCCCCTCCTTGAGGGCCTTGAGCAAAACGGCATTGGCAGCCAGGCTGCCATTCATCTTCCAGTTGCCGACGATGAGTTTCTTCTTCATGGTTACCACGTCAAAACGATTTTGCCGGTGTGCTGACTCGACTCCATCAGCGCGTGTGCCTTGTCGGCATCAGCGGCAGCAAAGGTGCTATGGATCACAGGACGAATGCCGCCTGCCTCGATGAGCGGCCAGACCTCGCGGCGCAGGGCCTGGGCAATGGCAGCCTTGAAAGCGACAGGCCGCGGACGCAGCGTGGAGCCCGTCACCAGCAGACGGCGACGCAGGACCAGGCCCGCGTCGAACTCCGCCTTGATGCCGCCCTGCACCGCAATGATGACCAAGCGGCCATCCTCTGCCAGGCTTTGCACCTCGCGCGCCACATAGCCACCCGCCACCATGTCAAGGATCACGTCCACACCCCTGCCTTCGGTGATGCGCTGCACCTCCGCAGCAAAGTCCTGGGTACGGTAGTTGATGGCATGGTCGGCACCCAGCTTCAGGCAGTCGGCGCACTTGGCATCGGAGCCAGCAGTCACGATGACCGTGGCGCCGCGCGCCTTGGCCAGCTGGATGGCCGTCACGCCGATGCCGCTGCTGCCGCCCTGCACCAGCAGGGTTTCGCCCGCCTGCAAGGCACCGCGATCGAATACATTGCTCCAGACGGTGAAGAAGGTCTCGGGCAATGCCGAAGCCTCCACCTCGCTGAGCCCTGCCGGGATGGGCAGGCACTGGGCCACGGGCGCAACGCAGTACTCCGCATAGCCACCACCGGCCAGCAGCGCGCACACGCGGTCTCCCACGCGCAGGCCTGCCAGCCGCATGGCTTCGTCGTCGCCCGACACGATCACCCCGGCCACTTCCAGCCCGGGCAGATCGGAGGCGCCGGGCGGCGGAGCATAGTGACCCTTGCGCTGCAACACATCAGGGCGATTGACACCACTGGCCGACACCTGGATCAGCAACTCCTGCGCACCCGCAACGGGCAGCGGACGCTCGCCCAGGCGCAATACCTCGGGAGCACCAAAGTCCGTGAGTTCCACGGCACGCATGATTTGCTTTTCCATCTTTCGACCTCGCAATCCCTGTCAAAAATGCCACAAGCGCTGAACAGGTCAGCGCTTTTTGCCAGTCACCACATGCACCTGCAAGGCCACCCCTTTTGGGGAATGGCCTTGCCGGGCATTACTGCTGCTGTTGCTGTTGCTGCTCGCCCTCGGCAGCCGGACGGCCGCCGTCACGGGGCTCGCGGGGCTCACGCGGCTCGCGGAACTCGCGCTGCTGGCGGGGCTCACGCGGCTGGCGGAACTCACGCTCGGCAGGCGCGGGGCGCTCGCTGCGCTCCATGCCGGCAGGACGCTCGGTCAACGCCTTCAGCGACAGCTTGACACGACCCTTTTCGTCGGTCTCCATGACCTTGACCTTGATGATCTGGCCTTCCTGCAGGTAGTCGGCGACGCGTTCCACGCGCTCGTGGGCAATCTGGCTGATGTGCAGCAGACCGTCCTTGCCGGGCAGCAGGTTCACGAGAGCACCGAAGTCCAGGATCTTGGTGACCGGGCCTTCGTAGATCTTGCCGATTTCGACTTCGGCCGTGATCTCTTCGATGCGGCGCTTGGCTTCGTCGGCCTTGGCGGCATCGCTGGAGGCGATGGTGATGGTGCCGTCTTCGCCGATGTCGATCTGCGTGCCGGTCTCTTCGGTCAGCGCACGGATGGTGGAGCCGCCCTTGCCGATCACGTCACGGATCTTCTCGGGGTTGATCTTCATCGTGTACAGCTTGGGAGCGAAGGACGAGATCTCGGCCTTGGCTTCGCCCATGGCTTCCTGCATCTTGCCCAGGATGTGCATGCGCGCTTCCTTGGCCTGGGCCAGGGCGACCTGCATGATTTCCTTGGTGATGCCCTGGATCTTGATGTCCATCTGCAGCGCAGTGATGCCGCTGGTGGTGCCGGCCACCTTGAAGTCCATGTCGCCCAGGTGATCTTCATCGCCCAGGATGTCGGTCAGCACGGCGAAGCGGTTGTCTTCCTTGATCAGGCCCATGGCGATGCCGGCCACGTGGGCCTTCATCGGAACGCCTGCATCCATCATCGACAGGCAGCCGCCGCAGACCGAAGCCATGGACGAGGAGCCGTTGGACTCGGTGATCTCCGACACCACGCGGATGGTGTAGGGGAATTCTTCCTTGCTAGGCAGGCAGGCTGCCAGGGCGCGCTTGGCCAGACGGCCGTGGCCGATTTCGCGGCGCTTGGTCGAACCCATGCGGCCCACTTCGCCGGTGGCAAAGGGAGGCATGTTGTAGTGGAACAGGAAGCGGTCCTCGAACTCGCCAGCCAGCGCGTCGATGCGCTGCGCATCGCGCTCGGTGCCCAGCGTGGACACGACCAGGGCCTGCGTCTCGCCGCGCGTGAACAGGGCCGAGCCGTGCGTGCGGGGCAGCACGGAGTTGCGGATTTCGATGGGGCGCACGGTGCGCGTGTCGCGGCCGTCGATGCGCGGCTCGCCGGCCAGGATCTGGCTGCGAACGATGCGTGCCTCGATGTCGAACAGCATGCCTTCGACCTTGACGCCGTCGAACTCCACGCCCTGGGCCGTCAGGCCGGCCTTCACGGCGGCGTAGGCTTCGCGGCAGGCCTGCGTGCGGCTTTGCTTGTTGCGGATCTGGTAGGCCGTGCGCAGGGCTTCATCGCCCAGTGCCGCCACCTTGGCGATCAGCTCTTCGTCCTTGGCGGGAGCAACCCAGTCCCAGACGGGCTTGCCTGCTTCGCGCACCAGCTCATGGATGGCTTCGATGGCGATGCGGCCTTGCTCGTGGCCAAAGACCACGGCGCCCAGCATCACGTCTTCAGGCAGTTGCTGCGCCTCGGACTCCACCATCAGCACGGCGGCTTCGGTACCGGCCACGACCAGATCCATCTGCGAATCCTTGCGCTGGGTCTGACCGGGGTTGAGCACGTACTCGCCATTGATGTAGCCCACGCGGGCAGCACCGATGGGGCCATTGAAGGGAATGCCCGACACGGACAGGGCAGCCGAGGTGGCGATCAGGGCGGCGATGTCGGCATCGACTTCGGGGTTCAGCGACACGGTGTGGATGACCACGTGCACGTCGTTGTAGAAACCTTCGGGGAACAGCGGGCGGATCGGGCGGTCGATCAGGCGGCTGGTCAGGGTTTCGAGTTCGCTGGGCTTGGCTTCGCGCTTGAAGAAGCTGCCGGGGATCTTGCCTGCGGCGTAGGTCTTCTCGATGTAATCGACGGTCAGCGGGAAGAAGTCCTGGCCGGACTTGGCCTGCTTGGACGCCACCACGGTGGCCAGCACCACGGTGTCATCGATGTTGACCAGCACGGCGCCGGAAGCCTGGCGAGCGATCTCGCCGGTTTCCATGGTGACCGTGTGCTGGCCCCACTGGAAGGTCTTGGTGACTTTGTTGAAGATGGACATTATTGCTCCTTTGGAATGGGCGGCCCGATGCACTCATCGGTCCATGATGGAGAGCAATTCAGAACACGATGCCATTCCAGTGCTGGATTCAACGCTATCAAATCAGCAGCACTGGAATGACACAGCTTCGCTCTGTCTTGCATTCTCCGAAGTAAAAAACGCCTGAGCTAGACAGGCTAACTCAGGCGTTTTGATCTCCCACCGTGCTTACTTGCGCAGGCCCAGCTTGGCGATCAGTGCGGTGTAGCGATCAGCGTCCTTGGACTTGAGGTAGTCCAGCAGCTTGCGACGACGGCTCACCATGCGCAGCAGGCCGCGACGACCGTGGTGGTCCTTGGCGTGTTGCTTGAAGTGAGGGGTCAGCTCGTTGATGCGTGCGGTCAGCAGGGCCACTTGCACTTCTGGGCTGCCAGTATCGTTGGCAGAGCGTGCGTTGGACTTGACGACTTCAGCCTTCACGGAAGATGCGATCATTTTTTTCCTTGGAAATTGGCCCCTCACAGACAAGAGCAGGGAGGCAGCCTTGGTTACTTGCGCCGGGACTGGAAAGGCCCCGACGTGCGTCTTGCACCATGCAAAACCCTGGGATTATAACAAGCGCGCCCAGTCCAGCACCCACACATGCTTTGTGGCCCCGCGCCGCATCTGCCGACAGCCCGCCCAGAATGTCGCAAGGCCTGCAGACATTCCATAGATCACGGGAGGGCAACACCATGGCAATGCGTTCTTCATCCACCGCAGCAACCTGGCACGCACATCGGCAGCAATGCACCCTGCTGTGCCTGGTCGCGGCCCTTTGCCTGGCCCTGCCGGCCCAAGCGACCCCTCACCGCTCCGACACATCGGCGGCGCAAGGCGCCAAGCGCAAAAAGAGCGGACAGCGGGTCCGTGTTCCAACCCAGCGCAGCAGTTCCGAGGAATCGCCCGAGCAACGCGACAAGCGGCTGTACCGCGAATGCCAGGGCAGGCACAACGCCGGGGCATGCGCCGGATATACCGGGCAGCCACCCGGCAGACGCCAGCGCTGAGCATACTCCCGACAAAAACCGTCCTACCCCCGGAGACCGATAGCGGCAAAGCCGGCAATGCCTTGTCGCCATTGGATTTTTTGGACGCGTCCTCATGCCGGATGACCGTACACCAATGGCACGACTCCTAGTTGTTGAAGGTAGAAACAGATTTGTCTGAAAGACATGCACGAAGAACCCCAATAGATTGAGCGGCGCGCAAGAACCACCAGCGCTTCGCAAGCAGATCGACGGGGAGGGATTCAAGACATGTCATCGACCTGGCCTCAGGCTCGCCCGGGCGCAAAAGGCTTCACGGCCATCGAGCTGATGGTCGTCGTCGCCATCCTCGCCGTACTCACAACGCTGGCAGCCCCCAGCTTCAACCTCATCATCGAGCGATGGCGCGTTCGCCAGACCGTCGAGGGCCTGCAGTCGACGCTGCAATACGCGCGCTCCGAAGCCGTCCGGCGCGGGGGCGGCGTCTTCATCCAGAAACTCCCCCAAGGCACCAACGGCTGCACTCTGGCTGCACGTCACGCGGACTGGGGCTGTGGCTGGGTAGTGTTCGTTGACCGCAATGGCAACAGGCGCTGGGATCCCCGGGAAGAACTACAGCGCTTCGACACTCCTGCACGCACCCTTGTCACCCGCTCCAGATCCGCCGCCATCATCAGTGTGGACCGATGGGGGCAGATGGGTGGACTCACCGCCATGGGCTTCGCCATCGCCCCATCCTCCGCCGGCCTCGTCTCTGCCGCGGCGAAAGGCGTCTGCGTTTCGTCCGGCGGACGTATCCGGGTGGTCGGCCGGGAGGGCATTCCATGCGCCTGACAAGCACCCACGCTCGGCGCGCCAACGGCTTCACCCTGATCGAAACCCTGGTCGCCACCGTCGTCACGGCCTTGGGTGTTCTGGGAATCCTGAGCCTGCAGGTGCGCGCCCTGGTCGATACCCAAAGCGGCGTGCGCCGTGCTCAGGCGATCCGGCTGATCGAAGACTTCAGCGAGCGCACCCACGCCAATCCCAACTCTCTAGGGCAGATGGGCAACTACGAATCCGATTGGGATCACACCCCTGAATCCACCGCCGACTGCAGCGCCTCCCCCTGTGACGCGGAAACGCTGGCCAGCTACAACCTTGCGCTGTGGAAGGCTTCCGTGCCCCAACTGCTGCCAGGCGGAGCCGCCAAGGTCTTCCCTGCAACAGACGACGCCAGCAACGGACGCCAACTGGGCATCGTGATCAGCTGGCGTGAAAACGAGAAATCCAGCAAAGCCGGATACAAAAACCCCATCGGACTACATAGCGATGGCACACACGGCGACGAAGCCATGGCCTGCCCCACCGGCAGAACCTGCCACCTGCAATACATAGCGCTCAGCGCTCGCTGCGCGCCGTATCTTGCCAACAACGCAGTCCAGTTCTTCTGCGCAAGCCCATGAAGCACACCCGCATCGCCGCCGCGACCCTGGTGCAGCCAGGTCAACGCGGCCTGAGCCTCGTCGAACTGCTGGTTGGCCTTCTCCTTGGAATGCTGATCATCGCAGTGGCCCTGGGCGCACTCATGGCATCACGCGCCGTATCCGGCACCGTCAGCGATGCCAGCCATCTGCAGCAGCAGGCATCCCACATCTTCCGCGTCATGGGCCGGCAGATCCGGCAGGCAGGATCTCTTCGACTGCTTCTCTCGTCCTCAAACAAGGGAACAGACACCGTTGACATGGCGGATCCCGTTGCATTCGAGGCAAGCGCACAAGATTTCGACCCTGCGCACGACACCATCCTGGGCCTCGATGCGCCAGGCCGCGCTCAATACAAGCTCGCAGTGGGCTACAGCAACTACACGCAGCCGCTTCACGCCTCGGCCATCGAAACTTCACTGCAGCGCAATTGCCTGGGCCAGACCAACAGCCACAGCCTGATACTGAGCCGCTTTGCGCTGGACGCCAGCAAAAACACCCTGCGCTGCGCCGGAGCACCCTCGGCTGGAGCCCAGCCACTGGCCCAGAACGTCGCCAACTTCCAGGTGCGCTATCTGATCCAGTCACCGAAGGGTGATGCACGCCTGCAGTACGTCAACGCAGCCGCCGTGGGCCAGGACTGGCCACGCGTCGTTGCCGCCGAGGTCTGTCTGGTGCTTTTCGGGATCGAAGTCATCAACATGCCCGCCAACAGCAGCTATACCGATTGCGCGGACAGTGACGGCACAGCCAGATCCATCGATATCACCACGCTGCCAGCGCCAAGGACCCGACGTTTGCACATGGTCTTCCGCAGCGTGTACCAGCTGCGCAGCCAGGGACTGGCCGGATGAACGCCAAGGCACCCAACATGCGGCCTGCGCACCGCTGCACGGCACAGCGCCAGCATGGCATTGCGCTGTTCATCGTGATTGCCGTGGTCATGCTGTCCATGCTGCTGGCACTCTGGGCATCGCGCAGCGCCCTGTTCAACGAAATGTTCGTGGGAAACGATGCCGACTACCAGCACGCACTCGAAGCTGCACAGGCCTTGTTGCAGGATGCAGAACTGGACGTTCGAGGCGAGCAGGCCAGCGGCGCGGCCTGCGCCGCCATCAGCAGCAAGCCCTCCGTCTGCCGCAGCGGCGCAACCGTCACCCAGTTTCCCCAGGAAACCCAGGAAATTGGCTTGCTGCTGGCGAGCCTGAACCAAGCCACACCCACAAGCTGCAGAGACGCCCTGTGCACCAAGCGCACAGGGCCTCAGGACTTCTGGAACAACGTGGACGAGACCCAAGGGATCACGCTGAGCCAGATGACCGCCCCCGATGTAGCCGCGCGCTACGGCCAGTTCACGGGCGCCATTTCTGAAGGCAAGAGCAATCCCATCCTGGCAAACCGTGAGACAGGAAAAGGGGGCTGGTACTGGATAGAGATCCTGCCCTATGACGCCAACGCAGGGAATTCAGGTCTCATCGCCAACGACTCTCCACGTCTGGCCCTCTACATGCAACCCCAGGTGATCTATCGCATCACGGCCATCGCTCACGGCCGCAAGAGCGGCACCCAGGTGGTGCTGCAACAGACCTATGTCCGCCAGAAGCGCCGCGACTGATTCAGAACGTCTGACATGCCTTATCTCTTCCACCCTGGGCTCCGCCCCCTCCTGCTGCCAGCCTTGATAGCCGCAGTCCTGGCCGCGCAAAGCAGCCAGGCCCAACGTTTCTCCGGGGCAGGCACGCCAGTTTCCCTGGCGCAGAGAGAGGACAACGAATTTGCCACGCCCATTGAAGACTGCCCGACAGGCCAGCCAGCCGATGCCAAGGGCCGCAGCAGCTCCGCCACTTCCAGCGGCAGCGTGATTGCACAGGCGGGCGTGGACATATTCACGTCCCGCTACAGTGCCAAAGCCGCCTGGAGCGGCTGGATCAATGCAGAAACGGTCCAGGCCGACGGGAGCATCACCGCAGCAGCCGGCTGGCAAGGCAAAAGCACGGCTGACCACCTGGATGCACTCAGTGATCAACAGGTACTCAATGAACGCCTGATCCTGACCTGGAGTGACAGGCGGCAAAGGGGCGTGTCTTTCAAATGGCATGAGCTGGACAGCCCCCACAAGGCATCTTTCGGCGTCGATGCCGAAGGCAGGGCAGACCAACTGGGCAAGCACAGGTTCAACTTCATACGTGGCGACCGCCGAATGGAAGCTGCGGGACAACCGCCGCGCCCCGACCCGGCCCACCCTTTTCGCCAACGCAGCTCACGCCAGGGCGATATCGTCAACTCCCAGATCTGGCATACCGGCCGTCCCGTGGACAACTCGCCTTTGCCGGGCTATGCGGCCTATGCGCTCGCCCAGCAAAAGCGCCAGCCCATGATTTACGTGGGCGGCAACGACGGCATGCTGCACGGCTTTTCCGCCACAGACGGCAGCGAGAAGATCGCCTACATCCCCCGTGGCGTGATTTCGGGGCTGGCACGCCTTTCCGACCTCGACTACGACACCCGGCATCGCTACTTCGTGGACGGCTCCGCCATGAGCGGCGACATCAACTCGGGCACCCATGCATCCCCGCAGTGGCGTACCGTGCTGGCAGGCATGGCGGGCGCCGGAGCCAAAGGCTACTTTGTGCTGGACATCACGCACCCAGAGGCTTTCAACGAGCACGGCGCCAGCACGCTGGTCCTGCTGGACCGCACCCAGACCCGCAACAGCCATCCCGGTGACTGCCCCCTCTCCGCCGACCCCCGGCAGCGCACCGCTTGCCAGGAAGACAAGGACCTGGGCCATATCCTTGCAGCGCCCGTGCGGGACGATGCCAACCCGCAACGCAGCATCCAGATCACGCAGTTGAACAACAACCGCTGGGCTCTGGTGACTGGCAACGGCTATCACAGCACCAACCAGCGGCCCGTGCTGCTGATCCAGTACCTCGATGGCAACCAGGAACTGCTGCGCATCGTGGCCACAGGCGACATCCCGACCAGCACCACACCGGAGACCACCAACAACGGGCTCTCCGCCCCGCGCCTCGTGGACATCAATGGCGATGGCCGGCCCGATGTGGTCTATGCGGGCGACCTCCAGGGCAATCTGTGGAAATTCATCATTGCCAGCGATGCCTCCTCCGCCTGGAGCGTGGCTTTCGACGGCCGGCCGCTGTACACCGCCACAGGCGGCAGCTCGCCAACGGCCTCTCGCGCGCTGCGCCAGCCCATTACCGCCCCTGCGTCCGTACGCGCCAATGACCGGTACAGCGTCACCACAGAAGCCGCAGGAAGCGACAAACGCGTGACTGCGGGCGGCATGCTGGTGGCATTCGGCACAGGACGCAACACCACCCAGCAGGACACTGGCAACACGGCGGTGCAGAGCATCTATTCCATCCTCGACAACACCCGCTACAAGCTGCTCGCGGACGGCCGTATACAGCCTTGCCTGGGTGACTCGGACTCTGAATGCAAGCTGCCTGCGGAACAGCGTCCAGCCCCTGTATCCGGCATCGGTGAGCTGGCCAAACGCTCGGTGACCCATCAGACGCAAGGGACCGTAGGCCGTGGCGCCTGGCGAGTGGACTCCACCACCGACCTCGACTGGACGCGGCACAAAGGCTGGTACATGGACCTTCCCCTGCCTGGCGAGCGCCTGCTCAAGCCGATGAGCTTCTACGATGGCAGCAACCTCCTCGCGATCTACAGCCAGATACCCGCCAGATCCTCCAGGCGCCCTGGTGAAACCACAAGCCCCGCGGACGCCTGCAATGTGAGCGGGGAAAGCCAATTTCTGACGCTCATGAACATCATGGATGGCAAGCGACCCGGTGTTCCATTGATGGACAGCAACGGCGACGGCGTCTACGACACGGCGGACCAGGAAACCTCGCGCACAGCCGTCTCAGGGGGAGCCCAGACATTGCTCAACAAAGGCCATCACGCCATTGGCTACGACACCGATGGCCACCGCAACGTACTCGCCCGCATGCCCGAGCAATCCCTGCGCCCCAGCTGGCGCCAAATGAAATGAGCCGCACAGTGCGCCGCCCTGCACCCCCGGGCTTCACACTTATAGAACTCATGATCGTCGTGGCCGTCATAGTCATTCTCGGCACCGTCGCCGTGCCCAGCTACAACGAATACATCCGTGGAGTCCACCGCGCCGATGCCCGCGCCGGCCTGCTGCAGGCCCAGCAATGGCTGGAGCGCGCAGCCACGGCCAACGGGGCCTACCCCACCATGCTCCCCGTCGATCTGACCTGGGCCCGCGACTCCAGCAAGCGCTACACCATCGACTTTTTGGCAACCAGCGGCCACGACGACGACACATACACCCTGATCGCCACGCGCCGCGGCTCCCAGCTCGGCGACCGATGCGGCGATTTCACACTGACCCATACGGGCGAGCGCGATGCACGGAACCTGGGTGCGAATACCAAGGCGATAGATTGCTGGGGGCGGTAGCTGCGACCGCTTGCGACGCCTCAGGTTGAGCCATCCATGCCAAGCCGATCCGCTCCTACCTTCCGCAGAATCACCCGCAAGTCGTCGCCCACGCTTGCGACCGACTGGAATGACATGGCCTGCGCGTCGGCGAGCCTGCTCAAAGAGGGCATGTCGGCCCAACCGGCCCCGCCCCACAGAAGCTTGGGGGCCAGATAGGCCAACCACTCATCCACCAGCCCTGCCTCGGCAAGCGCTGCGTTGAGTCGATGACCCGCCTCGACGTGCAGTTCATTCACTTCCAGCCTTGCCAGATCGTGGATCATGGCCTGGACATCCACACGCCCCTGTCCATCAGGCATACACAGCAACTGCGCTCCACGCTCCACCAGCGCAAGCGCTCGGTCTGACGCCAGATCAGTGACGGCTGTGTAGATGACGACCTTGCGTTGCGCCGCAAACAGGGCTGCATCCGGAGGTGTCTGAAGCTGGCTATCCGCCACGATGAGCGTGGGCTGCCGGAATGTTTCGACCGCCCTGACATCCAGGCGAGGATTATCGGCAAGCACCGTGCCTATGCCCGTGAGAATCGCACAGGAGCGAGCGCGCCAGGCATGGCCATCATGTCGGGCTTCGGCAGAGGTGATCCACTGGCTCTGCCCATTGCTCAATGCAGTGATGCCATCCAGAGAGGCCGCCACTTTGGCGCGCACCCAAGGCCTACCCCGAAGCATGCGGCTGAAAAATCCCAGATTCAGCTCCCACGCCTGATCTGCGCCATCACCAATCTCAACCTCGACACCTGCGGCGCGCAGCCGCTCGAAGCCCTGGCCACCCACGCTGGGATTGGGATCCATCAACGACGCCACGACCTTGCCGATGCCGGCCTCCACCAGCGCATCGCAGCAAGGCCCCGTGCGGCCTTGGTGGGCGCAGGGCTCAAGGGTTACATAGGCAGTGGCGCCTCGAACGGAATGCCCCCGGGACTGGGCATTGCGCAAGGCCATGATTTCAGCATGCGGACCACCTGCACGCTGGGTGGCGCCTTGACCGATCACATGGCCGTGCACATCCATGATGCAGCACCCTACGCGAGGGTTTGGGGATGTGCGATACATGGCCTCCCGTGCTTGGCCAAGCGCTGCGACCATGGGTCCTGAAGCAGCGCCAGCAGCCAATTTGTCAAACATCTTCACCCTTTTCCTTCCATCCGCCTGAGCGGTCGATTTCCGCGCATGAACGGCAAAGACCCATGTATCTAAACGTTGGGCTCATGGATAGCATCGAATTATGAACCCACGAACCATGGACATGGCATCTTTGCGCCTGGCGCAATTGCGCCCGCGGCAACAAGGTTTCACTTTGATTGAAGTCCTGGTGGCCATTGTCGTTTTCTCGTTCGGCATGCTAGGCATGGTCGGCCTGCAGGCTGCTGCAATGCAGGCCAATCGTGAATCGCGCATGCAAAACCAGGCCACGGCTCTTGCACGTGAACTGGCGGAGATGATGCGAGGCAACAAGGTCATCGCCGTCAAAACAGCGGCCGCCGACAATCCTTATCTGGTGGAACTCTCCGTGGGAGCACTCACCATAGCTACGCCCTCTTATTGCCTGAGCGTATCCAATGCCGCCGACGGCTGCTCGTCACCTGCCGCTGTGGCGGCGGCACAGATGACGGACTGGCTGGCACGCCTGGACGCTGCGCTGCCTGGCGCGCAGGTTTCCGTTTGCTTTGACAGCGCGCCCTATGCTTCCACCGGCATGCCGCAATGGACATGCAACTCCACTGGCGCCAATGACATTGCCTTCATCAAGATAGGCTGGACACAGGGGTCCACCGACCGCACGCAGACAGGCAGCAACGCCTTCCAAACGGCATCCGATCGGCCCAACCTGGTCATCCCCGTCACCAGCGGCAACAGCGTATGAATCTCTTGCAAACACCGCAAATGCAGCGGATCGTCCCCAGACCCGCTCAAGCAGGCTTGACCTTGGTCGAGTTGTTGGTGGCAATGACGCTGGGCATGCTCATCGCACTGGCAGCCGCAGGCGTGCTCGTCGTTGCAAGACAGGGTTTCAGCAATGTGGATGGTGCTTCGCAACTGCGCGACAACGGCCGCTTCGTACAGGATCTTGTACAGCGGCTCGGGGCCCAGACAGGCTTCAAGAGCCTGCAGTTCGCAGCCACGGCGCGGCCGCCCGACACCGAAGGCGTGGATGCCAATCCTCCGCCGAATGTCTATGGTCTCAACAACGCCTCCCGCACGACCACCAATGACTGGGATGCAGGCACGGCCCGCAGCGCAGGGACCGTGGGCTATGGCAGCGACATTCTTGTTCTGCGCTACCAGACCAGTATTTCCACCCTGGGCTCCACAGAGTCAGACAAGACGATGATCGACTGTCGAGGCGTGGCATCCAGCACCGTTCCCAGCCAGCGAGACCAACGCCTGCTGAGCATTCTTCACGTAGGCAACAGCTCCGATGGAGAGCCTGCGCTGATGTGTACCTATATCGACCCCAGCGACTCCAGCCTCAAGTCGCTTCCATTGGTCAAGGGTGTTGAGAACTTCCAGGTTCTGTATGGCGTGGACGGTATAGGAGTCAGCAACACAAGCCCGCTCACCGCAGCTTCGGCCGACTCCATTCCCGAGCGCTATCTGCGCGCTGACCAGTTAACCGTCTCCGATGCACGGCTCGCCTATGCCAACTGGCAACGCGTACGCAGCCTGCGCATCGGACTCGTGCTGCGGGGCGCACCGCGCTCGGCGATTGACGGCACGAGTCAGACCTTCTATCCCCTGGGAATGACAAAGGGAGCGGCCGGCGGTAATGCTGGCTCTGCATTCGCAAGCAGCAATGACCCTGGCACGACCTACGCCCCTACCCCCGACGGCCGCCTGCGCCAGGTGGTGACCTTCACCGTACACCTGCGCAACTACCAGGAGGATCTGTGATGCCTGGCCAGTCCGCAATCCATGCCCGCCCTCAAGCGCGCTCCCAGCAAGGCGTCTCGCTGGTCATCGTGCTGATGATTCTCGTCATCGTCTCCATTCTTGGCGTCAGCGGCATACAGATCTCCATGATGGGCGAGCGCAGTGCGCGCAATGACCGGGATGCCCAGATCGCCTGGCAGGCCGGCGAAGCCGCTTTGATCGATGCCGAATTCGACATCGAAGGCCAGCCTGCATCCTCCAGCAGCAAGCGCAACACTATTTTTGCGCTGGGCAATACCGACATCGCCAAATTTGTCACCGACTGTGGAGCCTCGAGCACGCAAAGAGGCTTGTGCGCACTCAATCTGAGCGGCAAGCCCGCATGGCTCACAGTGGACTTCACCGCGACGGGTGATTCCGCACCCACCACAGCCTTCGGCACTTTCACGGGCCGCACTTTTCCATCCGGCGTCAAAGGAATACAGCCGACCAAGCCCCCGCGCTATGTGATCGAGGCCATTCCCGATCCAGAGAACGCCCGGACCGCCAAACCGACCGAACTGAAGTACATCTACCGCCTGACTGCCATGGGGTTCGGCCCCAATGCCGAGACGCAAGCCGTCCTGCAGTCGCTGTACCGCAACTGAGCCGAGTCCAAGAATGCCCAATGTCTTCATCCCGACCCTGCGCAGGCTGAACATCCTGCTGCCCAAAACACACCGATCCCGGCTGGCATGGATATGTGCGCCCTTGGCTATCGCGGCGTCGTTCCTTGCCACGGGCACGGGCACGCCACCCTCCATCCCGGCGATTCCACTGGCCCAGGAACCGCTGTATGCAGCCGTCACCGTGGACAAGCCGACAATTGCGCTGGCCCTGTCGGTGGAGTACCCCACGGTGGGTGCGCAGTATGTGACCGCATCCTCCACCGACAACACCTACAGCACGGCAACGGAGTATCTTGGCTACTACGACGCAGAAAGCTGCTACGCCTACAACGACGCGCCCACGGAAACCGTTCCATCCGGGATGACAGCGGCCGACTACAAGCGCTTTGACCGCACCGGGGCAGCCACTTCGCGCAAGTGCTCTGACGGATTCAGCGGCAACTTTCTCAACTGGGCCAGCAGCTCCGCAATCGACATGCTGCGCCTGTCGCTATCAGGAGGCGACCGCTACATCGATACTCCCAGCCTGACCGTGCTGCAGCGTGCGGTGTTGCCCAACGGCGATCCCGTTTGCATGTGGAACAGCGGAAACTTTCCCGCCAAACAACTCAGCCGAAGCAGCGGTGTAGCCAATGACTACTCCGGCGCCGTTCCCCAGGCCATGGTTACACAGGCCAATGGCAGCGATATATGGGTTGCCAACACCCTCAATCGCATTTACTTCGGCACCAGCAAGACGGGTAGCTGCAGCAATACAGGGGCATACACCCTTGGTGCCAGACAGTCTGCGCTGGGCCCCATCACCACATCGAACAGACTTCCTTCGGGAGCAAGCCTGTGTGCTGCAGAGAACGCCAGCTGCACCTCCACCGGCATACAGGAGATCTGGTACGGTGCACAGAACTCCTGGAAACGAGCCCCCCTCTCCGGGACTACAGCCTGTACCAACACTGTGTTTGGCGATCCACTGTCGGGTGCAAGCAAGGCCTGCTACCTGGTGGCCTATACCGGCTCATGGCAGCCATCGAACGCCACTGGACTCAATAGCGATGGATTTTTCTATTCGCGTGTGCAGGTCTGCAACAGCAGCGGCGGCACCTTGCTGGACAACCGCGACTACGGACTATGCCGTCAATATCCGAACGGCAATTTCAAGCCCACGGGCGCCATCCAGAAGTACAGCGACCAGATGCGGCTGGCGGCGTTCGGCTATCTGATGGACCAGACGCAAAGCTACAACAATGGCCGCTACGGTGGTGTGTTGCGCGCGCCCATGAAGTATGTGGGCACCAAGACTTTCAACATCAATGGCCAGGACAACACGCCCACATCGGGAAATGCCAAGGCGGAATGGAATTCCAGCACCGGTGTATTCAATGCCAACCCGGAAGATGACCCGATGCAGATCAGCGGGGTCATCAACTACCTCAATAAATTCGGTCGCACAGGCCCCGTTCAGGGACGCTACAAGAGGTATGACCCGGTAGGAGAGCTGTACTACCAGAGCCTGCGCTACCTGCAAGGCCTGCAACCGACTCAGGATGCCATCAGCGGCCTCACAGACAACCTGAAGGATGGCTACCCTGTCTACACAAGCTGGACAGACCCCTACGGCGACGGCCGCAGTGACACAGCCGAATATTCTTGCCTGAAGAGCAATATCGTGGTCATAGGCGACGTCAACACCCACGATGGCAATTGGCGAAATATCGATACCACGGACAACAAGGCGGCCAATGTCCCCAATTTCCGTACCTGGCATGGCTATGTACAGTCCTTCGAGAAAAACCAGGCTGTCAGTTACAAGGATGGTCAAAACGTCACCAGGACCACGGGAAATCCCAACGGTGCCAACAACAGCGTTCCCAGCAGCTCGCAAACCAGCCAGATCATGGGTTATGCCTATTGGGCTCATACCCACGATATTCGGGGAGCGGACTGGACAATCAACCAGGGAGACAAACGCCGGCCGGGTCTTCGCGTGAAAACCTACGTCTTTGACGTCAATGAAAACGGCACGCAGAATTCAGAAAATACCCGCCGCTATGCCAATCAATTCTTCATGGCTGCCAAGTACGGCGGCTTCGAGAGTGATGCAGCCAACACTGGCACCAAGCCCTATAACACCTGGGGCAATCCTTTCAAGAAGCAGGACGCAACGAACGACAACAATGTCTGGCAGAAACAGACGACTCCCGGAGAAGCTTCGACTTACTACCTGCAAAGCAATGCACGCGGCGTGTTATCTGCTTTCGAGGAAATCTTCAGCCGTGCCGCCACCTCGGCCCGGAGTATTTCGGCACCCGCCATTCCTTCCAACACCGTCACCAGCACCAGCGGTGCCGTGTCGTATTCGGCCAAGTTCGACACCAGCAACTGGAGCGGCGATGTGGTGGCAGAGACCATCAGCGTGGGAAACAATGATTTGCTGACCGTATCGGCCCCCACGTGGAGCGCTTCCGAGCGCCTCACGGCTATGACATCCCCAGCCACGAATCGCAAAATCTTCGTAGGGGCAGGATCCGCCATCAGCAATCCAACGGCGACGACCTTTACGTGGGGAGCCATTGGTGCGACCTTGAAAGAACAACTCAATAAATCCACGCCTACAGCCACTGCGGACAGCAAAGGGGAGTTGCGACTCAACTACCTGCGTGGTGACCGCAGCCTGGAAGGTGCACCATTCCGCGTCCGCAGTTCGCTGCTGGGGGACATTGTCAATTCCAACGTGGTTTATTCAGGAGCACCCTCCAAAAATTATTCGGGCACGGGCTATGCTGCCTTTCGCACCAGCTATGACAGCCGTACTGCTGCAGTTTTTGCGGGTGCCAACGACGGCATGCTTCATGCCTTCAATGCCACCAACGGTGACGAGTTGTTCGCCTATGTTCCCAGTTGGATGGGTCCCAAGCTTCCCGCACTGACGGACCCCAGCTTTGCCAACAACCACCAAAGCTATGTCGACGCTCCACTGGAAGTGGGCGAAGCTCAGGTCGCTTTCGCAGGAGAGGCCTCCGACTGGAAGACCGTCCTCGTCGGCGGCACAGGCGCTGGCGGGTCAGGTGTCTTTGCACTGGATGTCAGCAATCCCTCCAGTTTCGCAGCCAGCAATGTGATGTGGGAATTCACACGTGCCGACGACGCAGATCTGGGCCAGGTCATTGGCCAGCCCTACCTGATCAAGCTCAAGGTCACCAACGCCGATGCCGCCACAGGCACTGCAGCCACCTACCGCTGGTTCGCAGCAGTAGCCAGCGGCGTCAACAACTATGCGCCCGAAACCACGGACGGCCCCTACAGCTCCACCGGCAACCCCGCGATATTTCTGCTGGCCCTGGACAAGGCGGTCGGTTCGGCCTGGGCACAGGGCACGAACTACTACAAGATCACCTTGCCTGCCGACTCTTCATTGACCGCAACCCAGGCCACGGGACTGGCCAACTTCTCACCGCTTTATGGAGCCAATGGCGAGGTCACTGACATTTTTGCGGGCGATCTGCATGGCAATGTGTGGAAGTTGACCTTTGGCGATGTCACGCCCAATAACTGGAGCATCAACAACCTCTCCTACTTCAAGAGCGGCAACAACGCCATTCCCATGTATGTAGCGCGCGACGGCAGCAGCACCCCGAAGGTCCAGCCAATCACCGCTCCTCCTGGACTTTTCGCAGGTCCCAGGGTGAACGGCAAGGACACTTTCTATGTCGCCATAGCCACCGGCAAATACCTGGAATTGGCAGACGCACGCAACACGAATACCAACAGCTTCTATGTACTTTTTGACAACGGCTCGCCCAATGCCGACAGTTCATCGCCGGCGACGGGTGCCATCAGCGGGCGAGGCCGTCTGGCTGCGGGCACGGTCAACACGACCACGCGCGCCGTCAGTGTCTCCGCGTTCAAGTGGGGAAGGCCTGCCACAAGCTCAGATAACTCTGTACGCTCAGGCTGGTATTTCGATATGCCCGACTCCGGAGAGAGAGCCATCAGCAAGATTGCGGCCTTCGGCTCATTGTCCGCTGCATTCAACTCGCTGATTCCGGGGTCGGCGAATGCCGCCGCAGGCAGTTGCAACAATAGCCAGGGAAGCGGCAATGCCTACGTGCTCAATATTGGAAATGGAGCAGCCAACTACACGCCGTCCACCGTGGGCGTGCTGGGACCAGCTATCGGCATCGTCAAAAAGGAAGATATCACCGTGACCATCAGCGACAGCACGGGTAGACGCATACGCACCACTCCCACGCGGTCCATGAACACGGGTCAGGGAGGAGTGACACAGGGGCAGAAGACCGAAATCAAGCAGGTTGTGGGCCGCCTCAGCTGGCGCCAAATCTTCGACTACCAGGAAATGAAGAACAATTAGCCATGAAATCCTCCATGCGCAAACTCCGTGGTTTTACCCTGATCGAGTTGATGATCGTCGTCGCTGTGATCGGAGTGCTAGCCGCCATTGCCTATCCAGCCTACAAGGACTCGATCCTCAAGGGGCGCCGTGCCCAGGCGCGGGCCGCGCTGGCAGAACTGCTTCAACAGCAGGAACGCTACATGACCCAGAACAACTGCTATCTGGGATTCAGCAACAGCAATGGCGTCGCCAGCGCATCGGCGCCTAGCCCGAACACAGCCTGCGGCGGCGTCACCGCCTCCAGCGTTCCGTTCAAGAACTTCGCGGGCGAAACCTTGGCGAATGCGAGCTACATGCTGTCCGCCACCGTCTGCCCGGGTGCGAGCAATGCGACACTGTCCATTGCAAGTTGCGTCAAACTGGTGGCCACGCCCATCCGCTCGGACCCCGCTGTTGCCAACCTTGAAATCACCAGTTCGGGGACCAAAACCTGCACGGGCACGGCGTCATCCAGCAACTTTCGGCTGTGCTGGCCATGACCTGCACCAAGCCTTCAACCGCACGCGGCTTCACCCTGATCGAACTCATGGTGACGTTGTCCATCCTGGTAATTCTGGCCACCCTGGCGGCGCCCAGTTTCGTCGGTTTCCTGCGCAATTCGGAACTCACGTCATTCACCAACAAGTTGGTGGCCGCTACAAATACCGCGCGCAGCGAGGCGATGAAAACCGGTCGCAACGCCTACATCATTCCGGCCAGCGATGCATCTTGGAGCAAGGGCTGGCGGGTCTTCGTGGATATGAACAGCAATGGCAGCTTTGACGAAGGCACCGACATCACTGTTCTGGCCGAGCCAGCACCACCGTCCTACATCGAGATAGCGGGCACCAACAATGCGGGGGCAGACACGCCCTATGTAGGCTTCGGCAACTCTGGCTATGCCCGCAGCAAAGCGGGCGACGGAGATGCCAATGCCGTGGTGACCATCAAGCGCAACGACGTGACGTCCGCTGCCGCTGCCGCGGAAACGCGCAGAGTCATCATTGCGCTGACCGGCAGAGTACGTGCCTGCCGCCCTTCCACGGACCAAGGTTGCACAGCGAACGCCACGGACTGACCGTTTAGAGTCTCAGCGCAAGGTACTTGCCCGGTCATGTCCGACAGCAGCCGCGCCGCACTGAGGCTATACCGTAGGTGCTGCATTGCCCCCACACCTATGTACCCTGCCATCCGTTGTCTATTCCGTGCCGGAGAGACTTATGCCATTCAGCGAAAAACTGCATGGCTGCTGCCTCTTGTGGTCGCCCTGTCAGGCTGTGCACCCAGCTTGCCCACACAGCTGCACAGGCCTGTATCCACCGCCTTCGCAGAGCCTCAAAACACATCGCTGGGCACCTTGCTCATGCAGGGAAAGCCACCCGGCGCCACCCGACCTCAAACCTCCGCCTTCACCCTCCTGTCCGGAGCCCAGGCCGCCTATGGCGCCCGGCTGGCCTTGGTCGAGGGAGCGCAGCAGACACTGGACCTGCAGTACTACGCCATCCATGCCGACGAGAGCACGCAGCGCCTGCTGCGCGGCGTGGTCGAGGCGGCACGGCGTGGTGTGCGGGTGCGGGTGCTGCTCGACGATTTCCACAGCACGGGCGCGAATGCGCAGGTCATGCGCCTGGCCTTTGTGCCGGGCATCGAGATGCGCATGTTCAACCCTCTGGCGGGCGCGCGCAGCTCGGCTCTGGGGCGGGCCTATACGCTGCTGACGGATTTCCAGCGGGCCCAGCAGCGCATGCACAACAAGCTGTTCATCGCCGACAACGCCATGGGCGTGATCGGGGGGCGCAATCTGGGCGATGCCTATTTCGATGCAGACAGCGCCAGCAATTTCGTGGACCTCGACGTGCTGGCGGCGGGGCCGGTGGTCAACGACCTGTCACGCAGCTTCGACAGCTACTGGAACAACCAGCGCGCCTATCCCGTCCAGTCGCTGATCAGCCTCAAGGAGCTCAAGCAGTTGCGTGAGCGCTTTGCGGGCGATGATGACCAGGCGCAGGAGGACGACCCCACGCCTGCCGTTCCCCCGAAGGAGGCAAAGGCAGATGATCAGACGGCTGAACAGCGCCGGATCATCTGGGACCAGCAGCCCATGGATTTGCGCAAGGCTCGCTGGACCTGGGCATCGGCCGCCGTGCTGGTGGATGAGCCCGCCAAAATTCCGCTGGACAGGGATGACGGCCCGGGCCCCGGCACAAGCGCTGGCGCGGATGCGTCCGCCCAGGCCGGCCCCGCACCGAACGGCCAGCAGGCCAGGCCTGCCGGCACGCTGCCCATGGGCCAGCCGGCTGGCGCCCTGCGCCAGGCGGCGCGTCCGGTGCTGGAGGCCGATTCGGTGGTCGATGGCCTGCTGGCCCTGGTGCGCAAGACCCGGCGCGATCTGCTGGTAGTGTCGCCTTACTTCGTGCCGGGTCCGGACATGATGGAGGCGTTTCGAGGCGCACGGCAACGCGGAGTGCGCGTGCGGATTCTGACCAATTCGCTGGCCTCCAACGATGCACCTTTGGCCCATGCCGGCTATGCGCGCCACCGCAAGGCGTTGCTGGAGATGGGCGTTGAACTCTACGAGATGCGCAGCACGGCGGCCAGTGTCCGCTCTGCGTTCGGCGCTGGCAGCACGGGCGGTGGCGGCCCTTCCGGCTCGACAGGCGCCTCGCGTGCAATGCTGCACTCCAAGCTGCTGGTGGTGGATGGGCATCTGGTGGCAGTCGGCTCGATGAACCTGGATCTGCGCTCCCAGTTGCAGAACACCGAGATTGCCCTGCTCATCGCCAGCCGCGAGTTCGGCCGCCTGGCCACGCAAAGCATCGACGAGGGCCTGCAGGATGGCAGCTGGCGTGTCGAGATCGACAAGGATGGCGAGCTGGTATGGCGGGCCTCGGAAGACAGCGAGCGCGGTGACGAGCACAGCGAGCCCGACGCCAGCTGGGGCCTGCGCCTGATGCTCAAGCTCATTGGCCCGCTGGCGCCCGACCATCTGCTGTAGCCGGGCGCTTGCGCTATAGCCCGGCCCACTCCTGGCGCCGCGCCAGCGCCTGAACCCACAGCGTGATCTCGCGCTGGTCAGTCTGCGTGCGCACTTCCTGGTAGGCCTGCTCGGCTTCGGGAAAGCGGCGGCGCAGCAGGTTCAGCCATTGCTTGAGGCGGCCTGCGCGCTGGCGCGGCTCCAGGTCCTCGCAGACCATGTCCCAGAAACGCTGGACCTGCGGCACCAGATCGCTCCAGAACACCTGTGCCGCAACCTGTTCCGCTGGTGCCGGCCCGCCTTCCACGGCAGAGCGAATGGCCAGCGCCAGCCCTGGGTCGGCAACGATCCCCCGGCCCAGCATCAGATCGCCACAGCCCGATTGCTCGCGGCAGCGCAGCGCATCCTCCACCGTCCAGATCTCGCCATTGGCCACCACGGGCACGGACACGGACTCGCGGATGCGCGGGATCATGTCCCAGTAGGCAGGCGGACGGTAGCCGTCAAGCTTGGTGCGGGCGTGGACGACGATTTCGCAGGCGCCACCGGCCTGCATGGCCTGGGCGCATTCGGTCATCAGGGCAGTGTCGTTGAAGCCCAGGCGCATCTTGGCCGACACAGGCATGGCCGCCGGGACGGCTGCACGCACGGCACCCACCACGCGCGCGATCTGCCCTGGGTCCTGCAGCAGCGCAGCACCGCCGCCATGGCGGTTGACCACCTTGGCGGGGCAGCCGAAGTTCAGATCGATGCCCTCCGGACCCAGGCGCGCCAGATTGGCCGCATTGACCGCCATGCTGTCCGGGTCCGAACCCAGCAGCTGCGCGCGCACGGGCACACCGGCCAGCGTCCGGCTGCCATTGTTGAGCTCCGGCATGGTGCGCAGGAATACCTTGTCGGGCAGCACCGTTCCCGTGACGCGGATGAACTCCGAGACACAGCGGTCTGCACCGCCCACGCGCGTGAGCACATCGCGCAGCACGAAATCAAGCAAGCCCTCCATGGGCGCCAGCAACAGTCTCATCACCTATGTCGCGAGGCCTGTGCCCCGTCTTCCTGTTACAGATCAAACAATATTCCCGCGACCGGCATCGGCCGCCAGCACCTGGAAATCAGCGCCCGCCCACGCGATGGCAGGCGATTGTGCGCTTGCCGCAGAACACCGGGCGGACCAGTTGTCACGGCTTCTTCACGCCACGGTCATTCATGTAACGTGCAATCGGGGCTTGTCGGACTCCCTGCCCCCACCATGCTGCTGCAAAAAACCGCCAAGGCCCTTGAAGAGCTGCAGCCCGGCCGCCGCAGCCTGCCGCTGCGCGAGCGCTCGGTGCTGCTGATGGCCGATGGCCGCACCCAGGAGCAGTTGCAGCAGGTCCTGGGTGCACAGGCCGGTGAACTGATCGAGCAACTGATCGCCAGCGGCCACCTGCAGCGCCTGGCTGGCCAGGCCGCCGAATCATCGCCCCAGGCTCAGGCCCAAGTCCCCTCCATGGCACCGGCCGCCACGAAGGAATACTCCCCGCCCGGCCCCGCTGCCATGCTGAATCTTGCCGGCACACGCATGTACCTGTTCGATATGTGCGAGCGCATGTTCGCCAACCGCCATGAGGACAAGGCCCAGGTGCTGCGCCATCTGCTGCGCGAAGCGCGCGATCTTGAGGCACTGCAGGCGGCCGCCCTGCAGCTGCTGCAGACCGTGCAGGAACATGCGGGCGAAGAGCGCGCCGATGCCCTGCGCGAGCGCCTGCGGCATCTGCTGCCCCAGGAGGCAACGACGGCACAGGGCGCCTAGACGAATCGAAGGGTGGACGCGCGCGCGATCAGCGCGGCGCCAGGCGCCACAGCGAGGTGAGCTCGGCGGCGCGCGCCGCGTGCAGCGGGTCGGTGGAGTCCGCAGCCTTTCCATGGCGCGGGCGGATGTCCTCGCGGCCCAGGACCTGCAGGCCTGCGGCATCGATCCAGCCCAGCAGTTCCTCGCGCGAGCGCAGCTGCAGGTGCTCGGCCAGATCCGACAGGATCAGCCAGCCTTCGCCGCCCGGCAGCAGATGTGCGGCAAGGCCCTCGACAAAACCGCGCAGCATGCGGCTGCCTTCGTCATAGACGGCCTGCTCCAGCAGGGAGCTGGCCTTGCCCGGCAGCCACGGCGGATTGCAGACCGCCAAGGCGGTCCGGCCTTCAGGGAACAGGTCCGCCTTGCGCAGGCCCACGCGCTGCGCCAGACCCAGCCGCTGCAGGTTGTCCTGCGCGCAGGCCAGTGCCCGATCGCTCAGGTCGGTGGCCACCACCTGCCGCACGCCACGGTGCAGCAAGAGAGCGGAAAGCACGCCCGTGCCCGTGCCGATATCCCAGACGGCGGCGTCGGCCTGCTGGGCCACGGCGGGCAGGGGCGCCTGGGCCACCAGATCCAGGTACTCGCCGCGCACCGGGGAGAACACGCCGTAGTGCGGGTGAATGCTGAACTCCGGCATGCCCGGCACGGCCAGGGCCACGCCCTTCTTGCGCCACTCATGTGCGCCCAGGGCACCCAGCAGTTCACGCAGGGGAACGATCACGCTGTGCGCACCCTGGTCGGCGGGAATCTCGCCCCAGGCTTCGCGACAGGCGTCGCTCCAGTCCGGTGCGCGGCGCAGGGCACAGTGCCAGCGGGTATCGAGCTCGATCATCACGCTGGCCAGGATGCGCGCACGCTGCGCCAGTGCCTGGCGGTGCAGGTGGAAGGCGTGGGGAAAGACCGGCTTGGCGTCTTCCTTGCCGGCGCGGCGCTGGCGCGCCTTGGCGGAAGTCTCACGTGCGGGCTTGTCGAGGCGGCGGCCCAGGGCCGACAGCAGCTGCCGGGCATTCTGGAAATCGCCGCGCCACAGCATGGCCTGGCCTTCGCAGGCCAGGCGGTAGGCGCTGTCGGCGGCCAGGCTGTCATCAGCGATGACGATGCGGCGCGGTGCGGTCATGGTGCTGTCCGCGCGCCACAGGGCAACCTGGGTGGCCTCGTGCTCCTGCCACTGCAGCAGGGACCAGTTCTGGGAAGAGGACAAGGCCTGCTGCTCCGTGAGTGATGGGTGGATGGTTTGGCGAATCGATCAGTTCAGTGCGCGCTTGAGCCGCACTTCCTCGATCTTGAGAGCGCCGACCTGGGCCGTCTTGGCGGTGGACATTTCGCGCTTGAAGCCGGCGAGCTCATGGAAGCGCAGCGCGCGTTCATTGCGCAGCGGCACCCACGAGGTGACATTGGTGCAGCCTTCTTCGAGCAGGCCGTCGCGTGCGGCGTCCCACAGGGCCACGCCCACACCCTGATTCCAGTGCGTGGGAGAGGCATAGATGGCCCAAATTTCACCGGTGGTCTGGCGCGACTTCTCATCGCGCGAGCGGTCGAAACCGACGAAGCCGACGATCTTGTCGCCGTCGATGGCGACCTGAACCTGGGGTTCGCAAAATTCGATGGCTTCGCGCCAATAGGCCTGGCGTTTTTCTACCGACGACATGCTCTTGAGCTGGTCATCGGGAACCAGACCGCGATAAGCCTCCATGGCGGAAGCAGTATGGATCTGGGCAATCGCTTTTGCATCGCGGAGAGTGGCTGGACGAACCTGGATACTAGACATGGAAAAACCGAAACGAAAACAGGTGAAAATAGAAGGGCGTGATTTTCACAGGAATCGCGCTTTTTGCGTGCGTTGCGGCTCTTAGCCATGCACGCAAGTACGGCTGTGCTCGTTTTCTTGCCCTCGGCATTGGGATGTGCTATGTGCTCTCCAAAAAAGAGCAGCTGGCGCACGCGACACAAGGCCTGGCAAGGAATCAGTTGACAATTTCTCACGATGCAGGCAAGCCCGGCAACGGCGAGAAATCGCCACCTCGCTCACAGCCAGCGGCGCATCAACTCCATGATGCGGTCGAACTTTGCGCCATAGGGCGGATACAGCATCGAAGCCCCCGACCAGCGCGACTGCACGAACACCGCCTTCTGATGGCTCAGCCGTGCAAAGCCCTGCTCCGAATGGTAGGCCCCCCAGCCGCTGTCGCCCACGCCGCCAAAGGGCAGGTTCTCGTGGGCGAAGTGCAGCAGGGTGTCGTTGACCGTCACCCCGCCGCTGATGGTGCGTGACAGCACGGCATCACGCACTTTCTCATCGCGGCCGAACCAGTACAGCGCCAGCGGCCTGGGCCCCGCGTTGATGGCCGAGACCACGTCATCCAGCCTGTCGTAGCTGATCACGGGCAGGATGGGGCCGAAGATCTCCTCCTGCATGAGCTGCATCTGGCTGGTGGCATTGAAGACCAGGGCCGGCGCCATCTGGCGCTCCACCGCATCGCCCCAGGCCATGTCGGCGCTCTCCTGGCCGGCTCCGCCATCCTCCATCCATTCGACATGCGCCCCCATGCCCTGGGCCTGGCGCAGCATCTGCCGCAGACGCGCGAGGTGGCGCTTGGTGAGGATGGCCGCATAGTCCGGATTGCCGGCAAAGCGCGGGAACAGCCGCCGCGCCGCGGTGCGAAAGGCCTCGGCAAACTCCGCCTCCTGCCCGCGCGGCAGCAGCACGTAGTCGGGGGCGATGCAGGTCTGGCCCGCGTTGACGAGCTTGCCATGTGCGATCTTGAGGGCGGCCTCCTTCAGGTCGCAGTCGGTGGAGATGATGCAGGGCGACTTGCCGCCGAGCTCCAGCGTCGTCGGCGTCAGGTGTGCCGCCGCCGCCTGCGCCACGCGGCGGCCCACGGCGGTCGAGCCGGTGAACAGCAGATGGTCGAAGTGCAGGCCCGAGAACTGCGTGGCGATGCTCACATCGCCTTCGATGACGGCGAATTCCTCGGGCGCGAAAAACTGCCCCACCAGCGCCGCCAGCTGGGCCGAGGTGTGCGGCGTGAGTTCGCTGGGCTTGAGCATGACGCGGTTGCCCGCCGCCAGGGCCGTGATGGCCGGCCCCAGCGCCAGTTGCACCGGATAGTTCCACGGGGAAATCACCCCCACCACGCCCAGCGGCTGGCGCTCTATCCAGCCCCGGCCGGGCATGAGCATCAGCGGCGTTCGCACCCGCTGGCGCCCCGACCAGCGCGCCAGGTGGCGCAGCGTGTGCTTGAGCAGGTTGCGCAGCACGAACAGCTCCACCATCTCGGTCAGCCGTGGCGAGCGCATGCCGAAATCGGCCTGCACGGCGGCGGCCAGCACGGGGCCGTGTTCGTCCAGCAGCTTTTGCATGCGCAGCAGGCGCTCGCGGCGTACCAGCAGGGGTACGTCCACCTGCGCCCGGCTGGCCTGGTACTGAAGGTCGAAGACGCGGTGGAGGTCCAGCTGGGTCATAGGCTCAATGGTAAGAAGACACTTGCATGTGCCGCATTCACGGATACGTCGCGGCACATGCTGGCATGCAGCGGCAGGAAAAAAAAGGGAGCCTTGCACGGGCTCCCGAGGGTTTCAGACTATACGGGCCACCAGGCGCGGCCTGGACGCGAAGATGCGCAGGCCGCGTAAAGGCTGCAGCAAGACGCTTCAGGGCTCGCGCACTTCACGGGGCTGAACGTCGGTCACCTCGCCCGCGCCCGGCAGCACGCCGGCACCGGCGCGGCGGCCACCGCCCTCGGCAGCGCCATAGGCGCGCTGCGGGCGCTGAGCCATCCACTCGGAGCCGGAGCGATACACCGTCTGCCAGCCCGCCCGCGGGCTCATGCGCATGGCCCAGGGCATCACCGGCTGGCCGGTGAGCCTGGCCCACAGCGCCCTTACGGCCCAGACCAGCGCCAGCAGCGCCGCGGCGGTCAGCAGGCTGACAAAGAAGACCAGGCCCACAAGCATCAGCAGGATGCGAACGGCCCAGCGGGTCAGGGTGGCGACAAAATCGTTCAAAGCAAAGCCTTTCTTGGCTGGCCCGGTGCGTCAGGCGGGGTCTGCCGCATCGAACCGGAATACGCCCGGCTCCTGTACCGGGTCCACATGTACCGCAATCGTGCTCTTGGGCGGGAAGCGCCCTTCGAGCAGCAGTTTCGACAGCGGATTCTCGATCCGCTGCTGTATCGCGCGCTTGAGCGGCCGGGCCCCGAAAACGGGATCGAAGCCCACCTTGGCCAGTTCGGCCAGTGCCTGGTCGGACACCTGCAGCGCAAGGTCCATTTTCTCCAAACGACGCTCCAGCAGCTTGAGCTGAATCCTTGCGATCGACTCGATATTCTTCGCGTCGAGCGCGTGGAAGACCACGGTTTCGTCGATGCGGTTGAGGAATTCGGGTCGGAAATGGTTCTTGAGTTCCCCCCAGACCGCATCTTTCACATCATCGTAATCCTCGCCGACCATGGCCTGGATCAGCAAGGAGCCTATGTTGCTCGTCATCACGATGACCGTGTTCTTGAAGTCCACGGTGCGGCCCTGGCCGTCGGTCAGGCGGCCATCGTCCAGCACCTGCAGCAGCACGTTGAACACGTCGGGATGGGCCTTTTCAACCTCATCGAGCAGCAGCACGCTGTAGGGCTTGCGGCGCACGGCCTCGGTCAGGTAGCCGCCTTCCTCGTAGCCCACGTAGCCGGGCGGCGCGCCGATCAGGCGGGCCACGGAATGCTTTTCCATGAACTCGCTCATGTCGATGCGCACCAGATGGTCCTCGCTGTCGAACAGGAAGCCGGCCAGCGCCTTGCACAGTTCGGTCTTGCCCACGCCCGTGGGGCCCAGGAACAGGAAGGAGCCCGTGGGCCGGTTGGGATCGGACAGGCCCGAGCGCGAGCGGCGAATGGCATTGGCCACGGCCGAGATGGCCTCGTCCTGCCCGACGACGCGGTCATGCAGCCGGTCTTCCATGCGCAGCAGCTTGTCCTTCTCGCCCTGCATCATCTTGGCCACGGGAATGCCCGTGGCACGGCTGACCACTTCGGCAATTTCCTCGGCGCCGACATGGGTGCGCAGCAACCTGTGGGCGGGCGCGCCGCCCTGCCCCTGCTCGTTGGCCTGGGCTTCGTTGAGCTGCTTTTCCAGCGAAGGCAGCTTGCCGTACTGCAGCTCGGCCACCTTGTTGAAGTCGCCCTTGCGCTTGAGCTCCTCGATCTGGATGCGGATCTGGTCGATCTCCTTGCGGATCTGCTCGGAGCCCTGGGCGCTGGCCTTCTCGCTCTTCCAGACCTCTTCCAGGTCGGCGTACTCGCGCTCCAGGCTGCCGAGCTCCTCCTCGATCAGTTGCAGGCGCTTTTGCGAGGCCTCGTCCTTTTCCTTCTTCATGGCCTCGCGCTCGATCTTGAGCTGGATCATGCGGCGCTCGAGCTTGTCCATGACCTCGGGCTTGGAGTCGATCTCGATCTTGATCTTGGCCGCAGCCTCGTCGATCAGGTCGATGGCCTTGTCGGGCAGGAAGCGGTCGGTGATGTAGCGGTGGCTCAGCTCGGCCGCAGCCACGATGGCCGGGTCGGTGATGTCCACGCCATGGTGGGCCTCGTAGCGCACCTGCAGTCCGCGCAGGATGGCGATGGTGTCCTCCACGGAAGGCTCTTCGACCAGCACCTTCTGGAAGCGCCGCTCCAGTGCCGCATCCTTTTCGATGTACTTGCGGTATTCATCGAGCGTGGTCGCACCGATGCAGTGCAGCTCGCCGCGCGCCAGGGCCGGCTTGAGCATGTTGCCCGCGTCCATGGCGCCGTCGGCCTTACCGGCGCCGACCATGGTGTGGATCTCGTCGATGAACAGGATGATGCGGCCCTCTTCCTGGGCCACTTCCTTGAGCACGGACTTCAGGCGTTCCTCGAAGTCGCCACGGTATTTGGCGCCGGCCAGCAGGCCCGCCATGTCCAGCGACAGCACGCGCTTGTTCTTGAGGCTTTCGGGCACCTCGCCGGCCACGATGCGCTGGGCAAGGCCCTCGACAATGGCGGTCTTGCCCACGCCGGGCTCGCCGATGAGCACGGGATTGTTCTTGCTGCGGCGCTGCAGCACCTGGATGGAACGGCGGATTTCGTCGTCGCGCCCGATCACCGGGTCGAGCTTGCCGATGCGCGCGCGCTCGGTCAGGTCCATGGTGTATTTCTTGAGGGCCTCGCGCTGGCCTTCGCCCTCGGCGCTGTCCATGGTCTGGCCGCCGCGCACGGCGTTGATGGCCGACTCCAGGCTGGAGCGCGTCACGCCGCTTTCCTTGAGCAGTTGGCCTGCGCGCGTGGACGAGCCGCTGCTGTCGGTCAACGCCAGCAGGAACAGCTCGCTGGCAATGAACTGGTCGCCACGCTTGAGGGCTTCCTTCTCGGTCGCCTGCAGCAGCCGGCCCAGCTCGGAGCCGACCTGCACCTGGTCCTGGTGCTGCACGCGCGGCAGATCCGCCAGGGCCTTCTCGGCCGCGGCCTGCAGCTGGCCCACGTTGGCGCCGGCACGCTGCAAGAGCGAGCGCGGACCATCGTCCTGGCGCAGCAGCGCCACGAGCAGGTGCAGGGGTTCGATATTGGATTGGTCACCGCCCAGGGCCAGCGTTTGCGCGTCGGCCAGGGCTTCCTGGAACTTGGTTGTCAGTTTGTCGATTCGCATGGTGTTTCTTTTCGCTCCTGAAACAGGGTCATTGCGATTTATCTGATACCGGCAGGGCGAATTTCAAGCCATGCCCGGCCTGCAAGGACACAAGCTTGCGCCAGATCAAGGCCGGTGAGGCCGGCCATCCTTCTCAAGCATTGCGCTGAAAGATCGAGAACTGCGTAGGCGTAACGCCCAAATGCGCCCGGAAGCTGCGCACCAGGTGGCTGGCGCTGGAAAAACCGCAATCCAGCGCCACCTCGGCCAGCGGCGGCACGTTGCGCGCAGCCAGGGCGCGCCGTGCCCGGGCCAGGCGCTGCTGCAGCACCCATTCGTGCACCGTGCAGCCCATGCTCTGGCGGAACATGCGTGCGAAATGGAATTCGGAGAGGCAGGCCTGTCTCGCCAGTGCCGGCAGCGACACGGCCTTGGAGTCATGCAGATGCGCCTCGACATGGGCCAGCACCCTGCGCCGCATGGCCGCAGAAAGCCCGCCCAGCGGCCGCTGCAGCGCCTGCAGCTGGCGCGGCGTGGCGGACTGCAGCACCAGCCGGTCCACCAGCTGCTGGCCGATGGCATCGGCCGCCAGTTGCTGCTGCGGGTCCTGCCAGTCCAGCTGCATCAGCGCACGGGCACCGGCGTGGAAGGCCTGATCGTCCCCGTAGATCTGCGCACGCAAGGTGCGCGAGCGGGGCTCGGCATCCAGCATGCGGACCACGCGCCCTGCCCAGGCCAGGTCGGACACATACAGGTGCAGGAACTGCACGGGCGAGCGCACCAGCCAGTGCGATTCGTCCTCTGGCGTGAAGATGCAGATGCGCCCCGGCGCCCCCATGGCCTCGGGCCGCGCCTTGAGCTGCGAGCCCTCGCCGCCGGCCAGGTAGACCGACAGCGTGTGGTGGCCCGGCTGGCAATAGCGCACCTCGTCGTCCACATTGGCCCAGACGGCCAGCTCCACCCCCTCGCTCAGGCGCACGCGCCGCTGCAGCCGGGCCTTGGAGCGTGACAGCACCTGGCACAGGTGGCTGGAGGGCAGCTCGGGCAGCGGCGTGGGCGTCATGGCAGCGATTGTGGTCCCGCAGCCATACCGACGCACGCCGCCAGGCCATCAAACCGCAGGAATCTGCCATGCCCGCCCAGCCTGCGGCGCGATCATCACCGGCCATGACTGCCACCCTCTATGCCCTGGTCGTGCTGATCTGGGGTTCGACCTGGATCGCCTTGAAGCTGCAGCTGGGCACTGTGCCCGTGGAGCTGTCCATTGCCTACCGCTTTGCGCTGGCCGCCGCGCTGATGTTCGCCTGGCTGGCCTGGTCGCGCCAGCTGCGCGTGCCACGCGGCCCGGCGCTGCCGCGCGTGCTGGCCCAGGGCCTGTGCCTGTTCAGCTTCAACTTCGTGTGCTTCATGCATGCCAGCGAAACGCTGGCCAGCGGCCTGGCCGCCGTGGTGTTCTCCAGCGCCAATCTCTGGAACGCGCTGCTGGCGCGCATCATCCACGGCCGCAGGCTGGCGCCCCATGTGCTGGCCGGCAGCCTCTTCGGCCTTGCAGGCCTGGTGGCGCTGTTCTGGCCCGAGCTGCGCGCAGGCCGGCATGCCAGCTTGCCTGGCCTGGCCTGGGCGGTGCTGGGCACGCTGTGCTTTTCCTGCGGGAACATGCTGTCTGCCTCGCTGCAGTCCATGGGCTGGCGGCCCGCACAGACCAATGCCTGGGGCATGCTGGCCGGCACGCTGCTGCTGTCCGGCTATGCGCTGGTGGCGGGCCTGCCCTGGCGCTTCGATACCGGCTGGACCTATGTGGGCTCCTGGCTGTACCTGGCCATTCCAGGCTCGGTGATTGCGTTCACGGCCTACCTGACCCTGGTGGGCCGGCTGGGCCCGGAGAAGGCGGCCTATGCGACGGTGCTGTTCCCCATTGTTGCGCTCAGCATCTCGGCCCTGTTCGAGGGCTATGTCTGGACGCCGCTGGCCGTGGGCGGGCTGCTGCTGGTGATGTTCGGGAACCTGCTGGTGTTCCGCCCGCCGCAATGGTTGCGGGGGGCCGCACTGCGCAAGGCCTGAAGCGTCAGCTCACTGGCGCCAGCGCGCCAGCGCCTCTTCGTCGCTGACGCGTGCATCCACCCAGCGCGCGCCCTCGGGCGTTTGCTCCTTCTTCCAGAAAGGCGCCAGCGACTTGAGGTAGTCCATGATGTATTCGCAGGCCTGGAAGGCCATGCCCCGGTGCGATGCGGTGACGGCCACGAGCACGATCTGGTCCTGGGGCTGCAGCGGGCCGATGCGGTGGATGACGCGCGCGCCATGGATGCCGAAGCGTTGGATTGCCTCGTCGATGATGGCCTCGATGGATTTCTCGGTCATGCCCGGGTAGTGCTCCAGCTCCATACTGGCCACGGCGGCGCCCTCGTTGCGGTCACGCACCGTGCCGATGAAGCTGCAGACCGCGCCCACGCGCGCGTCGCCGCCGCGCAGGGCGGCGAGTTCGGCCGATACGTCGAAATCCTCGGTCTGGATGGATACACGGGCTGCTTGCATGCCCGCATTGTCGCAGGGCGGCGACGCACCAGGGCGCACCAGGGACTGGCGAACGCGGTAGCATTGCCCTCCCCCGCCGCCTGCCTTTTGCTGCAGCGGGCCATGCATGGCCACACTCACGATCACCACCCCCGAATACACGCTCTACCCGTCGCCGCGCAACGAGCAGCGCGTGGTCTACGAGCACCAGCTGTTCGTGTCCCATCCCTACACCATCATCCATCTGCCCGACTACAACTTTCGCGGCAAGGCCACGCTGTTCGCAGCCCACCGCCTGGCCGACGGCAAGATGGGCCAGCTCGTGAGCTGCGAGCTGGCCGAGGACCTTGCACGCTTCGAGCGCCTGTTCGAACCCGATTGAGGCGCGCCATGGACGAGACCAGCCAGATACAGCCGCCGCCGAGCTTTGCCGCCCTGTATGCCGACCGGCACGGCCGGCTCAAGGCATCGATTGCAGACGTGGTCGGGCGTTATGAACTGTGCGAGGACCTGGCCAGCCACCTGGTCGAGCAGGCGCAGACGCTCTATCACTCCGGCAATTCCTCGGAGCAAGGCGTGCTGCTGGGCATGCACGCCGGCCTGGCGGCCGAGGGCTCCATCGTCAGCCCTGGCGAGGCGCGCTGGATCGTGCAGCGCCTGGCCGAGCTGCTGGAGTGGCAGGCACCGCTGCTGCACGATGCATCAACCCCTACCGGCGCCGAAGGCGCAGCCTGAAGGCCACCCTCAGGCGCGCTACACTGCGCGCCATGCCTGCAATCTTTGCCTTCCCCACATGCCACGGTGATGCCGTGCGCCTGTGCCTGGGCAAAGCCTGCAAACCCCAGCTCGTCTGACCGGAGCTGAGGTTCCGTCCAGATGAGCGACGGAACCGGCCCGGCAGCCTCCATCTCCCCTTCCCGCATCCCTTCAGGCGCCTGCCTTTCCGCCCTCGGTCTGGCCGGTGGCTGCGTCCGGTCGTTCATTGTTTGAATCACCCGAAGGGATCTTCCATGTCTTTGCCTTCCACCACCTCGCCGCAAGCCCGGTTCCAGGGGCTGTGGCTTCCGCTGGTCACGCCCTTTCTTCCTGGAGCTGGAGATGAGGCGGCGGTGGACCACGGGGCGCTGCGCGCCCTGGTGCAGCACTACAACGCCACCGGCATCGCCGGCTACGTGGCCTGCGGCTCGACCGCCGAGGCCGCCGCGCTGAGCGAAGCGGAGCACGATGCCGCCCTGTCCACCATCCTCTCAGCGGCCCAGGGCATGCCCGTGGTCATCGGCGTTTCGGACTGCCACCTGGGGCATGCGCTGGCCCGCGTTCAGGCACTGAACGCCCTGCCGCTGGCCGGCATTCTGGTGCCCGCGCCGCATTACATACGCCCGTCGCAGGCGGGCCTGCTGCAGTGGTTCACGGCGATTGCCGAGCGCAGCGTCCATCCGGTCATCGTCTACGACATTCCCTACCGCACCGGCGTGGTGCTGGAGCTGGCCACGCTGCGCGCGCTGGCCGCCCATGAGCGCATCGTGGCCATCAAGGATTGCGGGGGCGATGCCGCCAAGACCCAGGCACTGATCGCCGATGGGCAGTTGCAGGTGCTGGCCGGCGAAGACGCGCAGATCTTTTCCACGCTGGCCCTGGGCGGTGCGGGAGCGATTGCTGCCAGCGCGCACGCGCATACAGGGCACTTCGTCGCGTTGATGCAGTGCCTGGAGCGCGGCGACCTGCCCGCTGCACGTGCACTGTGGCAGCCGCTGCAGCCGCACATCGCCGCCTGCTTTGCCGAGCCCAATCCCGCACCCATCAAGGCCTTGCTGGCGCAGCAGGGCCGAATGCGGGCAACGCTGCGGGCGCCCATGCAGCCGGCATCGGCCGCGCTGGCGCAGCGGCTGGCCGGGATTCAGCTGCCGCTGCTGTCGTCTGCTGACGGTGTTGCCGGGCGCAGGTCGGCATAGCGGTTCAGGATGCGTTGCACCTGACCGTGCGTCCACTCGCCGCCCCGGGCCGCGGCAATGCCGCGCGCATTGAGTTCGGCGGCCATGGCGCGGTGCGTCAGACCGCGCGCCTGCAGTTCGGCGAACAGCGCCTCATGCTGCTGGGCGAAGGCATCGGCCGTGGATTTGCGCTTTTCCACGGTAGCGCGCAGGTTGTCTGCACCTGCGCGGCCCAGTTGCACGCCACGCGCCTTGGCTTCGGACAGGGCCTTGCGCGTGCGTGCGCTGATCGCCTGGTCCACGGGCTTGTCGGTGGTCATGCCGTTCAGCCTCCGGTCACCGGGGGGAAGAAAGCCACTTCGTCGCCCTGGCGCAGGGCTGCGCTGCCCTCGCACAGGGCCTGGTTCAGCGCCATGCGCACGGCCTTGCCCGGAGCCAGCGCTTGAGCGGCGGCGCCACCTCGCGCAATCAGCCCGTCGCGCAGGGCGCCCACGGTGGCGGCCTCGGTGGACAAGGTTTCGCTGCCCGTGCCCAGGGCTTCGCGGATGGAGGCGAAATAGCGCACGGTGATGGTGATGGCCTGGCTCATGACAACAGCTCCGAAAAGGCGATGAAGCGCACCCTGTCGCCCGGCGCAATGGCCTGGCCTGGCGGATTGTCCACCACGCCATCGCCCCAGGCCGCCGAGGTCAGCACGCCAGAACTCTGGTTGCGGAACAGCTCCAGCCCGCCGCTGTCGTTGTAGCGCACGCGCAGGAATTCGCGGCGCTTGTCCCCGCGCGGCCAATGGAAGTCGGCGCGCACCTCGACCGAGCGCGGCAGCGCCTGCTGCACGCCCTGCAGGCGCTGCACGAAGGGGCGCACCAGCAAAAGGAAGGTGACGAAGCTGGAGACCGGGTTGCCGGGCAGGCCGATGAAGTGGGCAAAGCCTTCGCCCTCGCGGTTCACGCGGCCATAGGCAAAGGGCTTGCCGGGCTTGACGGCGATCTGCCAGAGGTCGAGCTGGCCCAGCGCCTGCACGGCGGGCTTGACATGGTCCTCTTCGCCGACAGAGACCCCGCCGCTGGTCAGGATCAGGTCATGCGCGCGGGCCGCCTCGCGCAAAGCATCCACAGTGGCTTCGCGCCGGTCGGGGACGATGCCGAAGTCGGTGACCTCGCAGCCCATGCGCTGCAGCAGGGCGCGAAGGAAGAATCGGTTGCTGTTGTAGATGCTGCCGGGCGGCATCTGCTCGGGCGCCACGGTGCCCGGCATGACCAGCTCGTCGCCTGTGGAGAACAGGGCCACGCGCGGCTTGCGTGCCACGCGCAAAGAGGCCAGGCCGATGCTGGCGGCCAGGCCCAGCTCGGCCGGCGACAGGCGCGTGCCGGCCGCGATGACGGTGGCGCCGCGCCGGATGTCTTCGCCAGAGCGGCGTATCCATTGCCCGGCCTCGGGCCGCGCATTGATGCGCACGCGGCCGTCTTCCAGGACTTCGCAGTCTTCCTGCATGACGATGGCATCGGCACCTTCGGGCACCGGAGCGCCCGTGAAGATGCGCGCCACCGTGCCCACGGCCAGCGGCTGGCCCACGGCGCCTGCGGGGATGCGCTGCGAGACGGGCAGCTCGGCATTGCCCTGCGTGCATTCGGCGCTGCGCACGGCGTAGCCGTCCATGGCGCTGTTGTCCTGGGGCGGCACTTGCAGCGGAGAGACGGCATCGGCCAGCAGCACACGGCCATCGGCATCGAAGCTGTCCACGGTGTCATCGCCGGCCAGCGGCAGTGCCTGGGCCAGCAATTCGGCCAGCGCTTCGTCAAGGGGCTTGAGCGGGGCTCGCATGGTGTTTTCCTAATTTCAAGAGAGGCCTGGGGCACGGTAGTGCAGTTGCTGCGCATGCTCCAGCAGCCATTGCAGTATCTGCCCTGGCGCATTGAGATCGAGCACGGGCTGGCGCGGCGGCTCTGGCAGGCGCTGCGGTGCGTCGGTGGCAATCGCCAGCACATGGGGGTCGTGCGGATACAGGGGCGCCTGGGTCTTGCCGGCGCTGGCGCGCTCGGGCTGGTCGCGCCAGATCTCTATCTTGGGCAGGTCGGCGTGCTTGAAGCCTTCGACCAGCACCCAATCCACGCGCGGATCGAGTTCGGCCAGCATGTCATGCACCGACAGCTCCGCGGGACGGGGGAATTCGCGCATCAGCGCCAGACGGCGATCCGAGGCCAGCACCACTTCATAGGCGCCCGCCTTGCGGTGGCGCCAGCTGTCCTTGCCCTCGTGATCGACATCGAAATGGTGGTGGGCATGCTTGACCACCGAAACGCTGAGCCCCTGCGCACGCATCAGCGTGATCAGGGGCTCCACCAGGCTGGTCTTGCCCGAGCCGGAGTAGCCGGCGAAGCCGATGACCTTCATCGCCATGCACTCCTGCTGCGGACCTTTGGACAGCCCGGCTGCGGCATCAGTCGCAATGCCGGGCGATATACGCCTTGACCTGCTCGGCGTCGGCCGGCAAGTCGGTCACGCGCTTGGGCAGGTCCTCGATGCCTTCGAACTTGGCCGGGCGATCGGGCAGGCGGCCCAGCGCCTCCTCGATGGTGGCGGCGAACTTGATGGGCAGTGCCGTCTCCAGCACGATCATGGGCACGCCGGCCTGCAGCTGCTCGCGCGCCACCTTGACGCCGTCGGCCGTGTGCGTGTCGATCATGGTGCCGAAGCGCTCGAAGGTATCGCGGATGGTGGCCAGGCGGTCGGCATGCGTGCTCTTGCCGCTGACAAAGCCGTAGCGGGCAGCAGCTTCCTGGAACAGCGGGTTGCCGCCCAGGTCGAAGCGGCCCTGGCGTGCCACGCCCTCGGCGAACAATTCGCGCGTGGCCTGGCCATCGCGGCCCAGCAGGTCGAACACGAAGCGTTCGAAGTTGCTGGCCTTGGAGATGTCCATCGAAGGGCTCGATGTCTCGTAGGTGTGCTCGCTGCCGCGCACCACGTAGGCGCCCGTGCGGAAGAACTCGTCGAGCACGTCGTTCTCGTTGGTCGCCACCACCAGGCGCGCTATCGGCAGGCCCATCTGGCGCGCCACGTGGCCGGCGCAGATGTTGCCGAAGTTGCCGCTGGGCACCGTGAAGCTGACCTTCTGGTCATTGCTCTGCGTGGCCTGCAGGTAGCCGGCGAAGTAGTAGACGACCTGGGCCAGCAGGCGGGCCCAGTTGATCGAGTTGACCGTGCCGATCTTGTACTTCGCCTTGAAGGCGTGGTCGTTGGAGACGGCCTTGACGATGTCCTGGCAGTCGTCGAACACGCCCTCGATGGCGATGTTGTGGATGTTGGCGTCCTGCAGGCTGAACATCTGGGCCTGCTGGAAGGGGCTCATGCGGCCGCGCGGGCTGGTCATGAACACGCGCACGCCCTTTTTGCCGCGCATGGCGTACTCGGCCGCGCTGCCGGTATCGCCACTGGTGGCCCCCAGGATGTTGAGTTCCTCGCCACGGCGGCCCAGTTCGTACTCGAACAGGTTGCCCAGCAGCTGCATGGCCATGTCCTTGAAGGCCAACGTGGGGCCGTTGGACAGGGCCTCGAGCCACAGGCCGTCTTCCAGCGGGCGCAGCGGCGTGATCTCGGCCGTGCCGAACACCTGCTGCGTATAGGTCCTGGCGCACAGGGCGCGCAGATCCTCGGCCGGGATGTCATCGATGTA
Organism: Delftia sp. UME58; assembly: GCF_014170385.1. Taxonomy (NCBI): domain Bacteria; kingdom Pseudomonadati; phylum Pseudomonadota; class Betaproteobacteria; order Burkholderiales; family Comamonadaceae; genus Delftia; species Delftia sp. UME58. The sequence goes on from NZ_LZZV01000055.1 coordinate 93,813, forward strand.
CAGGCTCAGGATCTCGAAGGCCAGGGCAGCGTAGCCCTGCTCCTGGTAGATGCTGCGCAGCTCGCCCAGTCGGGCGGCATCGATCTGCGGATAGTGCTCGGGCAGGTACAGCCCGCCATCGGGCGCCAGGCCCTCGAGCAGGATGTCGCAAAAGCGCTTGCGGTCCGCGTGGCCGCGCGTGGAAAGGTACAACATTTGAATTCCTTGTCAGTGGCCTCAAGGCGCTGCGCATGAAACCGGCGTGGCCCAAGCCGGGGACGCCGAGCAAGGGCCGCCCCGCAGCGAGGGCGTCGTCCCCCTCCCTCGCGAAGCGAGCAGAGAGGGGGAAGGCGCGCAGCGCCTCAGGGGGAGCCTATCAGTTCAACTCTTCCTTGCGGATGCGGTTGATAGGGGCCAGCACCGTGGGCAGTTGCTGGATCTGGGCCAGGGCCGTGTCCATATCGCCTTCGCGCGTGGCATGGGTCAGGATGATCAGGTCGGTCTGCGGCACGCCCTGGCTGCCTTCGCTGTCGCCGCTCACTTCGCCGGCCTCTCGCTGCAGCAGGGCGTCGATGCTGATGCCCATGCCCGCGAGGATGCTGGTGATCTTGGCCAGCACACCGGCTTCGTCGGCCACGCGGATGCGCAGGTAGTAGCTGGTGACCACCTCGCTCATGGGCAGCACGGGCAGTTCGCCACCTGCGGCGACCAGCGTGTTCGACTGGAAGGCCAGCGGAGGCACGCGATGCTCGGGGTCGGCCGTATGCAGGCGGGCGATGTCCACCAGATCGGCGATCACGGCGCTGGCCGTGGGCTCGGAGCCCGCGCCCTTGCCGTAGTACAGCGTGGTGCCCACGGCGTCGCCATGGACGACGACGGCATTCATCGCGCCTTCCACATTGGCGATCAGGCGCTTGGTCGGCACCAGGCTGGGGTGCACGCGCAACTCGATGCCCTTGTCCGTGCGCTTGGTGATGCCCAGCAGCTTGATGCGGTAGCCCAGTTGCTCGGCGTACCTGATGTCGGCCGCAGACAGCTTGGTGATGCCTTCCACATGGGCCTTGTCGAACTGCACGGGAATACCGAAGGCGATGGCGCTCATCAGCGTGACCTTGTGGGCGGCGTCCACGCCTTCGATGTCGAAGGTCGGATCGGCTTCGGCATAGCCCAGGCGCTGGGCTTCCTTGAGCACCACGTCGAAGTCCAGGCCCTTGTCGCGCATCTCGGACAGGATGAAGTTGGTCGTGCCGTTGATGATGCCGGCCACCCACTGGATCTGGTTGGCCGTCAAGCCTTCGCGCAGCGCCTTGATGATGGGGATGCCACCGGCCACGGCCGCTTCGTAGGCCACCATCACGCCCTTCTCGGCAGCGGCCTTGAAGATTTCACTGCCATGCACGGCCAGCAGGGCCTTGTTGGCCGTGACCACATGCTTGCCGGCGGCAATGGCCTCCAGCACCAGGGCCTTGGCAATGCCGTAGCCGCCGATCAGCTCGATCACCACGTCGATCTCGGGGTTGGCGATGATCTCGCGCGCATCGCCGACCACCTTGGCCGTGTCGCCCACGACGGAGCGGGCGCGTTCCGTATCCAGGTCGGCCACCATGGCAATCTCAATACCGCGGCCCGCGCGGCGGCGGATCTCTTCCTGATTGCGCTGCAGCACGTTGAAGGTGCCGCTGCCCACGGTGCCAATGCCCAGAAGGCCTACTTGGATCGGTTTCATAAACTACTTGCCAGTCAAAAAACGCTGCGGCGCCCAGAGGGTGCGCGCCGGCAGCCGGTAAAAAGCAATGGCCGGCGGAAGGCCCTCTCCTCCACCGGCCCGCACAGCTCAGCCGCGGTCCGTGCCGTGGCGCTTGCGGTATTTCTCGAGGAACACTGCGAGACGGCGGATGGCCTCGCGCAGGTCGGTGTCGTGCGGCAGGAAGACGATGCGGAAATGGTCCGGGTGCGGCCAGTTGAAGCCTGTTCCCTGCACCAGCATGACCTTGGTCTCTTGCAGCACTTCCAGGAAGAACGCCTGGTCATCCTTGATCGGGTAGATCTCGGGGTCCAGGCGCGGGAACATGTACAGCGCGGCTTGCGGCTTGACGCAGCTCACGCCGGGGATTTCGGTGATCAGCTTGTGGGCCAGGTCGCGCTGCACGCGCAGCCGGCCGCCCTCCTGCACCAGCTCGTCGATGCTCTGGTGGCCGCCCAGCGCCGTCTGCACGGCCCATTGGCCAGGCACATTGGCACACAGGCGCATGTTGGAGAGCATGTTCAGGCCCTCGATATAGTCCCGGGCCGCTTTCTTGTCGCCCGAGACCACCATCCAGCCGGCGCGGTAGCCGCAGCTGCGATAGGCCTTGGACAGCGAGTTGAAGGTCAGCGTCAGCACATCGGTGGACAGGCTGGCCAGCGGCGTGTGCACCACGTCGTCGTACAGCACCTTGTCATAGACCTCGTCGGCAAAGATCACCAGGCCATGCTCGCGGGCCAGCGCCACGATGCTTTGCAGCAGCTGCTTGCTGTACAGGGCGCCCGTCGGGTTGTTGGGATTGATGACGACGATGCCCTTGGTGCGCGGCGTGATCTTGGCGCGGATGTCGTCCAGGTCGGGCATCCAGCCGTTGGACTCGTCGCACATATAGTGCACGGGCGTGCCGCCCGACAGGCTGGTGACGGCGGTCCACAGCGGATAGTCGGGCGCCGGCAGCAGCATCTCGTCGCCGTCGTCCAGCAGCGCGTTCGTGGCCAGGCTGATCAGCTCGGATGCGCCATTGCCCAGGTAGATATCGTCCAGCGTCACGCCCAGGATGCCCTGGCGCTGGGTCTCGTGCATCACGGCCTTGCGCGCCGCGAAGATGCCCTTGCTGTCCGAGTAGCCTGCCGAATTGGGCAGGTTGCGGATCATGTCCTGCTGCACTTCCTCGGGGGCATCGAAGCCGAACACGGCCAGGTTGCCGATATTGAGCTTGATGATCTTCTGCCCGTCCTCTTCCATCTTCTTCGCCGCGTCCATGATGGGCCCGCGGATGTCATAACAGACGTTGGCTAGTTTTGCGGATTTGAGAACGGTTTTCATGCTGAGAATATGAAAGTGGCCGGCGCGGGCTTGCGGCCTTCATGCACGCCAAAGTGCCCCATGCACCCTGGTGAAACCTATAATTTGACCACAGTTCCGCATTGCAGCATCGCCCTGGCCCCGCCCCATGTGGCGGCCAACCCCATCGCGCAGACCGCGCCACCCTCATCCATGAAATTCCACGCCGACAAATCCGAAGCACAGAGCATCACGGGCTATGGCCCCGGCTGGGTCGCCGTGGACCGGGAAAAGTTCGAACACAGCCTGCTTGTCGGCGCCAAAGGCCTGCGCCAGGCCTGGGACTGTGCCCGCTTCGAAGACCTGACGCCCGAGCATTTCGAGGCCCTGTCCCAGCTGGATGCCGAGGTCATCATCCTGGGCAGCGGCCAACGCAACCGCTTCCCACCGGCCGCCTGGCTGCGCCCCCTCATGGCCCGGCGCATAGGACTGGAAAGCATGGACACGCAGGCCGCGTGTCGCACCTACAACATCCTTGCCAGCGAAGGCCGTAACGTCGTCGCGGCCCTACTCTTGGAGTAGACTCCTGCCCCCCTGATTGGGTGAAATCCCGTTTTCAGGGTAAAATTGCAGGTTGCGGTTGGGGGCATTTCCGATAAAAGCAAAAACACAAACACGGCCCTCGGCATTTCAACGACTACACCCGAGAGATATAAGCGCATGGCGATCGTTGTCAACAAACCCCTTCCCGAATTTGAAGCCAACGCTACCGGCGGGATCAAGGTGACCAACACCTCCCATACGGGCCAGATTCTGATCCTGTATTTCTACCCAAAGGACAATACGCCTGGCTGCACCACTGAAGCCATGCAGTTCCGCGACAAGTACAAGGACTTCGTGAAAGCTGGTGCCACCGTGTTTGGCGTCTCGCGCGACAACATGAAGTCGCACGACGACTTCAAGGAAAAGCTGGAACTGCCGTTCGAGCTCATCGCCGATACGGAAGAAAAGATGTGCCACATGTTCGGCGTGGTCAAGAACAAGATCATGTACGGCAAGAAGGTGAAGGGCATCGAGCGCTCCACCTTCCTGGTGGGCACCGATGGCCTGCTGGTGCAGGAATGGCGCGGCCTGAAGGTCCCCGGCCACGTTGACGAGGTGCTCAAGGCTGTCAAGACCCTGAAGGCACTGAAGCAGGCCGCCTGATAGCAACAATCTGACAGGCGACAAAGCGCCGGCCGACATATTCAGGCCATCGGCCTATGCATAATGGGACGATGCCTCTTAGCAAAGACGCTTTTCCCTGTCACCCCACCAAAGCCGCCTCGGTTTCCAGGCGGCTTTGTGCTTTTTGATCCCTGTTGAGGAACGGTTCGTCCACTATGCCCCTGCCCCCCGCACCCGGCCGCCGTGCCGCCAAGCTCTCCCCCGAAGCCTTTCTTCCCGTGCGCGGTGCCCAGCACGCAGACCCCCTGCCCGCTGACGATCTTCCCGATGCAGCCGAGGCCGCAGCTGCCGCCGCGCCACGCAAGCGCAAGCCAGCTCCCGCCTCCAACAACACCGCCACAGCCGCAAAGCCGGCACCGGCGCGCGGCCGCAATGCCAAGCCCGCATCACCGGCACCAGCTCCTGCGGCCACGACTGCAGCCCCGTCCAGCCGGCAGCGCCGCGCAACCGACAATTCCACCGCAACGGCAGCGCCGTCCAGCACCCGCTCGGCCAACAAGTCGTCCACAGACGCGAAGCCGGCAGCACTGCTGGCAGCACCGGTTCGTCCACGCCGTGCGCGCACGGGACCGAAGACGCTGTTCGTGCTCGACACCAACGTGCTGCTGCACGACCCGACCAGCCTGTTCCGCTTCGAGGAACACGACATCTTCCTGCCCATGGTGGTGCTGGAAGAACTCGACGGCCACAAGAAGGGCATGACCGAAGTGGCGCGCAACGGCCGCCAGGTCAGCCGCACGCTGGATTCGCTGGTCGCCTCCCAGCCCTCCGAGACGCTGGACAAGGGCCTGCCGCTGAATGCCACGGGCCAGCGCAGCGCCACCGGCATGCTGTATTTCCAGACCGAACCGCTGGAGACCTCGCTGCCCGACAGCCTGCCCCAGGGCAAGGCGGACAACCAGATCCTGGGCGTGGTCGCCGCGCTGCGCAAGAAGTTCAGCGAACGCGAAGTCGTGCTGGTGTCCAAGGACATCAACATGCGCGTCAAGGCACGCGCGCTGGGGCTGGCGGCCGAGGACTACCAGAACGACAAGGTACTGGACGACGGCGACCTGCTGTACGCAGGCGCCCTGGCCCTGCCCCAGGACTTCTGGGCCAAGGCCGGCAAGAACGTAGAGAGCTGGCAGGAAGGCGCCATCACCTACTACCGCATCAGCGGCGCCATCGTCGACCAGCTGATGATCAACCAGTTCGTCTACCACGAGGCGCCGGGCGAGCCCAGCCTGTTCATGCGCGTGACCGAGATCCGCGACAAGACGGCCGTGCTCAAGACGCTCAAGGACTTCGGCAACCCCAAGTACGCCGTCTGGGGCGTCACGGCGCGCAACCGCGAACAGAACTTCGCGATGAACCTGCTGATGAACCCGGACATCGACCTGGTCACGCTGACCGGCACGGCCGGCACGGGCAAGACCCTGCTGGCCCTGGCCGCCGGCCTGTCCCAGGTGCTGGACGATCGCCGCTACACCGAGATCATCATGACGCGCGCCACGGTCAGCGTGGGCGAGGACATCGGCTTTCTGCCCGGCACCGAGGAAGAGAAGATGGGCCCCTGGATGGGAGCCCTCGACGACAACCTCGAATTCCTGGCCAAGGGCGATGGCGGCAATGCCGGCGAATGGGGCCGCGCGGCCACCAATGAGCTGATCCGCAGCCGCATCAAGATCAAGAGCATGAACTTCATGCGCGGCCGAACCTTCCTGAACAAGTACGTCATCATTGACGAGGCCCAGAACCTGACACCCAAGCAGATGAAGACCCTGATCACGCGCGCCGGCCCCGGCACCAAGATCATCTGCATGGGCAATCTGGCGCAGATCGATACACCCTACCTGACCGAAGGCTCCTCGGGCCTGACCTACGCCGTGGACCGCTTCAAGGGCTGGCCGCACAGCGGCCACATCACGCTGGCGCGCGGCGAGCGTTCGCGCCTGGCAGACTTCGCCAGCGAGGTGCTCTGAGCCATGGCGATCAGCTGGATCACCGCGTTGAAGCTGGTGCCCTGGGGCGATGTCATCGAGGCCACGCCCCAGGTCGTCAAGGCCGCCAAGAACCTGCTGCGCAAGAAGGACGCTGCGCAGGAGATCGATGCACAGCAGCCTGCGGCCGTCGAGCCGCTGGCACCGCCGCGCTCGGCTGGCGAACAGGCGCTGCAGCTGATCCAGGCCCAGGACGCACGCATCGTGCAACTGGAACAATCCCAGCGCCAGTCGCTGGAGTTGATCGAAAAGCTTGCGGAGCAGAACGCCCAGATCGTGGCCACCGTGGGCGCGCTGCGCACGGGCGCCCAGCGGTTGGCCTGGGCCTGCGCCATCCTCGGCGTCTGCGTGGCGGGCCTGCTGATCCAGGTCTGGCGCATGTAGATCGCCGACCACCCAAAGCAAACGGCCCCTCGGGGCCGTTTTTCATTGCCGGCACAAAGCCTGGGTATACCGGTCAGTACTCGTCGCCGCCACCGTAGCCCACGGCCAGGTTCTCGAAGCGCGTCTGGTTCTTCTGAAAGAACACCTTCACCGTCCCCGTGGGACCGTTACGCTGCTTGCCGATGATGACTTCGGCAATATTGGGCTCCTTGCTGTCCTTGTTGTAGTAGTCATCACGGTAGATGAACATGATGATGTCGGCATCTTGCTCGATGGCGCCCGATTCGCGCAGGTCGGACATCATGGGACGCTTGTCGGTGCGTTGCTCCACCGAGCGGTTGAGCTGGGACAGGGCAATCACCGGGCACTGCAGTTCCTTGGCCAGCATTTTCAGGCCCCGCGAAATCTCGCCCAGCTCGGTCGCGCGGTTGTCGGAACTGGCGGCCGAGCCCGAGCCGCTCATCAGCTGCAGATAGTCCACCACGATCAGGCCCAGCTTGCCGCAGGTGCGCGCCAGGCGCCGCGCATTGGCGCGCAGTTCCGTGGGGGACAGGCCCGGCGTCTCGTCGATGTGCAGGGATACCGTGCGAAGCCGCTCGATGGCCTCCGTCAGGCGCGGCCACTCGTCGTCGTTGAGCTTGCCCGTGCGCAGATTGCCCTGGTTGACGCGACCGATGGAGCCGACGATACGAACCGCCAGCTGGGCCGCGCCCATTTCCATGGAGAAAATGGCGACCGGCAGGCCCTCGTTGAGCGCCACATGCTCGGCGATATTCACCGCAAACGAGGTCTTGCCCATGGAGGGGCGGGCAGCCAGCACCACCAGGTCACCGGCCTGCAGGCCGCTGGTCATGCGGTCCAGATCGACGAAACCCGTGGGCACGCCGGTCACGTCCATGGGGTTGTCGGCCATCTCCTGGACACGGTCCAGCAGGTCCACCACCAGCGTATCTAGCGACTGGAAGCCCTGCTTGTTGCGCGCCCCCTCCTCGCCGATGGCCAGGATCTTCTGCTCGGCCTCGTCCAGGATGCGATCCACCGTCTTGCCCTGCGGATTGAAGGCATTGGTGGCGATGTCGTCGCTGGCGGTCACCAGTTTGCGCAGGATGGAGCGCTCGCGCACGATCTCCGCGTAGCGCCGGATGTTGGTGGCGCTGGGCACGTACTGCGCCAGCTGGTTCAGGTACAGCAGGCCGCCGATTTCCTCGGCCTTGCCCATGCCCTGCAAATGCTCGTAGACCGTGATCACATCGGCCGGCTTGCTGGCATTGATCAGCTTGCCGATGGCCTCGTAGATCAGCTTGTGCTCGTGGCGATAGAAATCCCCGTCCACCAGCAAATCGCCCACGCGATCCCAGGCGTTGTTGTCCAGCAGCAGGCCGCCCAGCACGCTGGACTCGGACTCCATCGAATGCGGCGGCACGCGCAACTGGGCCACCTGCTGGTCGCCAGCGGGCAGCGGTGCGAACGCATCATCGAGATCGAGCGGGGGCATTACGGACGACATGGAATTCCTGGAGATAAGCCCGCCATCGTAGCGGCTGGCAAAAGGCCGCGCCACCCGGCGTCATCGCCCTGGCACGGCAAAGCAAAAAGCCGCCCTAAGGCGGCTTTTTGGTGATACGGGACAAGCCCCGGATCAGGAGTGGTCGCCGTAGACCGACACCGTCACTTCGACGCTGACGTCGGTGTGCAGTGCCACGACCACGGTGGCGTCGCCCACGGTCTTGATGGGACCGTTGACCAGGCGAACTTGCGACTTGGCGACGGCGAAGCCGGCCTTGGTCAGTTCTTCGGCGATGTCGGCGTTTGTCACCGAGCCGAACAGGCGGCCGTCAACGCCGGCCTTCTGGGTCAGCTTGACGTTTACGCCGTTGAGCTTTTCGCCCAGTTGCTGGGCAGCAGCCAGCTTTTCAGCCGCTTGCTTTTCCAGTTCGACGCGCTTGGCTTCGAACTCGGCCTTGGCGGAAGCCGTGGCGCGACGGGCAGCGCCCGTGGGGATCAGGAAGTTGCGGGCGTAGCCGTCCTTGACCTTGACGATATCGCCGAGGCCACCGAGGTTCACAACCTTGTCGAGCAGAATGACTTGCATGGTTGTATTCCTTAGATCTTGTGCTGGTCAGAGTAAGGAACCAGAGCCAGGAAGCGTGCGCGCTTGATGGCCGTGTTCAGCTGACGCTGGTAGATGGCGCGCGTGCCGGTCAGGCGTGCGGGCACGATCTTGCCGTTTTCACCGATGAAGTCACGCAGGGTGTCCACATCCTTGTAGTCGATTTCTTCGACGCCGGCGACGGTGAAGCGGCAGAAGCGCTTGCGCTTGAACAGCAGCGACTGCGTGTTGCGCTTGGGGCGCTTGTCCTTGTTGAATTTCTTGAACGTGGCCATTTCTGGACCTCTTGAAAATTAGTTTTGTTGAATGTCCTGGATGTGGAAAACCAGCAATTTGCCGTTGCGGGGCGTTGCCAGGAAGCCTTGGAACTTCCACTGGCTGCCGAGCGCCTGGCGGGCCAGCTTTTCAGCCAGCGCGCCAAAGGCCACCGCCTTGACAGATGCCGTCACGCTGCGCTCGCTTCCTGCCTCTTTCTGCCGCGACGCATGCTCGAGTCGCAGTTCAAGGGCTGGCAGCCCTGCCGGCGTATAGCGCAGTGCTTGAAGCTCTGCGATAGCGGCCGTCAGTGCAACGTGGTTCTCCACTCCTTCAGGTTCTGAAAGGGCTGGGCTCAGGCCTGTTCGGTCTGGCTGGCCTTGCGGGCCTCTTCACGCTCGACGGTCTTCATCATCGAGGAAGGAGCCGTATCGGCCTTCTTCTTCTGAACCGTCAGGTGACGCAGCACGGCATCGTTGAACTTGAAGGCATGCTCCAGCTCAGCCATCACAGCCAGGTCGGCTTCGATGTTCAGGCACAGGTAGTGGGCCTTGGCGAGCTTGTTGATCATGTAGGCCAGTTGGCGACGACCCCAGTCTTCTTCGCGATGGACCTTGCCACCGCCAGCGGTGATCATGCCCTTGTAGCGTTCCAGCATGGCGGGAACCTGCTCGCTCTGATCCGGGTGGATCAACAAAACGATTTCGTAATGACGCATATCGACTCCTTTTGGGAAAACGCCGCCCACTGCGTCTTGTAGCGGTGCGGCAAGGCAAAGCATTGGATTCTAGCGCAGCCCTCTTCCATCTGTACACTGCGCACTGCCCGAGACCCCGGATTGGTGTGGGGGCTTTTGCCCCTTCGCCCGGCTTTTGCCCCCACCGTGTGCACCTGCAGTGCGCATGCACCGGCACAAAGCCCTTGAAAATACACCGATCCGCTCGCATCTCGATTCAAGATCGTGCAATCGCCAAGCCTGGCCTCCAGCACGGCGATCCTTTTGTTTTGTAGCTGAAGTCTCCAACCATGTCCGAACAAAACTCCAACCCCTTTCAAGACGCAGCCCCGGAAGAAATCGAAGCCGCCATGGCGGCCAGCGCCGCCGACGAGCTGCAGCGCCTGCAGGCCGAGCTGGCCGAACTCAAGGCCAAAAGCGCCGAGCTGGCCGACCAGTTCCTGCGCGCCAAGGCCGAGGCAGAGAATGTGCGCCGCCGCGCGGACGATGAAGTCTCCAAGGCCCGCAAGTTCGGCATCGAAAGCTTTGCCGAAAGCCTGCTGCCCGTCTGCGACAGCCTGGATGCCGCACTGGCCATCCAGCAGGCCACGCCGGAGCAATTGCGCGAAGGCGCCGACGCCACGCTGCGCCAGCTGACCTCGGCCCTGGAGCGCAACAAGGTCGTGACCATCAACCCGGCAGCCGGCGAGAAATTCGACCCCAACCTGCACCAGGCCATCAGCATGGTGCCTGCGCAGCAGGAAGCCAATACCGTGGTGTCGGTGCTGCAAAAGGGCTACCTGATTGCCGACCGTATCCTGCGCCCGGCCCTCGTGACCGTGGCCCAGCCCCAGTAAGCATGCGCTCACGGCAGCGCTGACAAAAAAGGGGCAAAGCCCCTTGAAGCTGCGCGAGCCGGCCACAAGTTAGCAGTCATTCAAACATTTCACAGAACGCGGAGAGAACTCAAAATGGGAAAAATCATCGGTATTGACCTGGGCACCACCAACAGCTGCGTGGCCATCATGGACGGCAACACCACGCGCGTGATCGAGAACAGCGAAGGTGCACGCACCACGCCTTCGATCATTGCCTACCAGGAAGACGGCGAGATCCTCGTCGGCGCCTCGGCCAAGCGCCAGGCCGTCACCAACCCCCGCAACACCATCTACGCCGCCAAGCGCCTGATCGGCCGCAAGTTCGACGAGAAGGAAGTGCAAAAGGACATCGACCTGATGCCCTACACCATCTCGCGCGCCGACAACGGCGACGCCTGGGTGGAAGTGCGCGGCCAGAAGCTGGCCCCGCCGCAGATTTCCGCCGAAGTGCTGCGCAAGATGAAGAAGACCGCCGAGGACTACCTGGGCGAGCCCGTGACCGAGGCCGTGATCACCGTGCCCGCGTACTTCAACGACGCCCAGCGCCAGGCCACCAAGGATGCAGGCCGCATCGCCGGCCTGGAAGTCAAGCGCATCATCAACGAGCCCACGGCAGCTGCGCTGGCCTTCGGCCTGGACAAGATCGACAAGGGCGACCGCAAGATCGCGGTGTATGACCTGGGCGGCGGCACGTTTGACGTGTCCATCATCGAAATCGCCGACGTGGACGGCGAAAAGCAGTTCGAAGTGCTGTCCACCAACGGCGACACCTTCCTGGGCGGCGAAGACTTCGACCAGCGCATCATCGACTACATCATCACCGAGTTCAAGAAGGACCAAGGTGTTGATCTGGCCAAGGACGTGCTGGCCCTGCAGCGCCTGAAGGAAGCCGCCGAGAAGGCCAAGATCGAACTGTCCAACTCGGCCCAGACCGACATCAACCTGCCCTACATCACGGCCGATGCCTCGGGCCCCAAGCACCTGAACATCAAGCTGACCCGCTCCAAGCTGGAGAGCCTGGTCGAAGACCTGATCGAGCGCACCATTGCGCCCTGCCGCACGGCCATCAAGGACGCAGGCGTGTCCGTGTCCGACATCGATGACGTGATCCTGGTCGGCGGCATGTCCCGCATGCCCAAGGTGCAGGAGAAGGTCAAGGAATTCTTCGGCAAGGAACCCCGCAAGGACGTGAACCCTGACGAAGCCGTGGCCGTGGGCGCCGCCGTGCAGGGCCAGGTTCTGTCGGGTGACCGCAAGGACGTGCTGCTGCTGGACGTGACGCCGCTGTCGCTGGGCATCGAGACGCTGGGTGGCGTGATGACCAAGATGATCACCAAGAACACGACCATCCCGACGAAGTTCGCGCAGACCTTCTCGACGGCCGACGACAACCAGCCGGCCGTGACCATCAAGGTGTTCCAGGGTGAGCGCGAGATGGCTTCGGGCAACAAGATGCTGGGCGAGTTCAACCTCGAAGGCATTCCGCCCGCAGCGCGCGGCGTGCCGCAGATCGAAGTGGCCTTTGACATCGACGCCAACGGCATCCTGAACGTGTCCGCCAAGGACAAGGCCTCGGGCAAGGAAAACAAGATCACCATCAAGGCGAACTCGGGCCTGTCCGAGGACGAGATCCAGAAGATGGTGAAGGACGCCGAGCTGAACGCGGCCGACGACAAGAAGAAGCTGGAACTGGTCCAGGCCCGCAACCAGGGCGAAGCTGCCGTGCACAGCGTCAAGAAGAGCCTGGGCGAGCATGGCGACAAGCTCGACGCTGGCGAGAAGACCGCCATCGAGAGCGCCGTCAAGGACCTGGAAGAGGCCCTGAAGGGCGAGGACAAGGACGCCATCGACGCCAAGACCACGGCGCTGATGACGGCCAGCCAGAAGCTCGGCGAGAAGATGTACGCCGATGCGCAGGCAGCCGGCGGCCCCGAGGCAGCAGCCGCCGCCGCAGCGGCCGGTGCAGCAGGCGCCTCGGCCGGTGCAGCAGCCGCGGACGACAACGTCGTTGACGCCGAAGTCAAGGAAGTCAAGAAGGACTGAACCCAGCGCGTGGTCCCTTGACGACCGCTTGCCGCCGCGCTCGGCCCTGCCAAGGGGCTGACGCGGCGTTCCTGTTCTCACTGACTGGCTAGCAAACACCATGTCCAAACGCGATTTTTACGAGGTCCTCGGCGTTGCCAAGAACGCCTCGGACGACGACATCAAGAAGGCTTATCGCAAGCTGGCGATGAAGTACCACCCTGACCGCAATCAGGGGGATGCCGCAAGCGGGGCGGAAGAGAAATTCAAGGAGGCCAAGGAGGCCTACGAGATGCTCTCCGACAGCAACAAGCGCGCGGCCTACGACCAGTACGGCCATGCAGGCGTGGACCCCAACCGCGGCATGGGCGGCGGCGCCGAAGGCTTTGGTGGCTTTGCCGAAGCCTTTGGCGACATCTTTGGCGACATGTTCAACCAGGGTGGCGGCAGACGCGGCGGCGCCGGTGGCGGCCGCCAGGTCTACCGCGGCAACGATCTCAGCTACGCCATGGAGATCACGCTGGAGGAAGCCGCCCACGGCAAGGATGCGCAGATCCGCATCCCCAGCTGGGATGGCTGCGACACCTGCCACGGCAGCGGAGCCAAGCCCGGCACCAGCGCCAAGACCTGCACCACCTGCAACGGCATGGGCAGCGTGCAGATGCGCCAGGGCTTCTTCAGCGTGCAGCAGACCTGCCCGCATTGCCGGGGCACGGGCAAGATCATTCCCGAGCCCTGCACCAGCTGCGGCGGCCAGGGCAAGGTCAAGCGCCAGAAGACACTGGAAGTGAAGATTCCAGCCGGCATCGACGACGGCATGCGCATCCGCTCCTCCGGCAATGGCGAGCCCGGCACGAATGGCGGGCCTGCGGGCGATCTCTACATCGAGATCCGCATCAAGGACCACGACATCTTCGAGCGCGACGGCGACGACCTGCACTGCAACGTGCCCGTGAGCTTCATCACGGCGGCGCTCGGCGGCGAGATCGAGGTGCCCACCCTGTCGGGCAAGGCGGCCATCGACATCCCCGAAGGCACCCAGGCCGGCAAGCAGTTCCGCCTGCGCGGCAAGGGCATCAAGGGCGTGCGCTCCAGCTATCCCGGCGACCTGTACTGCCACATCGTGGTCGAGACGCCCGTCAAGCTGACCGAGTACCAGCGCAAGCTGCTGCGCGAGCTGGAGGAATCGCTCAAGAAGGGCGGCGCCAAGCATTCGCCCAGCGGCGAGAGCTGGACCGACAGGCTCAAGAGCTTCTTCAGCTGATGCAGCACTGAGCCCCCAACAAAAACGCCTCTTCCGAGGCGTTTTTCATTGGTGCATGCTCAACAGGACTCAGGGTGCGGGCTTGGCCTTCCAGGCCGCCGCCTGGCGCTCGGTACGCGCACGCTCGGCCGCACTCAGCGGCTGTGCCATGCTGTCACGCTTGGCGGCCAGAGAGCTGTCCCTGCCCGCCGCCAGCAGCATCCAGAAATAGGCCTGGGACGGGCTGCGCCCCACGCCCTTGCCCGAGGCATAAAGGCTGGCGAGATTGGACTGCGCCAGCGCATCGCCCTGCTGGGCGGCACGCTCCAGCCAGCGCGCGGCCTGCTCGTCGCTGGCGGGCACGCCCTGGCCATTGGCATACAGAACGCCGAGGTTGGACTGGGCTGCGGCATTGCCCTGCTCGGCCGCCTTCTCCAGCCAGCGGGCGGCCTGCGCCATGTCGCGATCGACCACGCCACCCTCGGCATAGAGCATGCCGGCATTGAATTGCGCATCGACATGGCCCTGGCCTGCCGCCGCCACAAACCAGCGCAGCGCCTGCGCCACGTCCTCGGCCACGCCCCGCCCCGTGGCATACATCACGCCCAGGCTGTACTGGCCGGCCGCTTCACCTTGCTCGGCCGAGCGCTGGAACCACTGCACGGCCTGCGCGGGGTCCTTGGCAGCTCCGCGCCCCTCGGCCAGCATCAGGCCCAGGTTGTTCTGGGCCACGGCATCGCCCTGCTCGGCAGCCTTGCGATACCACTGCACGGCCTGGGCATCGTCGCGCGCCACGCCACGGCCATTCGCATACATCAACCCCAGGTCGGACTGGGCTGGCGCATAGCCCTGCTGCGCCGACTTCTCATACCACTGGGCCGCCGTCTCGGCACTCAGGGCAACGCCCTGGCCGCGCTTGTACAGCGAACCCAGCGCGTACTGGGCGCTGGCCTCGCCCTGCTCGGCATGCTGGTGCAGCGCTGCAAGCTCGGCCGCGCTCAGGCCGGGCTCGCCCTTGGGCGCATGGCCCACTACGGCTGCGGCAGTTCCGGCCGCAACGGCCCCTGCCGCCACGCCAGCGGCGGCGGCCTTGGCTGGCGCATTGCGGGTTGGAGAGGGCGCCGACTTGCCCCCGGTCTTGACGGCGGCCTTGCCCGCTGGCCTGGCTGCCGCTTTGGCTGCAGGTCTGGCTGCAGGTTTGGCCGGTGCCTTCGCACCGCTCCTGGCCGTGTTCTTCGCTGGGGGCTGCGGCTTGGCAGACGCCGGGACGGCCATGCAGGACAGGGCTGCGGCCAGCAGCAATGACAGCCCTGCAGGCAGGGCTCGCAGGCCCGTCGGATATCGATCGTTCATATGCTCTTATTTTTGCAGCAATCCATGCAGGCGACTGGCGCAAAGATTGACAAATTCTTTCAGCATGCAACCGGTGTTCCGGCGGGCATGACTGCCTGCAGCCATCGCCAGGGGGCATGACCCTCATCTCCATGGAATCGCACGACATCACCAAAGACATCGCGCTTGAAGATGACAGATCAATGCTTTGTGCGAGAAAATCCATCCAGCTTCTCCTAATGAGAAGCCTGAACCCCACCACATGAAGAATTCAGAGCGCAGTTTTGCACGGCGCATAGACCTTACCTCCCTGCAACTGTTCGTGGCTGTCTGCGAACTTGGCAGCATCGGCCGCGCGGCCGAGCGTGAGTTCATTGCAGCCTCGGCGGTGAGCAAGCGCCTGTCCGATCTCGAAGCCACGGTGGACACAGCCCTGCTGTACCGGCACAGCCGTGGCGTGACCTTGACGCCGGCCGGCGAAAGCCTGCTGCACCATGCCCGCAACGTGCTGTACGGCCTGGAGCGCATGCAGGGCGAGCTGTCCGAGTACGCCGACGGCGTGCGCGGCCATGTGCGCATCCACGCCAACATGTCGGCCATCGTGCAGTTCCTGCCGGAAGACCTGGGCGTGTTCGCGCGCAAGCACGGCCAGGTAAAGATCGACCTGCAGGAGCAGCTCAGCCCCGCCGTGCTGGCTGCCGTGCAGGAAGGCACGGCCGACATCGGCATCTGCTCCATGGCGTACATGCCGCTGGGCAATGGCCAGGCCACACCCGTGCTGCAGCACCGCCCCTACCGCGAGGATCGCCTGGTCGTCGTGGTGCCCGAGCAGCACGCGCTGGCGCACAGCGACAGCGTGGCCTTTGCCGATGTGCTCGAATGGGACATCGTCAGCCTGCAGGCCGGCTCCTCCATCAGCCTGGCCATGCGTGCGGCCGCCGCACAGGCGGGGCATGCGCTGCACCAGCGCATCCAGGTCACCAGCCTGGATGCCATGTGCCGCATGATCGACAACGGACTGGGCGTGGGACTGATCCCCGACCGCGCCTTCGAGCTCATGCACGGCGTGGGCCATCTGCGCGCCCTGGAGCTCAGCGACGACTGGGCACGGCGCGAGCTGAGCATCGTGGCGCGTGACTTCGACGCGCTACCCGTCACGGCCCGCCTGCTGGTCGAGCACCTGAGCCCGCCGGCCAGCGCATCCTGAAGGCCACCTGGCCGCTGGATGCTCCCCCAAAGATTTCCCCACGACACCAACCATTCGAGAACGCCATGGGACGCACCCTCTACGACAAGATCTTCGACGAGCACGTCATCCACACCGAGGATGACGGCACCGCCGTCCTCTACATCGACCGCCACCTGGTGCACGAAGTCACCAGCCCCCAGGCCTTCGAAGGCCTGCGCATGGCCGGCCGCAAGCTGTGGCGCATCAGCTCCGTGGTCGCCACGGCCGACCACAACACCCCCACCGACGGCTGGGAGCGCGGCTATGACGGCATTGCCGACCCCATCAGCAAGGAACAGATCACCACGCTGAACACCAACATCGGCGAGTTCGGCTCTGCGGCCTTCTTCCCCTTCATGGACAAGGGCCAGGGCATCGTCCACGTCATGGGCCCCGAGCAGGGCGCCACCCTGCCCGGCATGACCGTGGTCTGCGGCGACAGCCACACCTCCACGCACGGCGCCTTCGGCGCACTGGCCCACGGCATCGGCACGTCCGAGGTCGAGCACGTGATGGCCACCCAGACGCTGCTGGCCAAGAAGGCCAGGAACATGCTGATCAATGTCATCGGCAAGGCGGCCCCCGGCATCACGGCCAAGGACATCGTGCTGGCCATCATCGGCAAGATAGGCACGGCCGGCGGCACCGGCTACACCATCGAGTTCGCCGGCGAAGCCATCCGCGACCTGAGCATGGAAGGCCGCATGACGGTCTGCAACATGGCCATCGAGGGCGGCGCACGCGCCGGCCTGGTGGCCGTGGACGACAAGACCATCCAATACGTCAAGGGCCGCCCGCTGTCCCCCACCGGCGCCGAATGGGATGCCGCCGTCGCCTACTGGAAGACGCTGCACTCCGATGCCGATGCGAAGTTCGACCGCGTGGTCGAGCTGCAGGCCAGCGAGATCGTGCCGCAGGTCACCTGGGGCACCTCGCCCGAGATGGTGCTGGGCGTGGATGGCCGCGTGCCGGACCCCGACAAGGAAAAGGATGCCAGCAAGCGCGGCGCCATCGAACGCGCGCTGACCTACATGGCGCTGGAGCCCGGCAAGGCCATCGACGACATCTTCGTGGACAAGGTCTTCATCGGCTCGTGCACCAACAGCCGCATCGAAGACATGCGCGAGGCCGCCGCCGTGGTCAAGAAGCTGGGCCAGAAGGTGGCGCGCAACATCAAGCTGGCCATGGTCGTGCCCGGCTCCGGCCTGGTCAAGGAACAGGCCGAGCGCGAAGGCCTGGACCAGATCTTCAAGGCGGCAGGCTTTGAATGGCGCGAGCCCGGCTGCTCCATGTGCCTGGCCATGAATGCCGACCGCCTGGAGCCCGGCGAGCGCTGCGCCTCCACCAGCAACCGCAACTTCGAAGGCCGCCAGGGCGCGGGCGGACGCACCCACCTGGTGAGCCCCGCCATGGCCGCGGCCGCCGCCATCCACGGCCACTTCGTGGACATCCGCAGGTTCTCCTGATCCGATCCCGCAACTGCCCCGCCTGCACACCATGAAGCCCTCCTTCTCGATCCTCCTGATCGGCCTGGCCTTCACCCTGGCCGCCTGCAATACCGTCAAGGGCATTGGCCAGGACGTGCAAAGCGCGGGCAGCGCCATCGAGCGCGCCGCCCGCTGAACCCTGAATCCGATACAGCCATGCAACAATTCACCGTGCACAAGGGCCTTGTCGCCCCCATGGACCGCGAAAACGTCGATACCGACGCCATCATTCCCAAGCAGTTCCTCAAGTCGATCAGGAAGACCGGCTTCGGCGTGAACCTGTTCGACGAATGGCGCTACCTGGACCATGGCGAGCCTGGCCAGGACCCGGCCTCGCGCAAGCCCAACCCCGACTTCGTGCTCAACCATCCGCGCTATGCGGGCGCCTCCATCCTGGTCGCGCGCAAGAACTTCGGCTGTGGCTCCAGCCGCGAGCACGCGCCCTGGGCGCTGGACCAGTACGGCTTTCGCGCCATTCTGGCGCCCAGCTTTGCCGACATCTTCTTCAACAACTGCTTCAAGAACGGCCTGCTGCCCATCGTGCTGCCCGAGGCCACGATCGACACGCTGTTCAACGAGGTCGCGGCCTTCCCCGGCTACGAGCTGACCATTGATCTGGATCGCCAGGTGATCGTTCGCCCGCAGGGCGAGGAGATCCCTTTCGATGTCATCGCCTTTCGCAAGTACTGCCTGCTCAACGGCTTCGACGACATCGGCCTGACGCTGCGCCATTCCGACAAGATCCGCGCCTACGAGGCCGAGCGCCTGGCCACCAAGCCCTGGCTGGCACACACGCTGGTGCAGCGCTGATCGATCTCCACTTGCGCGCATCAATGGGCCGCAGGCGTTGCTGAACCAGCCGCCGGCGGCCTTCCACCATCCGAACAGTCTCTCAAAAGGAACACCATGAAAATCGCAGTCTTGCCCGGTGATGGCATCGGCCCCGAAATCGTTGCGGAAGCCGTGAAGGTGCTGGGCGCCCTGGGCCTGGACTTCGACATGCAGACGGCCCCCGTGGGCGGCGCTGCCTACGAAGCTGCCGGCCATCCGCTGCCCGAATCCACGCTGAAGCTGGCCATGGAGTCCGACGCCGTGCTGTTCGGCGCCGTGGGCGACTGGAAGTACGACACGCTGGACCGCCCGCTGCGCCCCGAGCAGGCCATCCTGGGCCTGCGCAAGCACATGGGCCTGTTCGCCAACTTCCGCCCGGCCATCTGCTATGCGGAACTGACCCACGCCTCCAGCCTCAAGCCCGAGCTGGTCGCGGGCCTGGACATCCTGATCATCCGCGAGCTGACCGGCGACATCTACTTCGGCCAGCCGCGCGGCCGCCGCGTGGCCACCGATGGCCACTTCCCCGGCGCCGAGGAAGCCTTCGACACCATGCGCTACTCCAAGCCCGAGATCGAGCGCATCGCCCATGTCGCCTTCCAGGCCGCGCAAAAGCGCAGCAAACGCGTGACCAGCGTGGACAAGGCCAACGTGCTGGAAACCTTCCAGTTCTGGAAGGACGTGGTCACCGAAGTGGGCCAGCAGTACCCCGATGTGCAACTGGACCACATGTACGTGGACAACGCCGCCATGCAGCTGGTCAAGGAACCCAAGCGCTTTGACGTGGTGGTCACGGGCAACATGTTCGGCGACATCCTGTCAGACGAAGCCTCCATGCTGACCGGCTCCATCGGCATGCTGCCCTCGGCATCGCTCAACTCCAGGGGCCAGGGCCTGTACGAGCCCAGCCACGGCTCGGCCCCCGACATCGCCGGCAAGGGCATTGCCAATCCGCTGGCCACCATCCTGTCGGCCGCGATGATGCTGCGCTTCTCGCTGAACCAGGAAGCCGCCGCACAGCGCATCGAAGCCGCCGTGCAAAAGGTGCTGGCCCAGGGCCTGCGCACGGCCGATATCTACAGCGAAGGCACGACCAAGGTCTCCACCCGCGAGATGGGCGATGCCGTGGTGGCCGCACTGGCCTGATGTCCATGACGGCCGCCAGCCTCCAGGCTTGCGGCCGTCCCTGTGGCGGGCAGGTGCTGCCCTGCTCTGCCACAACATGGCAAAACGTCAAAATAGACGTCTACTTTTCGCCGATTCGACGAATATATTCATCAAAACAGACATTCTCTTTCCTGGCGTATTCGCTAGAATGACGTCTCTTATGTTTGCCGCCCACCCGTTCCTCCTGCTGAACATTGCACCCGCCGCCCTGGCTGGTGCGGCTGCGCGCGCGATCACCTCCACAACCATTACGACAATCAAAGGCTGACCCAGCCCGGTTCGTCGTGCGCCCTCACCTGGCCCAGACGAGCCGGGCGACAACAGTCTTGATCAAGCACTGTTTTCACACTGAAAGGGCGTTTCAAAAATGAGCAAGCAATTGGTAGGCCTCGTCGGCTGGCGCGGCATGGTCGGCTCCGTGCTGATGGACCGCATGCAGGCAGAGGGCGACTTCGACCTGATCGAGCCCGTGTTCTTCTCCACCTCCAACGCCGGCGGCAAGGCCCCGGCCATGGCGAAGACCCACACCGAGCTGCGCAATGCCAACGACATTGCCGAGCTGTCCAAGTGCGACATCATCATCACCTGCCAGGGCGGCGACTACACCAAGGAAGTCTTCCCCCAGCTGCGCGCCTCGGGCTGGAACGGCCACTGGATCGATGCCGCGTCGTCGCTGCGCATGGAAGGCGATGCCGTCATCGTGCTCGACCCCGTCAATGAAGGCCTGATCCAGTCCAAGCTCGCCGCGGGCGGCAAGAACTGGATTGGCGGCAACTGCACCAACTCCATCCTGCTGATGGGCCTGGGCGGCCTGTTCAAGGCCGGTCTCGTGGAATGGGTCAGCTCCATGACCTACCAGGCAGCCTCCGGTGGCGGCGCCAACCACATGCGCGAACTGCTCAAGGGCATGGGCGTGGTGCACGCTGCCGTGGCCGACGAACTGGCCACGCCCGCATCCGCCATCCTGGACATCGACCGCAAGGTGGCCCAGACCATCCGCACCGACGTGCCCACCGAATTCTTCGGCGCACCGCTGGCCGGTGGCCTGATCCCCTGGATCGATGCGCAGCTGGACAACGGCCAGTCCAAGGAAGAGTGGAAGGGCCAGGCCGAGGTCAACAAGATCCTGGGCACCGAGCAGACCATCCCTGTCGACGGCCTGTGCGTGCGCATCGGCGCCATGCGCTGCCACAGCCTGGCGCTGACCCTCAAGCTCAAGAAGGACCTGCCCCTGGAAGAGCTGGAAGCCATCATCAAGTCCGGCAACCCCTGGGTGAAGTGGGTTCCCAACGACCGCGCCATCACGGTCAAGGAACTGACCCCCGCCGCCATCACCGGCGGCCTGGAAGTCGGCGTGGGCCGCGTGCGCAAGCTGAACATGGGCCCCGAATACCTGTCGGCCTTCGTGATCGGTGACCAACTGCTGTGGGGCGCCGCCGAGCCGCTGCGCCGCATGCTGCGCATCCTGCTCGCCGCCTGAGCATCGCCGGCTTGAGCCAGCACAAAAAGCGCCATGTCCCGGGCCGGGACATGGCGCTTTTTTCGGCTTTAAGCCCTGTGCAATTGGGCACAATGCCCAGGTCTCTTGTCCATTGGCTGTAGGTGGTTGCCTACAATCACCAAAGATACATTGTGTTTCTTCTCGTTGCCGTTCGACAACAACTATTGGCGTTCGCCGGCAACCAGACGCTTGCGATCCTATAGCGTGGCCGACAATGCGACCCAAGCACCTTGGTAGATGGCGTGCCATCTATCCCCGGGTAAATTTCAATTACATGTGCAAGCGCAGGCATTCCGACAATAACAATAGTGCCTGCCCAATTGCATCCACACAGGTTTGACGCTTTATGCATCGTTGGAAACTCTCTGTGCTGGCCACTGCGGCCGTCGTCTCGGTCGCACTGCCCGCCTCCGAGGCCTGGGCACTGGCTCTGGGCCGGGTGAACGTGCAATCGGCCCTGGGCGAGCCCCTGCGTGCCGAAGTCGAAATCCCCCAGATCACCGCCGCTGAAGCCGAAGGCCTGCGCGTGGGCGTGGCCTCTCCCGGCGTCTTCCGCACCCAGGGCATGGAGTACAACGCCACCGCCAGCCAGGTGCGCGTCAGCGTGCAGCGCCGCGCGGATGGCTCGGCCGTGCTGCGCCTCACAAGCACACAGCCCGTCAACGAACCCTTTGTCGATCTGGTGATCGACGCCAGCTGGGCTTCGGGCAACCTGCAGCGCAACTACACCCTGCTGCTGGACCCGCCCACCCTGCAAAAGCTCCCGCCTGCCGTGACGGCTGCAGCCCAGGCCTCGGCACCCGAGCCTGCCGCCGCGCCGCGCCGCGCAGCAGCCCCCGCCCCATCGCAAGCCGCGGCGGGCAACACCGAGGAAAGCCGCCCTGCGCCAGCAGCCCAGCGCCGTGCCGCCCCGGCGGCCCGCGAGCGCGCCGCAGCGGCCCCCGCGCCATCCGAGGCCTCCGAAGTCCGCATCAAGACCGGGGACACGGCAGGCCGCATCGCCGCCGCCCACCTGCCAGCCGGCGTTTCGCTGGACCAGATGCTGGTGGCCATGCTGCGCACCAACCCCAAGGTCTTCATCAACGGCAATGTGAACCGCATGCGCTCCGGCGCCGTGCTCACCGTGCCGGACGAAGCCACGGCCCAGGCCACCTCGCCGCGTGAAGCGCGCCAGATCGTTGCCGCCCAGTCCCGCGATTTCAACCAGTTCCGCCGCCAGTTGGCCAGCGCCGCGCCGGCCGCGCCCGTGGCATCGGCCAATCGTGAAGCATCGGGCAGCGTCCAGGCCCAGGTCGAAGACCGCAAGCCGTCCACCGCAGCGCCCGACAAGCTCACCCTGTCCAAGGGCGCCGTCAAGGGCGTGGAGGCCGACGAGCGCCTGGCCAAGCAAAAGCAGTCCGACGACCAGGCATCGCGCACGGCCGAGTTGCAGCGCAACATGTCCGAGCTGAGCCAGATCGCCGCCGCCACCAAGCCCGCCGAAGGTGCTGCTGCAGCACCTGCCTCGGCAGCCAGCGGCACGGCAAACGGCGTCGCTGTGCCGGGCGCGCCGACCGTGCCTGCAGCGCCTGAAGCTGCAGCACCCCAGACAACTCCCGCGGCCCCGGCAGCGCCTGCCGATGCAGCTGCTGCGGCCGCTGCGCCCACCGCTGCTCCAGACGCCGCAGCCAATGCCGCCGGCTCGGCAGCGCCCGCAGCAGAAACCGCGCCCGCCACACCCGCTCCAGCCGAGCCACCCAAGCCCAAGCCGGCACCCGCTCCCGCAGCACCGATCGCCGAGCCCAGCTTCATCGATACGCTGCTGGAAGATCCCGCCATCCCGCTGGCCGGTGCTGCCCTGCTGGCCCTGCTGCTGGGCTATGGCGGCTACCGCGTCATGCAGCGCCGCCGCGCCGCTGCCGCCTCCAGCGAAAGCGCCTTTGGCGACAGCCAGCTTGCAGCCGACTCCTTCTTTGGCGCCAGCGGCGGCCAACGCGTGGACACCGGCACATCGAGCCAGCTGTCAGGCACCTCCATGCATTACTCGCCCAGCCAGCTTGATGCGGGCGATGTGGACCCTGTGGCCGAAGCCGACGTCTACCTGGCCTATGGCCGCGACCTGCAGGCCGAGGAAATCCTCAAGGAAGCCCTGCGCACCGACCCCAACCGCACCGCTCTGCACCAGAAGCTGGCCGACATCTACGCCAAGCGCCACGACCGCAAGGCCTTCGAGGCCGTTGCGCAGACCCTGCATGGCCTGACCCAGGGCAAGGGCGTGGACTGGCAGCGCCTGGCCGACCAGGGCCGCATCCTGGACCCGGAAAACGCCCTCTACCAGCCTGCGGGCTCCGCGCCCCTGTCTGCTGCCGCCGTTGCCGGTGGCGCCACGGTGGCTGCTGCCGGACTGGCTGCCGCCTCGCTGGCCACCAGCCGCCCCCTGGACATGGATGTGCATCGCGAAGGCCCTGCCACCCTGCCCATGGACCTGGACATGGACCTCAACATGGACCTGCCTGGCGGCCTGGCCGATGCCAGCCTGCCGGCGCAGCACGCCAGCCCCCTGCCCGCACCGGCCCCCATGCCCAGCGAACAGGACTTCGCAGCGCTGGAGCCCACGCTGCGCGCGCCGCTGGAAGCCACGCCCTCCGCAAAGGACGACACACCTCGCATCGAGCCCCGCGTCGAGCCGCCCGTTGCATCGCTGGACATGCCCGGCTTCCAGCCCACGGCCCACGCCTCGCTGACGGACGCCCTGAACCACAGCAACGCCATGGACGACATGCGGCCGACCGAGATGCTGTCGCTGGACATGCCCGGCTCGCAGGCGACCGACAGCTTCCCGGCCACCGAGCCCTCGCCCCTGACCAGCTCCACCACGGACGACAGCCACGCCAAGACCGAGCTGCTGTCGCTGGACGCCATGGAGTTCAACCTGGAAGGGCTGAGCACGGCGACGCCTGCCCCAACACCGGCAACGCCACAGGCAGGCGGCGTGCTGGAGACGGCGGCCGAGGCCAAGCCCGAACCGGCCGAGTCGCTGGAATTCGACCTGGGCAGCCTCTCCCTGGACCTGGGCAACGACACCCCTGCCGTCGCAACCCCGCCATCGGCCCCTGAAGACCCGCTGGCCACCAAGCTCGCACTGGCCCAGGAGTTCAACGCCATCGGCGACAGTGACGGAGCCCGTACACTGATCGAGGAAGTGATCGCCGAGGCCCACGGCGATCTCAAGGCCAGGGCCCAGCGCCTGCTGGCCGAGATAGACTGAAGCCCGGCGGTGCCTGCCCAGGCGCCGCGCCGGTTTCGTGTGACAGCGTGGTGCAAGCCGCCATGGAAAACTGACAACTTGATGCACACCCAACACATGCCGGAGGCCTCGCCATGCGCGTAGCCCTCGGCGTCGCCTACAACGGCCAGCGCTACAGCGGCTGGCAAAGCCAGCTGTCTGGCAACACCATTCAAGACCATCTCGAAGCGGCCCTGGGCCGCTTTGCCGCTCAGGAGGTGCACACCCTCTGCGCGGGCCGCACCGATGCAGGCGTGCACGGTCTCATGCAGGTCGTCCACTTCGATACGCCGCTGGACAGGGCCCCGTTCTCCTGGGTCCGCGGCACCAACACTTTCCTGCCGCCGGACATTGCCGTGCAATGGGCCCAGCCCGTGCCCGATGCCTTCCATTCGCGCGCCTGCGCCACGGCAAGGCGCTATGCCTATGTGCTGCTGCAATCGCCCGTGCGTCCCAGCGTGGAGGCTGGGCGCGTGGGCTGGGTGTTCCATGCGCTCGATGGTGATGCCATGCAGGCCGCCGCCCGGCACCTGCTGGGCGAGCACGACTTCAGCTCGTTCCGCGCATCGGGCTGCCAGGCCAAATCCCCCGTCAAGACGCTGCACCGCCTGTCCATCACCCGCCGCATGGCAGGCGATGGCGCCCAGATGGCCGCAGCCAGCTCCATGCGGCCCGGCGACGCGGCCATGGAATGCTGCTACTGGCGCTTCGAGTTCGAAGGCAGCGCCTTCCTCCACCACATGGTGCGCAACATCATGGGCTGCCTGATCGCCATCGGCCAGGGCGCGTATGCGCCGCAGTGGATGCAGCAGGTACTGGACGCCCGTTCCCGCGATGCCGCCGCGCCCACCTTCTCGCCCGACGGCCTGTATTTTCTGGGCCCCGTATACGATCCTTCATGGGGCCTTCCTTCGCGCAGCCCGGCCTATGATTGGCTCCCGTGAACGGAGAAGACCTCCCCCATTCTTCAGCACCCATGCAGCGCACTCGAATCAAGATCTGCGGACTTACCCGCGAACAGGACGTGGACGCCGCCGTGGCTGCAGGCACCGATGCCGTGGGTTTTGTGCTCTACGCCCCCAGTCCGCGCGCCGTGACGGTGCAGCGCGCTGCAGAACTGGCGCGGCGCCTGCCGCCTTTCGTGACCCCGGTGCTGCTGTTCGTCAATGAAAGCGCCGCCAACGTGATGGCGGCCTGCGCCGCCATCCCGGGCGCCTGCGTGCAGTTCCACGGCGACGAGTCCCCCGAGGACTGCCTTGCCGCCACATCGGGCGGCACCCGTGCCTTCCTGCGCGCCGCACGCATTCCCCTTGGTCCCGATGCCGCGCGCTTCGACCTCGTAGAATATGCCCAGCGTTACTCGAAAGCCCAGGCCATACTGCTCGACGCCCATGTCGACGGCTATGGTGGTGGCGGAAAAGCATTCAATTGGTCACTCCTTCCACCAAACGTCGCCTCTCACCTCGTTTTGTCTGGTGGACTCACGCCTGCAAACGTGACCGATGGCATCTTGCAAGTGCGCCCGCGAGGACTCTCGCTGGCCGTTGATGTCAGTTCCGGCGTCGAGGCCGATGGTCCCGACGGCAAGCCCCTCAGGGGCATCAAGGACGCCGGCAAGATACACCGTTTCATCGCCGCCGTGCGCGCGGCCGATGACCAACTTTTGCAGACAAGCCATGTTCGAATACCAGTACCCTGACGCATCTGGCCACTTTGGCCGCTTCGGCGGCAGCTTTGCCAGCGAAACCCTGACACACGCTCTGACCGAGCTGCGCGACGCCTACGCCAAGTACCAGAACGACCCGGAATTCGTTGCCGAATTCCAGTCCGAGCTGGCCCACTTCGTCGGCCGCCCCTCGCCCGTCTACCACGCGGCACGCATGTCGCGCGAGATGGGCGGCGCGCAGATCTACCTCAAGCGCGAAGACCTCAACCACACGGGCGCGCACAAGATCAACAACGTGATCGGCCAGGCCATGCTCGCCCGGCGCATGGGCAAGCCGCGCATCATTGCCGAGACCGGCGCAGGCCAGCACGGCGTGGCCACGGCCACCATCTGCGCGCGCTACGGCCTCGAATGCATCGTCTACATGGGTGCCGAGGACGTGAAGCGCCAAAGCCCCAACGTCTACCGCATGCGCCTGCTGGGCGCCACCGTGGTGCCGGTGGAGTCGGGCAGCCGCACGCTCAAGGACGCGCTCAACGAGGCCATGCGCGACTGGGTGGCCAACGTGGACAACACCTTCTACATCATCGGCACCGTGGCCGGCCCCCATCCCTACCCGGCGATGGTGCGCGACTTCCAGAAGGTCATCGGCGAGGAGTGCCTGACGCAGATGCCCGAATTCCTGGGCGTCGACCGCCAGCCCGATGCCGTGGTCGCCTGTGTGGGCGGCGGCAGCAATGCCATGGGCATCTTCCACCCCTACATCCCGTTCGAGAACACGCGCCTGATCGGCGTGGAGGCGGCCGGCGAAGGCCTGGACAGCGGCAAGCACTCGGCTTCGCTGCAGCGCGGCAGCAGCGGCGTGCTGCACGGCAACCGCACCTTCATCCTGCAGGACGAGAACGGCCAGATCACCGAGACGCACAGCATCAGCGCCGGTCTCGACTACCCCGGCGTCGGCCCCGAGCACGCCTGGCTGCAGGAACTGGGCCGGGCCCAGTACGTGGGCATCACCGACCAGGAGGCGCTGGACGCCTTCCACTACCTGTGCCGCACCGAAGGCATCATTCCCGCCCTGGAGTCCAGCCATGCCGTGGCCTATGCCATGCAACTGGCCAAGACCATGCGCGCCGACCAGTCCATCCTCGTGAACCTGTCCGGTCGCGGCGACAAGGACATCGGCACCGTGGCCGACCTCTCGGGCGCCGATTACTACGACCGCCCCTCCATGCGCGGGCTCACGGTCAAGGGAGGAGCAGCTCAATGAGCCGCATCACCACAACTTTCGCCAAACTCCAGGAAGACGGCCGCAAGGCCCTGATCCCGTACATCACCGCGGGCTTCCCGTTCGCGGCCATCACGCCCTCGCTGATGCACGGCATGGTGGAGGCCGGCGCCGACGTGATCGAGCTGGGCGTGCCCTTCTCGGACCCCATGGCCGACGGCCCCACCATCCAGAAGGCAGGCGACCGCGCCATCGCCAATGGCGTGGGCCTGGTGCAGGTGCTGGCCTATGTGCGCGAGTTCCGCCAGAAGAACCAGACCACGCCCGTGGTGCTGATGGGCTACGCCAACCCGGTGGAGCGCTACGACCAGATCCACGGCAAGGACCGCTTCGTGGACGATGCGGCCGAGGCCGGCGTCGACGGCCTGCTCATCGTGGACTACCCGCCCGAGGAATGCGAGGCATTCGCCGCGCAACTGCGTGCGCGCGACATGGACCTCATCTTCCTGCTGGCGCCCACCTCCACCACCGAGCGCATGCAGCAGGTGGCGCGCGTGGCCAGCGGCTATGTCTACTACGTCTCGCTCAAGGGCGTGACCGGGGCGGGCACGCTCGACACGGCGGCCGTGGAAGCCATGCTGCCGCGCATCCGCGAGCATGTGAGCATTCCCGTGGGCGTGGGCTTCGGCATCCGCGACGCAGCCACGGCCCAGGCCATTGGCCGGGTGGCCGACGCGGTGGTCATCGGCAGCCGCATCATCGAGATGCTGGACGGCCAGCCCCACGAAAAAATCGTCCCCCTGACCATCGACTTCCTGCGCGGCGTGCGCAAGGCACTCGACGCGTAGGTCGCATAATGCAGCCCTTGCATGCGGCCCGGTGCCGCATGCCCTGCGCCTGAAAAGGAAACACCATGTCCTGGCTTGAAAAACTCCTGCCTGCCAAAATCCAGCAAACCAACCCCACGGATCGCCACCAGCAGATCCCCGAGGGTCTGTGGATCAAGTGCCCGAGCTGCGAGACCGTGCTCTACAAGGCCGATCTGGAGAAAAACCAGAACGTCTGCCCCAGCTGCAGCCACCATCACCGCATCGGCGCCCGCGCCCGCCTGAACCATTTCCTGGATGCCGAAGGCCGCTATGAAATCGGCCAGGAAGTCATTCCCGTCGACGCCCTGAAGTTCAAGGACAGCCGCAAGTACCCCGAGCGCCTCAAGGAAGCGCTGGAGAACACCGGCGAGACCGATGCCCTGGTCGTCATGGGCGGCGCCATCAAGAGCGTCAACGTGGTCGCAGCCTGCTTCGAGTTCGAGTTCATGGGCGGCTCCATGGGCTCCGTGGTCGGCGAGCGCTTCGTGCGTGGTGTCGAGACCGCCATCGAGCAAAAGGTCCCCTTCATCTGCTTCACCGCCACGGGCGGTGCGCGCATGCAGGAAGGCCTGCTGAGCCTGATGCAGATGGCCAAGGCCAATGCCGCGCTCACGCGCCTGGCCAAGAAGGGCCTGCCCTACATCTCGGTACTGACCGATCCCACCTTCGGGGGTGTCTCCGCCAGCTTCGCCTTCGTGGGAGACATCGTCATTGCCGAGCCCAAGACCCTGGTCGGCTTCGCCGGCCCCCGCGTGATCGAGACCACCGTGCGCGTGAAGCTGCCCGAAGGCTTCCAGCGCGCCGAGTTCCTGCAGGACAAGGGCGCCGTGGACATGATCGTGGACCGCCGCGAGCTGCGCGACCGCATCGCCGCATCGCTTGCCATGCTGCAGCGCCTGCCGGCCGACGCGGTCCAGTAAAGCCTCGCGCAGACACAAAAAAAGCCGCCGCAGGTTGATGCCTGCGGCGGCTTTTTCACGTCCGGGAAACTGGGGAAATCAGGCCAGCAGCATCAGTCCCGAGCCCTGGATATAGCCCAGCACCATCAGCGCGATCTGCAGCAGCACCAGAGCCACCAGCGCCGACAGATCGATACCTCCGATCAGCGGAACAACACGGCGGATGGGCCGCAGCATGGGCTCGGACAGGCGCTGCAGCACGCCATACATCGGCGACTGCGGCTGCACCCACGACAAGATGGCATAGATCAGCAGCACGCCCACCATGCCCGACAGCGCCACGCGCGCCAGGCCGCACAGCGCCAGCCAGGGCAGGGCAACCACGGTGGACTGTCCTCCCATCAGCAGCCACAGCAGCACGAACTGCAGCATCTGCAGCAGGAAGGCGGCGATCAGGCTGGACATATCCCAGCGTCCGGCCGGCTTGATGATGCGGCGCAGCGGCATCACGATCCAGTCGGACAGCGCAAACACCAGTTGGCCGACCGGGTTGCCGAAGGGTACGCGCTGGGCCTGCATGTACATGCGCAGCAGGCAGACGCCGGTCAACAGGCCAACGACCACGTCGAGCAAAAAGGAAACGATCTGAAAAAGCATGGCGTTGTAGGACTGCGGGAGGAAGATCGGACCACGGCCATCCGGCCTTGGCACAGCATGGGATGATAGCTGCCGCATCCCGCCCATCACATGACCGTCCCTACCGCACTGCACTCCCTGCCGCTGTTCCCCCTGGGCAGCGTCCTCTTTCCCCAAGGCCTGCTGAG
Source organism: Delftia sp. UME58 (assembly GCF_014170385.1). Classification (NCBI taxonomy): domain Bacteria; kingdom Pseudomonadati; phylum Pseudomonadota; class Betaproteobacteria; order Burkholderiales; family Comamonadaceae; genus Delftia; species Delftia sp. UME58. The sequence goes on from NZ_LZZV01000055.1 coordinate 123,927, forward strand.
CCTTCGCGTCTTCGAGGTCCGCTACCTGGACATGATCCGCAAGTGCGAGCGCACGGGCGCTCCCTTCGGCGTGGTGGCGCTGCAGGCCGGCAGCGAAGTGCGCAAGGCCGGCGCGGCCGCCGAGCAATTGCACGCCGTGGGCACGCTGGCCCGCATCGTCCGGTTGCAGCAGCCCCAGCCCGGCCTGCTGCACCTGCAGTGCGAGGGCACGCAGCGCTTTCGCCTGCAGGAGCACCGCCAGCTGCCCCACGGCCTCTGGGTGGCCGATGTGCAGATGCTGCCTGCCGATGCCGCCGTGCCCATCCCCGGCCACCTGCTCGCCACCGCCCAGGCTCTGGCCCAGGTGCTGATGCAGCTGCATGCGCGCTCCACCGACGCCGACCATGCCCGACTGCCCAGCGCCGAACAGATGGGCGACTGCGGCTGGGTGGCCAATCGCTGGACCGAACTGCTGCCCATGCCGGTCTCCATCAAACAGCAGCTGATGGCGCTGGACAGCCCGCTGGTGCGGCTGGAGCTCGTGGCCGATGTGCTGGAGCGCAGCGGCATAGGCCATGCCCAGGGCCCGGCACCCGGCTCCTCGTCCGCCGGGCACTGACGAATTGGCAGGACTGCGGCGTCATACCGCAGCGGAGTCCGGCACATTGGCAGCACTGCGCACCGAAAGCGCGCCAAAAAACTTAAAATCGCCGATTCAGCCCGCCAGCTGCGGGGCTTGCCGGTGGCATTTGCTGCCGCCGCTGCACCGTCCAGCCCCTGCCTCCTGGCTTTTTTTCGGCTTCCCCCGGCTTTTTCCCCTCCGGCTTTTTTCCGGCCCCTCGGCGTTTTGCGCTGGTGCTCATTGTCATGACCGAACACAACACCCCTTCCGCAGCGGACCAGACCGCTCCCCAGGACGAAAACCAACTCATCGCCGAGCGCCGCGAAAAACTCAAGGCCCTGCGCGAACAGGTCCGTGAACAGGGCGGCGTGGCCTTCCCCAACGACTTCAAGCCCGCCGACCGCGCCGAGGCACTGCAGCAGGCCCATGCCGACAAGAGCGCCGAGCAGCTTGACGCCGAAGCCGTGCAGGTCAGCCTGGGCGGCCGCATGATGCTCAAGCGCGTCATGGGCAAGGCCAGCTTTGCCACCATCCAGGACGGATCGCTGGGCCCCACGCACGGCCGCATCCAGCTGTACATCACGCGCGACACCGTGGGCGAAGAGGTCTATGCGGCCTTCAAGCGCTGGGACCTGGGCGACATCCTGGGCGCCGAGGGCACGCTGATGAAGACCAAGACCGGCGAGCTGTCGGTCAAGGTTCAGACGCTGCGCCTGCTCACCAAGAGCCTGCGCCCCATGCCCGACAAGTTCCACGGCATGGCCGACCTGGAGCAGAAGGTGCGCCAGCGCTACGTGGACCTGATGATGGACGAGCAGGCCCGCCGCCGCTTCATCGCACGCAGCAAGGCTGTCTCGGGCATCCGCGAATTCATGGTGGAGCACGGCTTCCTGGAAGTGGAAACGCCCATGCTGCACCCCATTCCCGGCGGTGCGAACGCCAAGCCCTTCGTCACCCACCACAATGCGCTGGACCAGGAGATGTACCTGCGCATCGCGCCCGAGCTGTACCTCAAGCGCCTGGTGGTCGGCGGCTTCGAGCGTGTGTTCGAGATCAACCGCAACTTCCGCAACGAAGGCATCTCGGTGCGCCACAACCCCGAGTTCACCATGATGGAGTTCTACGCGGCCTACTGGAACTACCGCGACCTGATGGACTACACCGAGGCCCTGGTGCGCGACGCCGCGCAAAAGGCCGTGGGCACGCTGCAGCTGACCTATGGCGGCAAGCCCGTGGACCTGTCCCAGCCTTTCCAGCGCCTGACCATTCCCGAGGCCATCGTCAAGTTCACCGAAGCCGGGGACAAGGTGGCCGACCGCGAATGGCTGACCAATGCCCTGCGCAAGCTGGGCATGACGGAAGAAAAGGACCGCCTGTCCACCCGCACCCTGGCCAGCCTGCAGGTGCTGTACTTCGAGGAAGTGGTGGAAGAAAAGCTCTGGCAGCCCACCTTCATCATGGAGCACCCCACCGAGATCTCGCCGCTGGCACGTGCCAATGACGAGCGCCCCGAGGTCACCGAGCGCTTCGAGCTGTACATCACGGGTCGCGAATTCGGCAACGGTTTCTCCGAGCTCAACGACGCCGAGGACCAGGCGGCGCGCTTCAATGCCCAGGTCCAGGCCAAGGACGGTGGCGACGACGAGGCCATGTACTTCGACCACGACTTCGTGCGTGCCCTCGAGTACGGCATGCCCCCCACGGGCGGCTGCGGCATCGGCATCGACCGCCTGATGATGCTGCTGACCGACAGCGCCAGCATCCGCGACGTGATCCTGTTCCCCGCCCTGCGCCGCGAACAGTAAAGCCCACGGCGTCCAGCGCCCGTGCGCGTTGCCGGCTCAAGCCGCCTGCGTTCCCTTGGGAGCCCGGCGGCTTTTCCCTATACTGGCTCGCCATGCACATCCCCACCTACTGGGCGCAGGCGCGCCTGCGGCATGAAAGCCGCCCCACCCACGGCATCACCGTCCAGCGCTGGGGATGGTCCGACACCAGCCAGGAAGCCGCCCAGGCCCACGCCCAGGAGCGTGCCGCCAAGGCCCTGGAAGACGCCCGCAATGCGGCGCTGCCCCCTGGCGAGCCCCGCATGGAATGGAAGAACGAGTACGCGCTCGACGGCTTCACCACCCCCATCCGCGAAGAAGTCCTGCAGCGCCGCGACGGCACGGTGATGACGCGCAACAGCTACGGCGCCCACTGCCTGAACACCGAGCGCGTGGCCATCGCCGATATCGACCTGCCCGAGCCGCCGAGCGCCGTGCGCTTTCCCGTCGTGACCCTGTTGTTGCTGGCTTCGGCCGCCATCTGGCTGGCCCGGCTGGCACCGTACAAGAACAATTCGCGGATGGTGGCCACGGCCCTGGTCGTGCTGCTGCTGTTCCTGGCCATGCGGCGCGTGCAGCGCTGGTGGGAAGCACGCCAGGCGCGCCGGCGTGCGGCCACGGACTCGCCGGCCACGCGCGCCATGGAGCGCGTCCAGGCCTTCCACCAAACCCATCCCGACTGGGGACTGCGCGTCTACGAAACACCCAAGGGCCTGCGCGTCATCGTCACGCATGCCGAATTCTCATCGGACGATCCGGCCGTCGAGCAGTGGTTCGGCGCCTTGCAGGTGGACCCGCTCTACGCCCTGCTGTGCGAGCGCCAGCGATGCTTTCGTGCGCGTGTTTCGGGCAAGCCCTGGCGCATGGGGCTGACCGGCCTGTCCACTTCGCTGCGCAGCTGGCCCGTTCCAGAAGACCGGCAACAGGAGCGCCGCCAGTGGGCACTTGCCTATGACAGGAAAGCCCAGGGCTTTGCGGCCTGCAGGCTGCTGCAGCAACTGGGCAATCCCCGTATCTGCCCAGGCGCCCAGGCCTTTGTGCAGTGGCATGACGAAGCCAGCCACGCCGGCACGGATCTGCCGCTGGCCTGACAAAGGCCCCGCACACACAATCGCACACGGAAGCGACACCAGAATTACACTGGCGCCATCCCCACGCCGCGCACTGCGCGGCCCCTTGATCCATTCCTGGTTTCGCAGCCATGAAGGCCATGCCCCCCGCCCCACCACCCCTGCCCACCGACAGCGCCGACTCCCCCGCCATCGAGCCCAGCGGAGCGCGCTTCGCCAAGCCAACGGACGAGTCCGCGCCCTTTTGCGTGCTGGTCGTGGAGGACCAGGCCTCGGTGCGCACCAGCCTGGTCAGCGAGCTGCTGCACGCGGGCGTGACCCGCGTGCTGGAGGCTGCCGATGGCCCCAGCGCCCTGGAGCTGTTCCGCGAGCAGCGTCCTGACCTGGTGCTGCTGGACATACGCCTGCCCGGCGAGGATGGCTACTGGGTAGCCCGCCAGCTGCGCGAGGCCGAGCCCGGCGAATGGACGCCCGTGATCTTCCTGTCAGGCCTGGACAACGACCTGGACGTGTGGCGCGGCATCGAGGCCGGAGGCGACGACTACCTCGTCAAGCCCGTCAAGCCCATCGTGCTCGTGGCCAAGCTGCGCGCCATGCGCCGCTTGCTGGACATGCGCAGGCGCCTGGTATCGCTGTCGGCCGAGTTGCACGAGGCCAACCAGAAGCTCAATGAAATGGTCGAGCTCGACCAGCTCACGGGCCTGGTCAACCGCCGTGGCTTCGATCGCATCCTGCATGCCGAGATCGCCTCGGCCCGCCGTGAAGGCCAGCCGCTGACATTGATGCTCTGCGACCTGGACCATTTCAAGCGCTACAACGACACCTACGGCCATGTGCATGGCGACGAATGCCTGAAACAGATCGGACGCCTGCTGCGCGAGGTCTGCGTGCGCCCGCGCGATGTGGCGGCGCGCTATGGCGGCGAGGAATTCGCGCTCATCCTGCCGCGCACGCCGCGCTCGGGCGCCATGACGTTTGCGCGCGCCGTGGGCCAGATGCTGCGCGTGCTGCGCATACGCCACCCCGATTCGCCCCATGAATCGGGTCTCACGCTGTCGGGCGGCATCACCACCTGCGTGCCCGACGAATACACCAGCGCCGAAGCCATGCTCATGCGTGCCGACCAGGCCTTGTACGCCGCCAAGGCCCAGGGGCGCGACCGATTCTTCAGCTTCGAGATGCAGATGGACACGGTGGAGCAGCGCCGCACCTGACCGCCCGGGCTTGCGCCTGCGCTTACGATCGCACCTGTATTCCGGCGGCTCCCCCTGCGCAGCCGCCAGACCTTGCCTGCAGATCCCTGTTTTTCTGAATGCCCGAAGTTATGCGTCGTTTTCAAGCACACCTGCCCGCCTGGATGCAGGAATGGCTGGAGTTCCTCATCCCCGGTGCCCAGATCCTCCTGATCATCGGGGCGGCCTGGCTGCTCAACCGCCTCGTGCGCCGGCTGATCGCACGCGCAGGCCGCCACTACGGCCTGCCGCCGGAGCTGCTGGTGCCGCTGCGCGGCGTGTTCCGCTGGATTCTCATTGCCGCCACCGTGCCACTGGTGCTGGAGCGCCTGGGCGTCTCGGCCACCGTGCTGTGGACGGCCTTCACCGGCTTTGCCACCGTGGGCGCCGTGGCCTTCTTCGCTGCCTGGAGCGTGCTGTCCAACCTGTTTTGCGCCCTGCTCATCGTCATCGTCGGGCCCTTTCGCCTGGGCGACTACATCGAGGTGCTGGACACGGCCGAAAAGCCCGGTGCCAAGGGCCGCGTGATCGACATCAACATGCTCTACACCACCTTGCAGGACGCCCATGCGCCCGATGGCTCACCCAATCTGCTGCAGATCCCCAACTCGCTGATCTTCCAGCGCGTGGTCCGGCGCTGGAAGGGGGGCCTGGGCGCGGACGGCGAGCATGCCAGCCATGGCGAGGAGGAGCGCGCCATCCGGCTGACCACGCCGCATGATGCCCAGCCCTCGCAACCTCCCATGCACACGACCAACTAAGGCCGGCACCGCATGAAAAAAGCCGCCGCCCGGCAAAGGGACGGCGGCTTCGCCATTGAGCAGCGCGCCTCAGGGCTTGCGCGGCCGGACCTTGCTGGCGGCCAGCTTGGCGTTGGTGCGCGCCTGCTCCACATCCTGGGCACGCGCCAGGGCCACGCCCATGCGGCGCTTGACGAAGCTCTCGGGCTTGCCGAACAGGCGCAGGTCCGTGGCCGGCACGGCCAGGGCCTCGTCCACGCCGTCGAACACCAGGCCTTCGGCATCCTGCCCGCCATAGATCACGGCGCTGGCGCCGGGGTTGCGCAGCGAGGCATCCACGGGCAGGCCCAGGATGGCGCGCGCATGCAGCTCGAACTCGCTTTGCCACTGCGTGGCCAGCGTGACCAGCCCCGTGTCGTGCGGGCGCGGCGAGACCTCGCTGAACCAGACCTGCTCGCCCTTGACGAACAGCTCCACGCCAAACAGGCCCAGGCCGCCCAGGTCATCGGTCACCGCCTTGGCGATGTCGCGCGACTTCTGCAGCGCGGCAGGGTGCATGGGATGGGGCTGCCAGCTTTCCACATAGTCACCGGACTGCTGGATGTGGCCGATCGGATCGCAGAAATGCGTCTGCACCTGGCCGTCCGCACCCTTGGCGCGCACCGTGAGCTGGGTGATCTCGTAGTCGAAGTCGATGAAGCCTTCGACGATCACACGGCCATGGCTCACGCGGCCGCCGGCCATGGCGTAGTCCCAGGCCTTGGCCACGTCGTCCGGGCCGTCCAGCTTGCTCTGGCCCTTGCCCGAGCTGCTCATCACGGGCTTGACCACGCAAGGGAAGCCGATGGCGGGCTGGCCATCCGTGCCGTCGATGGCGGCCTGCAGCTCCTGCTGCGAATCACAGAAGCGATAAGGGCTGGTGGCCAGGCCCAGCGTCTCGGCGGCCAGGCGGCGAATGCCTTCGCGGTCCATGGTCAGGCGCGCGGCGCGGGCCGTGGGGATCACGGTGACCACGCCTGCCGCTTCCAGCTCTTCGAGCATGGGCGTGGCAATGGCCTCGATCTCGGGCACGACCAGGTCGGGTTTCTCGGCCCCGATCAAGGCCTTGAGCTGGGCCGGATCGCTCATGGTGATGGTGCGCGCGTGGTGGGCCACCTGCTGGCCGGGCGCGTTCTCGTAGCGGTCCACGGCGATCGTCTCCACGCCCAGGCGCTGCAGCGCGATCAGCACTTCCTTGCCGAGTTCGCCGCTGCCCAGCAGCATGACTTTGGTGGCATGGGGGGAGTAAGGGGTTCCAAGGGTGGTCATCTGCGCGTCCTGTGAGCCAGGCAGAGCCTGGGCAAGATAAGAAAGAGAGGGAGGCAGGCCTGCACGGCCCGCAGCAGCCCCCGATCATAGGACGCCGACGCAGGCGCCGCCTACAAACCCAGCGCCTGCGCGAGGTTGCGCCGCGCCCGTGCCTCCAGCCGTTGCCGGAACCAGTCGGTGCAGTAGATGGCCTCGCGCTGCATGAAGCCCTGCAGCACATCGCGGCGCCTGGCGCGGTACAGCGGCAAGGGCACCCATTCGTATTCGGCCCGCACCTGCAGCTCGTATTCGGCAAACCGCAGGGGGTCGGCCGCCAGAATGCCCAGGTCGGCATCCACCAGCAGTCGGGCGTCGATTCCGGATGGCTGTGCAGCGTGGCAGGTCGCCATGATCAGACCGTGCACGCGCCCGGCTATATCGGCAGGCAGACCCTGCCCGCGCAGCACGGCGGCGGCCCAGTCGGCGCTGCGCGCCTCGTTGTCCTTGGCTTGCGTTTGGTAGACAGCGTCGTGGAACCACAGCGCCAGAGCCACCTCGCCGGGGTGCTCGGCCAGGCCCAGCGCCGGTTGCAGCAGGCCCATGGCCTCGCCCAGATGCTGCAGCGTGTGGTAGTGGCGCTGAGGCTCGCTGTAGCTTTGCAGCAGCTCGGCCAGCACAGGCTGCGGGGCGCTGGCGCCCAGTGCGGACCAGGCACTCTGCCAAGATGCCTGCCAGGTCTGCAGCGACGCATCGTTTGCGGTGGGCATTTCGGGCCGAGGTCCAGCATGGGTCATCGCCAGTTCCTTCAATTTTCAGAAGATGCCGGGCGCCAGCGCCCGCAGCGGCGCACCTGCCGATGACAGCAGCCATGCCAGCAGGCCGCAGTTGAGCACCACGGTGATCCAGAACACCAGTTGGAATGAAGCCTTGCTGGACTTGTGCCGCAGCAGCCCTTGCGCGAGCAGCGCGCCGGGCCAGCCGCACAGCAGTGCCAGCAGGTGCAGACGGCTTTCGCTGGTGCGCCAGCGGTCGTGCCTGGCGGCGGACTTGTCGAATCCATAGACCATGAAGGTCACAAAGCTTGCCGCCGCATACAGGCCGACCAGTTTCCAGGGCATGCGGCCGCTCCAGGCAACGGCCAGCAGCACGCAGAAGAAGGCAGCGGCCAGGCCCACCGCCACCGGGCCTCGCACAGGCGGCTGAGGCCGCGAAGGCATGCCGGCACGGCTTCGCCGCGCAGGCTGCGGGCGGCCGGTCCTTGACTCGCCAATGAAGGCCACATCCTGCGCGCGCCATTTTCCCTGGGCGTTGCGGCCGGGCACGTAGCTGACGCGCTCTCCTCCCTCGGGCCTGCGGCGACGATCGGTGAAGGACTTGATATGGACAAAGACCTGCGCTCCACCGCCATCGGGTTCGATGAAGCCAAAGCCCTGCTCGTCCTTCCAGCCTGTGATGCGCCCTTGCTGTCGCATGGCGGGCTCAGTGGCTGCCGGCGGTGGCCGGCTGCGAAGGCGAAGCGGGCTTGCATGGCTCACCCAGGCAAATGCCTATGTCGCGCGCCATGGTGAGCAGTCCGTGGTCCAGGGGCACGGTGCGCTGGGTGTTGGCCACGCGGGAGATTTCCACGCTTCCGATCTCGCCGCCCTGCAGCGTGACCATGCGGCCGAAGCGCCCCGACAGCACCAGTTGCGCCGCATGGTGGCCATACTGCGTGGCCAGCACGCGGTCAAAGGGCGTGGGGTCGCCGCCCCGCTGCACATGGCCCAGCACCGTGGTGCGCACCTCGCTCCTGAGGTGGGGCTGCAGGCGCTCGCGCAGCACATGGCCGACGCCGCCCAGGCGGACCGGGTCGGGGCTTTGCTCGATGCGCTCGCGCACCGTGAGGCTGGCGCCGCTTTCCTTGGCGCCCTCGCCGATGCAGATGATGGTGTAGCGCTGGCGCTGCTCGCGGCCCCGGCAGAAATCGACGATGGCCTGCAGGTCGTAGTCGATCTCGGGCAGCAGGATGACGTCGGCCGCACCGGCGATGCCGGCCTCCAGCGCCAGCCATCCGGCATGGCGCCCCATGGTCTCGACGATCATCACGCGGTGGTGGCTGTTGGCCGTGCTCTCGATGCGGCGCAGCGCCTCGGTGGCCGTGGCCACGGCGGTGTCGAAGCCAAAGCTGCGCTCGCAGTTGGCAATGTCGTTGTCTATGGTCTTGGGCACGCCCACGCAGGTCAGTCCCACCTGTTCTGCCAGGCCATGCGCCAGGCTCATGGTGCCGTCGCCGCCGATGGCCACCACCACGTCCAGGCCCAGCGCCCTGACATTGCGGCCCACATGCTCCAGCGTGGCCGCATCGCGCAGGGGGTTGGCGCTGTTGCTGGTGCCCAGGATGGTGCCGCCCACATGCAGGATGCCCGAGACCTCGTCCCAGCCCAGCGGCTTGACGCCGGGCGGGTCGAGCATCAGGCCCTCGAAGCCGTCGGCGATGCCCAGCACCTCGCACTGGCCGTGGTTGATCAGGGACTTGGTGACCGCACGGATCACCGCATTCAGGCCGGGGCAGTCGCCACCTCCGGTCAGCACGCCAACGCGCATGGGAAAACTCTCCTGTGAAACACCGGCCGACGCGCCCTTTACGACACGCTCATGCCTTTGCAAAGCCCGCCTTGGCCCCCGGAGCGGCCAGCGGCGGCGTCCTTCAATCCATCAAGGCAGCAGGTCCAGCGCCTGCAGATAGGCAGGCTGGCGCATGAGCTCGTCCCAGGGCTGGGGCACGGTCTCCGGCAGCAGGGCCACGCGGCGCGATTCGCTGTCGGCATCGGGCTGCCAGCGGCCGCTGCGCTGCGCGGCCTCCATGCCCGCCAGCAGCTCGTCCACATGCTCGCCCAGGCCCAGGCTCTGGTTGCACAGCAGCACCATGTCGCAGCCCGCCTCCAGCGCGGCCAGGGCCGCGTCGGTATAGCCGATGAGCTGGCCGTCGATGCGGCGCGCGCCCTCCATGCTCAAGTCGTCGCTGAAGATGGCGCCGTCGTAGCGCAGGCGGCTGCGCAGAATGTCCTTGAGCCACTTGGCGGAAAAACCTGCCGGGCGCTTGTCGACCTTGGGGTAGATCACATGGGCCGGCATCACGGCCGTGAGCACGCTGGACAACCAAGGATAGGGCGCGGCGTCCTCGCCCAGGATGGCGGTGAGGCTGCGGCCATCGACCGGAATGTCCACATGCGAATCGGCCTTGACGAAGCCGTGGCCGGGAAAGTGCTTGCCGCAGTTGCCCATGCCGGCCTGCAGCAGGCCGTGCATGAGGCTGCGGGCCAGCGCGGCCACCACGCGCGGGTCGCGATGGAAGCTGCGGTCGCCGATGACGCTGCTGGCACCATAGTCAAGATCCAGCACCGGGGTGAAGCTGAAATCCACGCCGCAGCCGCGCAGCTCGGTGCCCAGCACATAGCCGGCCGCCGTGGCGGCATTCATGGCGGCCAGGGCGCCGCTGCCTTCACGGTGCTTGCTGCCCTTGCCGTCGTCCATCCACATCTGGCCGAAGGCGCGCATGGGCGGCAGGTGCGTGAAGCCGTCAGCGCGAAAACGCTGCACGCGCCCGCCCTCATGGTCCACGCAGATCAGCAAATCGGGCCTGACCGCCTTGATATCGGCGCACAGCTGCACCAGCTGATCGCGGCTTTCCCAGTTGCGGGCAAAGAGGATGATGCCGCCGACCAGCGGATGCGCCAGGCGCTGGCGGTCCACATCGGTGAGTGCCTTGCCGGCGATGTCGATGATGAGGGGTGCGTGCTCGGTCATGCCGGGAGTTCCTATGAATCCTGTGGAGTCAAAAAAGCCAGCGTCACGCTGGCCGGGTGTCAGGCGCGGCGCTCTACCACGCAGAAGCTGGCGGCGTAGTCGCTCTCGTCGGTCACGGACAGGTGCACCTGCAGGTTGCGTGCCTCGAACCATTCCTTGAGCGCGCCATGCAGCACGATGGCAGGCTGGCCGCTGGGCAGTTTGACGACCTCGCAGCTGCGCCAGGTCATGGGCATGACCATGCCCATGCCTATGGCCTTGGAAAAGGCCTCCTTGGCGGAAAAGCGCGTGGCCACGAAGCGGATGCCGCGCTCGGGCCAGCGCGCGCGGCGGGCACGCCAGGTGGCCAGTTCGCCCTCGGCCAGCACCTTCTCGGCGAAACGGTCGCCATGGCGCTCCAGGCTGGCGCGGATGCGGCGCACGTCGCAGATGTCGGTACCGATGCCGTAGATCATGGATTCGCTCCGCGAAGGAATCAGGCGCCCCGGCGCGCCACCATGCCCTGGTCTATGCACTGCTGGTAGGCGCGCACGGTTTCGGCATAGCCCAGCTCCAATGCGTCGGCGATCAGCGCATGGCCGATGGAGACTTCGAGCAGGCCCGGCACGCGCGCGACGAAGGCGGCCAGGTTGTCGCGGCTGAGGTCGTGGCCGGCATTGATGCCCAGCCCGGCATCCAAAGCCGCCTGGGCCGCCGCCGCATAGGCCTGCAGCTGGGCTTCCTGGTCTGCCGTGCCCCACGCCGCCGCATAGGGCTCGGTGTACAGCTCGACCCGGTCGGCGCCCACGGCGCGCGCAGCGGCCATCTGCGCGGGCACGGGGTCCATGAACAGGCTGACGCGCACGCCCAGCTGGCGGCATTCGGCAATCAGCGGCTCCAGGCGCTCGGCGTCCTGCGGGAAGTTCCAGCCATGGTCGCTGGTGAACTGGTCCTCGCTGTCGGGCACGAAGGTGGCCTGGTGCGGGCGCGTGTCGCGGATGAAGTCCATGAGGTTCTGCGTCGGGTTGCCCTCGATGTTGAACTCCGCCTGCGGCCAGTGTTTCATCAGCGCATGCAGTTCATGGACATCCTCGCTGCGGATATGGCGCTGGTCGGGACGCGGATGGATGGTGATGCCCTGGGCACCGGCCTCCAGGCAGATGCGCGCGGCACGCGTCACGCTGGGAATGCCCAGGTGGCGCGTGTTGCGCAGCAGCGCAACCTTGTTGACATTGACCGACAGCGCCGTGCGCTGCGAAGCGTGGGAAAGATTCATAGCGATTGCAGATCCATCATCAGCTGGCGGGTGCGCAGCATGGGACTGCCGCAATGGTATTGCAGCAGGGCCCTCAGTTGGGGCTTGAGGGCCAGCGCCTGCTCGGGTTGGGCCACCACATGCAGCGTGGCATTGAAGGCCTGCCGGGCCTGCAGCGCACTTTCAATGGCCTGCCATTGCGCAGCGCCCAGCACGGCGCGCTCGCCCTGCAGCGCCGGGCGCAGGCCGCCTTCGGCCACCAGCGCATAGCGGCGGCCTTCGGCCAGCGGCGCCAGCGTGGCGCTTTCCTCATTCAAGGCGGGCAGATGGCCCAGTTCGCGCAGCAGCAGCAGCTCGAAGGTGCGCAGCACGGGCTCGATGGCATCACCGTGCTGGCCCGCCAGCACGCGCACCACGCCGGCATAGATGTCGAACAGCGCCGCATAGGGATCGTCTCGCGCCAGCAGGCGCATCAGCAGTTCGTTGAGGTACAGGCCCGACATCAGGGCGTCGCCCTGGGGCATGACATGGCCGCCCACCCACTCGGCACCCTTGAGGGTGTGGATCTCGGCATTGCCCTCGCCGCCCAGGCTGTAGCTCAGGCTCAGCGGCTGCAGCGGCAGCAGCACGGGGCGAAAGTTCGAGGTCGGTCGCTTGACGCCCTTGGCCGCCAGCGCCACGCGGCCCCGGTGCCGCGTGAAGACCTCGAGGATCAGGCTGGACTCGCTCCAGTCATAGCTGTGCAGCACATAGGCCGGCTCGTCCGAGACACGCTTGGCGCTAGCCATGGACAGAGGGCCTTGCGGGGAGGTTTCTCACTCGTAGCCGAAGGAGCGCACGCGGGCCTCGTCGTCGGCCCAGCCCGAGCGCACCTTGACCCAGACTTCGAGGAAGACCTTGGCATCCATGAGCTTTTCCAGCTCCTGGCGGGCCTCGGTGCTGATGCGCTTGAGGCGCTCGCCCTTCTCTCCGATGATCATGGCCTTGTGTCCGTCGCGCTCGACCACGATGGTCGCCGCCACGCGGATGAAGCGCTTGTGCTGCTTGCTGGCCTCTTCCTCGAACTTGTCGATGACCACCGTGGAGGTGTAGGGCAGCTCGTCGCCCGTGAAGCGGAACAGCTTCTCGCGCACGGTTTCCGAGGCGAGGAACTTCTCGCTACGGTCGGTCAGCTCGTCGGGCGCATACATCCAGTCCTGCTCGGGCAGGTATTTCTCGCAGATGCCGAACAGGCGCTCGATGTCGCCCTTGCTCTTGGCCGACATGGGCACGAACTCGGCAAACGGATGGCGCTCCTGCATGCTCTTGAGCCAGGGGGCGATCTCGGCACGGCGGCCCACGGTATCGAGCTTGTTGGCGATCAGCAGCGTGGGAATGCCGGGCTTGAACAGCGACAGCACCTTGGCATCGGCCAGCGTGAACTGGCCGGCTTCCACGACGAACAGGATCAGGTCCACGTCGCCGATGGCGCCCATCACGGTCTTGTTGAGCGACTTGTTCAGCGCCGTGCTGTGCTTGGTCTGGAAACCCGGTGTATCGACGAAGATGAACTGCGTCGCGGCGCGCGAGCGAATGCCCGTGATGCGGTGGCGCGTGGTCTGCGCCTTGCGCGAGGTGATGCTGATCTTCTGGCCCACCAGCGCATTCATCAGCGTGGACTTGCCCACATTGGGCTTGCCGACGATGGCGATCAGGCCGCAGCGCTGCGGGCCTGTCGGCACCTCGGGCGCCTGGGCTTCCTCAGGGGTGGATGCCGTGCGCGCTGCGCCGGCGCCGGGCTTGGCCGCAGCCAGCAGGGCATCGAGTTCGGCGGCGGTCTGTGCCGGCGCCGGAGGTTTGTCTTGGTTCATGCGTGTCTTGCTTTCAATAGTTCCAGCATGGCTGTGGCAGCCGTCTGCTCTGCGGCTCTGCGCGAGGCACCCGTTCCCCGGGCCTGCAGCTGCAGCTCGGCAATCGCGCAAGCCACTTCAAAGGTCTGGCGGTGGGCGGCGCCCGTGGTGGCGACCACCTCGTACTGCGGCAGCTTCATGCGCCGTCCCTGCAGCCATTCCTGCAGGGCCGTCTTCGCATCCTTTTCGGCTGCACGCATGTGGGGGTTGATGTCCACGCCTTCGAAAAGATGGTGTACCACCTTCTCGCCCGCAGCGTAGCCGGCATCCAGATAGACCGCGCCGATCAGGGCCTCGACCGCATCGGCCAGGATGGAGGGGCGTTGCTTGCCGCCCGACTTGGATTCACCCTCGCCCAGGCGCAGCAGATCGGGCAACTGCAGCCTCAGCGCGATCTGGTGCAGCGTGCCTTCCTTGACCAGGTTGGCGCGCACGCGGGACAGATCGCCCTCGGGCATGGAACTGAGCCGCTGGTAGAGCAGGCTGGAAATGGCAAGGTTCAGCACCGAGTCGCCGAGGAATTCCAGGCGCTCGTTGTTGTCTGCCGAGAAGCTGCGGTGCGTGACGGCACGCTGCAGCAATGCAGGCTCGGCAAATTGATGCTGCAGCCTCAGCTGCAGCGCATTCAGTAAGGGAGGCACCTATTGGGTCTGCTTCTTAAAACGGTAAGTCAGGTAGGCGGGGCCCACGAGATGGATCTCGCGCGAATACTCGAACCCCACCACAATGCGGTCGTTGACCTTGGTCACTTCGAGGTCCTCACCAGCGACCGACTTGATGTCGTCAATCTGGGCGGCACGGTTGAAGTTGGCTTTCACGTCTGCCACAGAAGTTCCCTCTCGGGCAGACTTGTTGGCAGCCTTGACGATGGCCTGATATTCCAGGAGGACTGGCAGGGATTGTGCGCCGACAGCCACCACGCCCACGCCCAGGGCAATCACAAACACCAGTCCCAGAAAGGACAGGCCGCGCTGGCGCGAACGCCGGTTGTTCGATGTCAACATGCTTTTTCCTCCTCCGATGCGAATCCCTCGCACATGCCCGGTCCGATCCGGGCCCCAGGCATGCACATGATCAATGGAAGCTGCCGATGCGCTTGAAATCCCCGAAGTTCATCCAGACGAAGAAAGCCCGGCCCACGATGTTCTTGTCGGGCACAAAGCCCCAGTAGCGGGAATCCAGCGAATTGTCGCGGTTGTCGCCCATCATGAAGTACTGGCCCTCCGGCACCTTGCAGGTGATGCCCTCGACGCTGTAGCGGCAGTTCTCGCGGAACTCGAAGCCGCTGGCGCCCTGGATGAAGGCGGGCACGTCCTGGTTCACGATCATGCGGTGCGGCTTGTCGCCCAGCGCCTCCTCGTACTGCTTGAAGTAGCGCATCGCATCCTTGTCGAAGAAGTCAGGCAGTGCATTGACCGGGACTTCCTTGCCATTGATCGTCAGCCGCTTGTTCAGGTAGGCGATCTCGTCGCCCGGCAGGCCCACCACCCGCTTGATGTAGTCAAGGCTGGGCTGGGGCGGGTAGCGGAACACCACCACATCGCCACGCTGCAGCGGCGTTCCCTGCGTGATCTTGGTGTTGATCACCGGCAGGCGCACGCCATAGGTGAACTTGTTCACCAGGATCAGGTCGCCCACGAGCAGCGTGGGGATCATGGAGCCCGACGGGATCTTGAACGGCTCGAACAGGAACGAGCGCAGCACGAAGACGATCGCGATCACCGGGAACAGGCCTGCCGTCCAGTCCAGCCACCAGGGCTGCATGAGGATGCGGCCCTTGGCCTCTTCCGACACCTCGATGTCGGTCTTGGCGATGCCCATGCGGTCGAGTTCTGCGCGGCGCGCCACGGCAGCCTCCTCGATGGCCACGGCAGCGCGGCGGCGGCGCGGCAGGAAGTACAACCGTTCCGCCACCCAGTACAGGCCCGTGACCACGGTGGCCAGGAACAGCAGCAGCGCGAAGTTGCCCTCGATGAAGCCTGTGTACCAGGCGCCGATATAGCCCACGAAGGCCGCGAGTACGACGGCCGTAATCCATTGCATGGCTTGCATCAATCCTCCACTTGCAGGATGGCCAGGAAGGCCTCCTGGGGCACTTCCACCGATCCGATCTGCTTCATGCGCTTCTTGCCGGCCTTTTGCTTTTCCAGCAGCTTGCGCTTGCGGGTGATGTCGCCGCCGTAGCACTTGGCCAGCACGTTCTTGCGCATGGCCTTGACGGTTTCCCGCGCGATGATGTTGGCACCGATGGCGGCCTGGATGGCCACATCGAACATCTGGCGGCTGATGATCTCGCGCATCTTGGCCACCACGGCCCGGCCGCGGTACGTGGCCTGGGAGCGGTGCACGATGATGGACAACGCATCGACCTTCTCGCCATTGAGCAGGATGTCCACCTTCACCACGTCGGAGGCGCGGTACTCCTTGAACTCATAGTCCATGGAGGCGTAGCCGCGCGACACCGACTTGAGCTTGTCGAAGAAGTCCAGCACGATTTCGCCCAGCGGCATCTCATAGGTGAGCATCACCTGGCGGCCGTGGTACTGCATGTTGATCTGCACGCCGCGCTTTTGGTTGGCCAGCGTCATCACCGGGCCCACATAGTCCTGGGGCATGTACAGGTGGACAGTGACGATGGGCTCGCGCACTTCCTCGATCCGGCCGGCATCGGGCATCTTGGACGGGTTCTCGACCTGGATGACCTCGCCATCGCCCTTGACCACTTCGTAGACCACGCTGGGCGCGGTGGTGATCAGGTCCTGGTCGAATTCGCGCTCCAGACGCTCCTGCACGATTTCCATGTGCAGCAGGCCCAGGAAGCCGCAGCGAAAGCCAAAGCCCAGCGCCTGCGAGACTTCAGGCTCGAACTGCAGGGACGAATCGTTGAGCTGCAGCTTCTCCAGCGCATCACGCAGCTGGTCGTACTCGCTGGCTTCGGTGGGATACAGGCCCGCGAACACCTGGGGCTTGATTTCCTTGAAGCCGGGCAGCGCCACGGTGGCGGGGCCCAGGTTGTTGGGAAGCTTCTTTTCCAGCGTGATGGTGTCGCCCACCTTGGCCGCCTTGAGCTCCTTGATACCGGCGATGATGTAGCCCACCTCGCCTGCGCGCAGCGCATCGCGCGGCACGTCGGCCGGGGTGAACACGCCCAGGTTGTTGGCTTCATAGGCAGCGCCCGAGGCCATCATCTTGAAGCGCTCGCCACGCTTGAGTTCACCATCGACCACGCGCACCAGCATCACGACGCCCACATAGGTGTCGAACCAGCTGTCGATGATCATGGCGCGCAGTTGGCCATTGGGATCGCCCTTGGGCGGCGGCACCTTGGCAACCACGGCCTCCAGGATCTCGTCGATGCCCATGCCGGTCTTGGCCGAGCAGGGAATGGCATCGCTGGCATCGATGCCGATGACATCCTCGATCTCGGCCTTGGCGTTGTCAGGATCGGCCTGCGGCAGATCCATCTTGTTGAGAACAGCCGTCACCTCCACGCCGAGCTCCAGCGCGGTATAGCAGTTGGCCACGGTCTGCGCCTCGACGCCCTGCGAGGCATCCACCACCAGCAGCGCTCCCTCGCAGGCCGACAGCGAACGCGAGACTTCGTACGAGAAGTCCACGTGGCCGGGCGTGTCGATGAGGTTGAGGTTGTAGACCTGGCCATCCTTGGCCTTGTACTGCAGGGCTGCGGTCTGCGCCTTGATGGTGATGCCGCGCTCTTTCTCGATATCCATCGAGTCCAGCACCTGGGCTTCCATGTCACGGTCAGCCAGGCCTCCGCAACGCTGGATGAGGCGGTCAGCCAGCGTCGACTTGCCATGGTCGATGTGCGCAATGATGGAAAAATTTCTGATGTGGTTCATCAACGAGAAGGACTGCTAGTGAAGGTGGAAAACGACAGGGCCGGCGCACAAGAAAAAAGGGCGCGTCCATGAACGACGCGCCCCGAACCAACAATCTCTGGCAACTGCGATAGTTGGGACTTTATTGTAGGCAAAAAGGGCTGAAAACCAAGCCCTGACAAGGCCTGCAAAGGTCCGGGCTTGATCTGTCACAATTATTTATCAACAGTTTATCAACAGAACCGCCGAGCCATTTCTCGCCCGTCGATCACCGGATAGTGCGGTGCTTTTGCACCGCAACAATCCCCTTTGAAAACAGGTTTCTGACGCCTTGAGCCGTCACGCTTTGGTAGGGCATTTTACCCAATGCCCCAAGGGGCATGGGCGGCTCCGGGTCAGGATTCCGAGGGTATTCCCCAGGAACCGGAAAACCGCCCTCCCCCGCAGCTCAGCGCGCCGGACGGATCAGCACGTACTGCGCCCATTCGCCACGGCGCACCAGCAGGTTCACCGGCTTGCTCTTGTCCACCTTGGCCAGCGTGGCCTCGAAGCTCTTGAGCCCCGTGATCTCGACATTGGCCAGCTGCAGGATCACGTCGCCTTCGCGCAGGCCCGCGCGTGCCGCGGCCTCGACAGCCGCCGTCACGCGCACGCCGCCCTTGATGCCCAGCTCCTTCTTCTGGGCATCCGTGAGCTCGGCCAGCGTCAGGCCCAGCGGCTGGGAAACCAGGGTGCTGCCCTTGCCGGAGGACTTTGCCTGCGGGGCGGCGCCGTCGGGCTCGACCTCGGCGATCACCATGGTCAGATCCTTGGCAGCACCGCGACGGAACACCGTGATGGTGCTGCGTGTTCCGGGCTTGGTATTGCCTACCAGGCGCGGCAGGTCAGCCACCTTGTCGATGGCCTTGCCGTCGAACTTGATGATCACGTCACCGGCCTCGACGCCCGCCTTGGCAGCGGGCGAATCCGACTCGACGGCCGAGACCAGCGCGCCCTGCGCCTTGCCCAGGCCGATGGATTCGGCAATATCCTTGGTGACCGGGCCGATCTGCACGCCAATGCGGCCTCGCGTGACCTTGCCGGTGGCGCGCAACTGGTCGCTGACACGCACGGCCTCATCGATCGGAATCGCGAAGCTGATGCCCATGAAGCCGCCGGAGCGCGAATAGATCTGGCTGTTGATGCCCACGACCTCACCGCGCATATTCAGCAACGGGCCGCCCGAGTTGCCGGGGTTGATGGCCACATCGGTCTGGATGAAGGGCAGATAGTCACCCGTGTCGCGCTGCTTGGCGCTGACAATGCCTGCAGTGACGGAGTTGTCGAGACCGAAGGGCGAACCGATGGCCATCACCCACTCGCCGACCTTGAGGCGGTTCACGTCGCCGATCTTCACGGCAGGCAGCCCAGTGGCGTCGATCTTGACCACGGCCACGTCGGTGCGCTTGTCGCTGCCGACGATCTTGGCCTTGAACTCGCGCTTGTCGGTCAGCGTGACGATGACTTCGTCAGCGCCTTCGACCACGTGGGCATTGGTCATCACAAAGCCATCGGCCGTCAGGATGAAGCCGGAGCCCACGCCGCGCGGCTGCTCCTCGTCAGGCTGCGAACGCGGCTGTGGACGCTGGCGCGGCACATTGGGCACGGGCAGGCCGAAGCGGCGGAAGAATTCGAGCATGTCCTCGTCCATGCCCAGCGCCTCGGCGGAGTTGGCCGACACCTTCTCCAGCGTGCGGATGTTGACCACGGAAGGGCCGACCTGCTCGACCAGATCGGTGAAGTCCGGCAGCCCCCGCACCACGGCGCCACTTTGCGCATGGGCGGCACTCACCGGCACCAGCATTCCTGCGCCGCCTGCAGCCAGCGCCAGAACGCCGGCCAGTGCGCAGGACTGCAGCGTCTTCCATCGAACAGTGGTCATGGTCATCCTTTCCATCTCAATCATTACGTTGCCCCGACGCCATCGCGCCAAGGCGGTTTGTTCGGACACATGGCAGCCGACTTGCTTTCGGACGAACGTCACATTCTGGCGCAGTCCTGGCGAGCATCGGCCAGACGATGGCTCAGAAGCCTGAAAGACACGGTTAGTTCCCGAATCGGCAGCATGCATGGGGCGCGAGCCGCCGTGCATGGAGCACAAATGACTGCACCCGCGTCCATTTCAATGCCGAAAGGCTGAACGCGGGTGCAAAAGAAGGCAGGAGAGCAATGCTCTCCTGTGAGATTCAGCGCTGGTTGGCGCGCGGTGCCGAGGCGAAGTTGGCGTTGCGCAGGAAGCTGGCGGGCATCTGCAACGTGGCCGGCCCACTGTATTGCGGATGCGAGGCCAGCAGCGCATCCAGGCGCGGATCGCGCAGCATCACGCTCTGCCCGTAGGGTCCGGCCACCGCCACGACCGAGGAAGACTGGGCCGTATCGCCAAGCGGGAAGTCCTGGGCATTGCCAGCCACCGCAACCGGCGCCGACGGAGCACCCGACTCAAGGGCAGCCAGGGCCCGGCCCGGCGCGGCGCCGGGACCGGCAGGCGCGCCCAGCATCACGCTCCAACCAATGGCGGCCACGGCCGCCACGGAGGCAAAGCCCGCCGCCATCTTCCAGCGGAATACCGAAGCATTGGCCGCATCGCGCAGCGGCGCGCCATTGATCACAGCCCGGTCCTGCGCCGGATGCGCGATTTGCGCCAGCTCTTCAGTAGCCACCGAGACCAGGGGACGGCGAGGCTCGTTGGCCAGTTGGGCGCGGATTCCGGAGAGCACATCGTGCCGGCTGTGATGTGCCAATTCAGGGGAACGCAGCACATCGCCCACGAGGTGGTACATGCGCCACTCCTGCTGGCCTGCATCGCTTTCCGCATAGGCCAGCACGGCCTGCAACTCTGCGGCAGAGAGTTCACCATCAGCCAATGCCGACAATTGTTCGCGCTTCGTCAGATCGTCATTCATGATCAATCACCTGCTTGTCTGCTCTGAGACCCTGTACCCAAAAAATGCGCCACCGGCAGCCACGACCCATCACGACTACCAACGCTTGCCCGACTGGCGCTCCAGCAAAGGCTTGACCCTGGCTGAAATCGCTTCCCGTGCGCGAAAAATGCGTGAGCGCACGGTGCCGATGGGGCAACCCATGGCGTTCGAGATTTCCTCGTAGCTCAGACCTTCGATTTCCCGCAACGTGACAGCTTGTCGGAGATCCTCGGGCAAAGCCTCCATGGCGGCGTTGACTGCCTGGGCAATTTCCTGGGCCGCCAGGATCGTTTCGGGCGTTTCTTCGGTGGTTAGTTCCTGGCTGACCCGGGAAGTTTCATCATCGTCATCCCCGTTGTGTAACGCGCTTTCGGTGATCAACGGCGAGCGCTTCATGTCCAGCAGCGCCTTCTTGGCGGTATTCACGGCAATGCGGTACAGCCAGGTATAGAACTGGGCATCCCCCCGAAACTGGTGCAGGGCACGATAGGCGCGGATGAAGGTTTCCTGCGCAATGTCCGGCACCAGGTCCACGTCGCGCACCATGCGGCCGATGAGGCGCTCGATGCGGCGCTGGTACTTGATGACCAGTAGCTCGAAGGCCCGCATGTCTCCTGCGTTGGTGCGCTCGACCAGAGCCAGGTCGCTATCGGCAGAAGAAGGCGGGAATTCGGGAGGCGTCATGAAATCGGTGAAGACGGGCCGCAGCGGCCCTGGCGCAGTCATTGCGCCCGTTCTGTAGGTCTGGCCGGGGAATATACAGCACGCCGCAAATCACCCCAGGTTTCCGGACTCTGCCTGCACAACAGCAGCAGCCAGCGGGAGCCGCGCCAATGCGCGGGCCCCGCCGGCACCATGGAAACCATGGGACGGACCTGCACCCACAACCACGGCCCACCATCGGCCCGCACCTGCAGCCGCACCGGCTGCGCCGCCTGGCCCGGGTCCGCCGCGCCGATCGACCACTGCACGCCATCCCAGGCGATGAAACCTTGACCCAGGCTGTGCCATCCATGCCACATGCCTGCAGCACTGACCAGGCAAACCGCAACGGCCACGGCGGCAGGCCACCACCCTGACTGGAGATTCAAGACCCATGCCCGCAAAAGCATGGCGGCCAGCAGCCAAAGCGCAAAAAGACACGCTGCGACGGTGCGCGATGGCTTCAGCGGATGGCGAACTGCGGGCGGCGCATGGCGAGACGGCATGCCTGCAGTGTCGCAAAACCGCAGCATGGCCGGCATTTATCCCGCATTCACCTTGCACATGCGTGAAATAAAAAAGCCCGCCTCCTTGCGGGGCGGGCTTTTCATGTGCGTTGCGCAGGCCTCAGATTCGCTTGAACACCAGCGTACCGTTGGTGCCTCCGAAGCCGAAGTTGTTCTTCACCGCCACCTCGATAGTCGCGTCCCGTGCCGTATTGGCGCAGTAGTCGAGATCGCACTCCGGGTCCTGGTTGTCCAGGTTGATGGTCGGAGGAATCTTTTGCTCGTGCAGTGCCAGCACGGTGAAGACGCTCTCGATGCCACCGGCACCGCCCAGCAGGTGACCTGTCATGGACTTGGTCGAACTGACAACGATGTTCTTGGCGTGATCGCCCAGAGCCGCCTTGATGGCATTCGTCTCGTTGAGGTCGCCCAGCGGCGTGGAAGTGCCGTGCGCGTTCAAATAGTCGATCTGGT
Organism: Delftia sp. UME58; assembly: GCF_014170385.1. NCBI lineage: Bacteria > Pseudomonadati > Pseudomonadota > Betaproteobacteria > Burkholderiales > Comamonadaceae > Delftia > Delftia sp. UME58. The sequence goes on from NZ_LZZV01000055.1 coordinate 146,073, forward strand.
CGGCATTGATGCCGGCATTTCGCAAAGCTGCCAGCATGGCGCGGCGCGGGCCGTCCATGTTGGGTGCCGTCATGTGGCCGGCGTCGGCACTCATGCCGTAGCCGCACAGTTCGGCGTAGATCTTGGCACCGCGGGCCTTGGCATGCTCGTACTCTTCCAGCACCAGCACGCCCGCGCCTTCGCCCAGCACGAAGCCGTCGCGGTCCTTGTCCCAGGGACGCGAAGCGGCCTTGGGATCATCATTGCGCGTGGACAGGGCGCGCATGGCGGCAAAGCCGCCGACGCCCAGGGGGGAGACCGTGGCTTCCGTGCCACCAGCCACCACCACATCGGCATCGCCGTATTCGATCATGCGTCCTGCCTCGCCTATGCAATGCAGCCCGGTCGTGCAGGCAGTCACCACGGCAAGATTCGGCCCCTTGAAGCCGAAGCGCATGGACACATGGCCAGCCACCATGTTGATGATGGAGGCAGGCACGAAGAACGGCGTGATGCGGCGCGGTCCGCGCGCAGCCAGTTCCGCGTGGGTGTTCTCGATCAGCGGCAAGCCGCCGATGCCCGAACCGATCACACAGCCGATGCGCGTGGCCAGATCATCCGACAAGGCCTCGCCCGTGGGCAGACCTGAGTCCTGCACGGCTTGCGCCGCAGCAGCGATGCCGTAATGGATGAAGGTGTCCATGGAGCGCGCATCCTTGGCGCTCATGTACGACTCCACATCGAATCCCTTGACCTCACCCGCAATCTTGCAGGCAAAGTTCGAGGCATCGAACTTGGTGATGAGGTCAATGCCGGACTGGCCGGCCAAAAGATTGGCCCAGGCGTCGCCCACCGTGTTACCCACGGGGGAGATGCAACCCAGGCCGGTCACGACAACGCGACGACGGCTCATGCGTAAAACCTTCTGCTGATCGCTCGGGTCAGGGCCCTATCAGGCCTTCTGGTGGGTGTTGGCGTAGTCGATGGCGTTTTGCACCGTCGTGATCTTTTCCGCGTCTTCGTCGGGGATCTCGATGCCGAATTCATCTTCCAGGGCCATCACCAGCTCCACCGTGTCCAGGGAGTCAGCACCCAGATCAGCCACGAAGGCCTTTTCGTTGGTGACTTGAGACTCTTCAACGCCGAGTTGTTCGGCAATGATTTTTTTGACACGTGCTTCGATATCGCTCATGGTTTCCCTCTGGGGGTTGTGAATGAACCCGCGATTCTAGCTGCTTCGGGCCTCAGGCCCTCTTCAGCCGGCCGTCGCGAGGAAACGGCCTCTTCGGTTGCAAGCAACGCCGGCTTCTGGCAGGGGTCTGCCCGCAGCCGCCGCAGCACTTACATGTACATGCCGCCGTTGACGTGCAATTCCTGGCCGGTGACGTATCCCGCACCCGCAGATGCGAGGTAGGCCACGGCATGGGCGATGTCGCTGGGCTGGCCCAGATCGCCCATGGCGATCTGCGATTTGAGGGCGTTCTTCTGCTCTTCGGGCAGCTCCGCCGTCATGTCGGTGGCAATGAAGCCGGGCGCCACGCAGTTGACCGTGATGCCGCGGCTGCCCAGTTCACGGGCCAGCGCACGCGTCATGCCGGCAACGCCGGCCTTGGCGGCCGCATAGTTGGCCTGGCCGGGGTTGCCGGAGGCGCCGACGACGCTGGTGATGTTGATGATGCGGCCAAAACGCTGCTTCATCATGGGCCGAATGGCCGTACGGCTGACTCGGAAAACCGCCTTGAGATTGGTGTCGATCACCGCATCCCAGTCGTCGTCCTTCATACGCATGGCCAGGGTGTCGCGTGTAATGCCGGCGTTGTTGACCAGCACATGCAGACCGCCGTCATTCTTGACGATGCTGTCGATCAGGGCATCGACGGCCGCCCCATCCGTGACATTGAGGTTCACGCCACGGCAGCCCTCATGGGCCGACAGGGCCTGGCCGATCTTTTCCGCGCCACCGTCGGTGGTGGCCGTGCCGATCACGCGGTAGCCGCGCGCTGCCAGCTCCTGGGCAATGGCAGCACCAATGCCACGCGAGGCACCCGTCACCAGGGCAACCTGGGGCTTGTTCTGGTTGTCAGTCATGCGAGGGATTCTTTCACGTCGGCCAGCGTGGCCGGATCATAGAGGGCAGCGGCCGTCAGGTCCGCGTCAATCCGCTTGGTCAGGCCCATCAGCACCTTGCCGGGACCGCATTCGACGAGATGCACGATGCCGCGCGCCTTCATGGCCTGCACGCATTCCACCCAGCGCACAGGGCCAAAGGCCTGGCGATAAAGCGCATCGCGGATGGCGTCGGCGTCTTGCTCGACCGCCACGTCGATATTGTTGAGCACGGGAATCTGCGGCGCAGCCAGCGCAGTGGCAGCCAGCGCCGCCTTGAGCTTTTCGGCCGCAGGCTTCATCAGGCTGGAATGGAACGGCGCCGACACGGGCAACGGCAGGGCGCGCTTGGCGCCTGCGGCCTTGAGGGCTTCGCAGGCCTTTTCGACAGCAGCCTTGCTGCCGGCGATCACGGTCTGCGAAGGATCGTTGAAGTTGACGGCTTCGACGACTTCGGCGCCACCCAGTGCGGCCGTGACCTCGGCGCAGCCTGCGCGCACCTTGTCGGAGTCCAGGCCCAGGATGGCCGCCATGGCGCCCGTGCCCACGGGCACGGCCTCCTGCATGGCTGCAGCACGCAGGCGCACCAGCGGGGCAGCCTGGGCCAGCGTCAGCACGCCCGAGGCGACCAGGGCGGAATACTCGCCCAGCGAATGACCTGCCACGGCATCGGGCAGCGCGCCGCCTTCGGCCTGCCACACGCGCCAGGCGGCCACACCGGCCACCAGCATCACGGGCTGGGTGTTGGTGGTGAGCGCCAGGGCTTCCTTCGGTCCTTGCTGGATCAGCTGGACGATGTTTTCACCCAGCGCCTCGGAGGCTTCGGCCAGCGTCTGCGCCACCACAGGATGGTCACCCCATCCGTCAAGCATGCCTACCGATTGCGAACCCTGGCCGGGAAAGACGAATGCAAACTTCTTCATATTTTCAAAAATAAAAGCCGCGCCATGGGAGCCTGCCGGCAGGCAGGCATCCCGCATCACATCTTGAGAAGCACCGCACCCCAGGTGAAGCCACCGCCCACGCCTTCCAGCAGCACGGTCTGCCCGGGCTTGACCTGGCCATTGCGCACGCCGTGGTCCAGCGCCAGCGGGATCGAGGCGGCCGAGGTATTGCCATGCTGGTCCACGGTCACCACCACCTTGTCCATGGACAGCTTGAGCTTGCGCGCCGTGCTTTGCATGATGCGGATGTTGGCCTGGTGAGGGATCAGCCAGTCGATATCGGCATCGGTGAGCCCGGCCTTGTCCAGCGTCGCGCGGGCGGCCTTTTCCAGCACGCCGACCGCCAGCTTGAACACGGCCTGTCCATCCATCTTCAGCAGCGGATCGCCGAGCACCTGGCCGCCGGATACATTGCCCGGCACGCAGAGGATGCCCACATGCTTGCCATCGGCATGCAGGTCGGACGCCAGGATGCCCGGCTGCTCGGACGCCTCCAGCACCACCGCGCCGGCGCCGTCGCCGAACAGCACGCAGGTCGTGCGGTCGTTGAAATCAAGGATGCGGCTGAAGACTTCGGAACCCACCACCAGCGCGCGGCTTGCGGCGCCGGACTGGATCATGGCATCGGCCACCGTGAGAGCGTAGACAAAGCCACTGCACACAGCCTGCACGTCAAAGGCCGCGCAGCCATTGGCTCCGAGCTTGTTCTGCAGGATGCAGGCCGTGGACGGGAAGACCATGTCGGGCGTCGAGGTGGCGACGATGATCAGGTCGATGTCCTGTGGCTGGCAGCCAGCGGCCTCCAGCGCCTTCTTCGACGCCTCCAGGGCCAGATCGCTGCTGGCCACGTCGGGCGCGGCAAAGTGACGGGCATGGATGCCGGTGCGCTCGACGATCCACTCGTCCGAGGTCTCTATGCCACGCTGGGCCAGTTCGGCTGCCAGATCGTGATTGGTGAGTCGGCGGGGTGGCAGGTAGCTGCCCGTGCCGGTGATGCGTGCGTAGCGTCTCATCTGTATTAGGGCGCCGACGGTCCCGATTCCGACTGCGCAGCCAGCAAAAGAGGCAGGGCTGCGGAGATGCGGGTACGGACACGGTCGAGCAGGTTGTTGCGGGCCGCATCATACGCGCGGTTCAGCGCGTGCTCGAAAGCCAAGGCATCGGCCGACCCATGGCTTTTGAACACCAGCCCGCGAAGGCCCAGCAGCGCCGCACCGTTGTGACGCCGATGGTCCACGCGATTCATCAGCGCAGTTAGCACCGGATAGGCAACGATTGCAGCCATTTTGGTGAAGATGTTGCGCTTGAACTCCTGCTTGAGGGCATTGGAGATCATGGACGCCACCCCTTCGGAAGACTTGAGGGCCACGTTGCCCACAAAGCCGTCACAGACCACGACCTGGGTCGTGCCCTTGAAGATATCGTTCCCTTCGACGTTTCCGTAGAAGTTCAGGTGACCGGCCTTGCCGGCCGCGCGCAACAGTTCGCCCGCACGCTTGATGACTTCGCTGCCCTTGATCTGCTCTTCGCCGATATTGAGCAGGCCCACCGAAGGCGCCTCTTCGTTGTTCAGCGCGGACACCAGGGCCGAGCCCATGACGGCGAACTGCAGCAGATGCTCGGCCGAGCAATCCACGTTGGCACCCAGGTCCAGCACCGTGGTTGCACCACCCTTGGCATTGGGCAATTGGGGAGCGATGGCGGGGCGATCGATACCATCCAGCGTCTTGAGCAGGTAGCGCGAGATGGCCATCAGCGCACCCGTATTTCCAGCAGACACGGCAGCAGCAGCCTGGCCATCCTTGACCTGCTGGATGGCGACGCGCATCGAGGAATCCTTCTTCCTGCGCAGCGCCACCTCGATCGGGTCATCCATGCCGACGACTTCCGAGGCCGGCACCACGCTGGCGCGCTCATGCGCAAAGCCAGCCAGCGCATCGGGCTGGCCGACCAGCAGCAGCCGGGCGTCGGAATGGGAATCGAGGAACTGGCGGCACGCCGCGAGCGTGACGCGGGGGCCGTGATCACCCCCCATGCAGTCAACGGCCAAAGTGATCATGAGCGACTGGCAAGCCTGTTGCAAGGCCTGGAAAGATAGGAACGGCCATCAGAAAAAACAAAAGCCCGCGCTACGAAAACTGTAGCCGCGGGCTCTGCGGGAACGGTCGAAGGTCAGGCTTCGGACTTGTTCTTCAGCACTTGACGGCCGCGGTACACGCCGTTGGGGCTGATGTGGTGACGCAGGTGGGTTTCACCCGTGGTGGGTTCCACGGCGATGCCAGGCACATTCAGTGCATTGTGCGAACGGTGCATACCGCGCTTGGAGGGGGACTTCTTGTTCTGCTGAACAGCCATGATGGCTCCTGTGTATCTGAAAAGGGTTGGTAAAAAACGCGATCAGCCCATTAAAGACACGAGGGGGTTTCGCGCGAAGCCCTTGATTATAGCGCAATCGCTTTTCCCGGCCTCGACCTTTTTTCCGGGCATCTCGATCAGTCTGCGGATTTGCCCACATCCAGGCCGCGAAGCACGGCGAACGGATTGGGCTTGTCCTCGATGGCCTGCTCGAAGTCCGCGTCGCTGGACTGCATGCTCACAGACTCGGGGCAGGCATCGTGACGCGGCACCACGGGCAGTTCCATGAGCAACTCGTCCTCTATGAGTTCGAGCAGATTGAACTCGCGGCTGAGCACCAGCAGGTCCTCATCGCTTTCATCGTCCTCGGACTCGGCCGTGGCTTCATCCGCAACAAAGCGAAAAGACCGATCAACCTGCAGGGTGATGGGCGCCAGGGCCAGGCAGCGCTGGCACACCATGGGCACGACGGCATCGGCCTGCAGATGCAGCCACACCTGACCGGGGCCACCGGTCTGCTCGACCAGCTCGCCGTCCGCCTGCCAGTGCACCTGGCCTTGCGTGTCACCGGCATCCGGCTGCGCATCCTGGGCCAGACGCGGGAAGACTGACAGTGTTGTCTGGTCCTGGAGATGGCCCTGCGATTGCGCGAAAGCGCGAACATCGAGGCGGGCCGCAGAAAATTCCTTGCTCATGCGGGCAGTGTAAGAGAATCCGGGCATGCAAGCTCCCCACCCCGCCTTAGCCCAGGCTCCCGGCCTGGCGCGTCCCCTGATCCTTGGCTCCACCTCACGCTACCGCCGCGAACTCCTGGAGCGGCTGCGGCTGCCATTCCAGACCGTCTCCCCGGAAGTCGATGAAACACCTCTGGCCGGAGAGACACCGCACGCGCTTTCCCTGCGCCTGGCCCTGGCCAAGGCCCGGGCCGTGGCTGCGCTGCACCCGGGCGCTGTTGTCATCGGCTCCGACCAGGTGCCCGAGCTCGATGGCCTGCCGCTGTCCAAGCCCGGCAACCATGAACGCGCCACCGAACAGTTGCGCCAGATGAGCGGGCGCCAGATGAATTTCCACACCGCCGTGAGCGTGGTCTGCCAGGAAACCGGCTTCTCCGAGACCGACGTGGTGACGGTCCAGGTGCGCTTTCGCGATCTCAACGATGCGGAAATCGAGCGCTACCTGCGCGCCGAGCAGCCTTATGACTGCGCAGGCAGCGCCAAGAGCGAGGGCCTGGGCATTGCCCTGCTCGACGCCATCGTCAGCGACGATCCCACGGCACTGATCGGCCTTCCGCTGATCCGCACATGCCAGTTGCTGCGCGCCGCAGGAGCTGTGCTGCCATGAGCGATGCCATCACCAAGCCCCTGACAGGAACGCTCTACCTGGTGCCCGCGCCGCTGGACTTCGGCTGCGATGAGCAAACGCCGCTGACGCAGGTCCTGCCCGATGGGACACTGCGCACCGCTGCGCGGCTGACCCACTGGATCTGCGAAAACGCCAAGAGCACACGCGCCTATCTCAAGCGCATCGACGCGCTGCATGCACTGGCCCAGCCCTTGCAAGCCCAGCAGATCACGGAGCTGCCGCGCGAGGCCCACAAGAAGGGGGACCATGGCGACAAGGGTGCCGCGGTCTTTGACGCCAAGCCACTGCTCGCCCCCTTGCTGGCCGGACACGACATGGGACTGGTCAGCGAGGCCGGAATGCCCGCCGTGGCCGACCCCGGCAGCTCCATCGTGCGCGCCGCGCACGATTTGGGCATACGTGTCGTGCCGCTGGTCGGACCTGTATCGCTGCTGCTGGCGCTGGCCGCCAGCGGCCTCAGCGGACAGAACTATGCCTTTGTGGGCTACCTGCCCCAGGACGCTGGCGGGCGGGTGCAGCGCATCAAGGAGCTTGAAGCCCTGGCATTGCGCCAAGGCCAGACCCAGCAGTTCATCGAGACGCCCTACCGCAACGCCGCGCTGTGGCAGGCCTTGCTGCAGACGCTGCAACCCCATACCCGTTTGGCGTTGGCCTGCGGCCTGACACTGGAGAGCGCCCGCATCGAAAGCCGGCTGGTGCGCGAATGGCGCCAGCACAAGGAAGCGCCGGACAACCGCACGCCGGTGGTGTTCTCCATCGGCCGCTGAAGCCGCCCACCAGCGAAAAAGCCCGCCTTCGATAAGAAGGCGGGCTTTTTCGTCTTGGCAGCCTGAGCGGGAACCCCCGCAAGAATCAGCGCAGAGCCGGAAGGCTGGAACGCAGTGCCTGCACCGCACCGCCGCCGAAAGCCGCGCCGAAACGCTTGGCCAGGCGCTCGGCCACGTTGTCGCGGCGCGTGTAATCCACCACCTCTTCCGCCTTGACCACTTCACGGGCCACATAGTCAAGACTGCCCAGCTTGTCGGCCAGGCCCATCTCCACCGCCTGCTGGCCGGTCCAGAACAGGCCGCTGAAAGTCTCGGGCGTCTCATGCAGGCGGTCACCACGGCCAGCCTTGACCACGTTGATGAACTGCGAGTGGATCTGGCCCAGCATCTTGTGAGCATGTTCGCGCTGCCCTTCGGACATGGGGCTGAACGGGTCCAGGAAACCCTTGTTCTCGCCAGCCGTCAGCAGGCGGCGCTCCACGCCGAGCTTTTCCATGGCGCCGGTGAAGCCGAAGCCATCCATGAGCACGCCGATGCTGCCCACGATGCTGGCCTTGTCCACAAAGATCTCATCGGCAGCGGCGGCAATGTAGTAGGCAGCCGAGGCGCAGGTTTCTTCCACCACGGCATACAGGGGCTTGTCGTACTTGCCCTTGAGCCGCACGATTTCGTCATTGATGATGCCGGCCTGCACAGGGCTGCCGCCCGGCGAGTTGATCAGCAGCACCACGGCGCGCGAGCCCGAGTCCTCGAAGGCACTGCGCATGGCGGCCACCACGAATTCCGCGCTGGCGTCGGCACCTGCGGCGATCTCGCCCTTGACCTCGACCACGGCCGTGTGCGGGGAGGAACTGGTCGTGGTCGCCGTGTCCTTGGCAAACAGCACCCACAGCACCACGAGGATGAGCGCCGTCCACAGCAGGCGGCCGAAGAGGCGCCAGCGGCGCGAGGCACGCTGCTCGTTGATGGTGGCGAAGACCAGCTTTTCCAGCACATCCCGCTCCCAGCCGCTCGATGCCGCCGCGCGCGCATCGGCAGCCGCCGCGGCGGGCGTGGCCCGGGCCCACAGGTCCGCACCCGGGGATGGGTGCGATGCGGAGCCAGGATTTTCCGGAGGTATGGGGGAAGTCATGTCAGAACTCGACGGGTTTCAGGTTATCGGCAGTATGCCAGTGCACCAACCCCGCGCTTTCGCTCAGGGAGATTTTCACAAGGCCGCCACGGCAGGGCCCGCCGGCGCAGGCGCCGCTGTCGGGCGCATAGGCCGCTCCATGGGTGGCGCACAGCAGCCAGCGCCCGGTGTCATCGAAAAAGCGGTCCGGCTGGTAGTCCATCTCCATGGCCACATGGGTGCAGCGATTCAGATAGGCATGCACCCGTCCCTCGAAGCGGATGGCGAATGCGCGGCAGGAATGACCCGCATAGACCACATCGAAGGGCACGGCATTCGCCCCCTCCTGCAGGGCCTCACTGGCGCACAGAACAATGCTCTCAACAGTCACCGGCACACCTCACAAGCATGAATCCCCGCGCTGACGCGGGCATGACGATTCAGCCATGGGCCAGCAGCCACCGATGCAAATCCGCAACACTCTGCGCCACATGCAACGGCTCCAGCACGCCAAAGCCGCCGGTGGGATGCGCGCCATAGCCCACACCCACGCTGGCACAGCCGGCATTGCGCGCCAGCTCCAGGTCATGGGTGGTGTCGCCGATCATCAGCACGTGCGCGGGCTCCACCCCGAATTCGGCCATCAACTCCTGCAGCATCAGCGGATTCGGCTTGCCGGCGGTCTCGTCCGCCGTGCGCGAGCTGTCGAACATGCCGCGCAGCTGCGGGTCCTGCAGCGCATCGTTGAGACCACGGCGGCTCTTGCCCGTGGCCACGGCCAGCAGGTGCCCTCGCTCGCGCAGCGCCGCCAGCATGGGCAGCACGCCGGCGAACAGGCTGATGTCGTCCTGGTGCCTGATGAAGTGGTGGCGGTAGCGGTTGCCCAGCTCGGGGTATTTCTCGGGCGGCACATCGGGCGCTGCACGCGCCAATGCGGGCATCAGCGCCATGCCGATCACATAGGACGCCGCCTCATCGCTGGGAGGCGTGCCCCCCACATCGGCCACGGCCGCCTGAATGCACTTGACGATCACGGCCGTGGAGTCCGACAGCGTGCCATCCCAGTCGAAGGCAATGAGATCGAAGCGGCGCGCACGGTGCATCTCGGAAGAACCAGGATTTGTCATATCTACAAGGAGTCAGAGCCGGCGTCAGCCGGCGAAACGGGCCAGTTCTTCGGGAAGCTCGGCGCGCAGCTCCACCCGCTCGCCACTGGCCGGGTGGGTGAACTGTAGCCGCCATGCATGCAGGAACATGCGTTTGAGCCCCTGTTTCTGCAGGCGTCGGTTCAGGTCGAAGTCGCCATATTTGTCATCGCCCGCAATCGGGTGCCCCTGGCTGGACAGGTGCACGCGGATCTGGTGCGTGCGCCCGGTCTTGATGGTCACCTCCAGCAGGCTCATGGCCGGCAGCCCCAGCAGGGGCTGGGGCGCCAGCGTGCTGCGAACGCGCACCAGCGTGACGGAGCGCATGCCGTCAGGATCATCGGCCGTGGTCACCCGCACGCGGCGTTCGCCGTCGGCCTGCAGGTATTTGTGCAGCGGCAGGTCAATCACCTTGTGGTTGGCCGGCCAGGTGCCCTGGACCAGGGCCAGATAGGTCTTGCCGGTCTCGCGCTCGCGGAACTGGTCCTGCAGGTGCGTCAGCGCCGAGCGCTTCTTGGCCACCAGCAAGATGCCGGATGTCTCGCGGTCGAGCCGATGCACCAGCTCCAGAAAACGGCTTTGCGGCCGCGCCTGGCGAAGTTGCTCGATGACACCAAAACTCACACCCGAGCCGCCATGCACGGCCACACCGGCGGGCTTGTCGATGGCGATCAGGTGCTCGTCTTCCAGCAGGCTGGGGAAATCCCTGGCTGGCGCTGGCCGCTCGGCCTTTTCGGCGATTTTCTCGGAAACGCGCACGGGCGGTATGCGGACGATGTCGCCGGTCGAAACGCGGGTTTCCGCACTGACGCGCCCTTTGTTGATGCGCACTTCTCCACTGCGGATGATGCGATAGACATGGGTCTTGGGAACGCCCTTGAGATGGCGTATGAGAAAGTTGTCCAAGCGCTGTCCGGCCGAATCGTCATCGACTTCGATCAGCCGCACTGCGGCAGTGGCTGCGTTCAGGGAACGGTCGTCTGCCGGTTTGCCCTCTATAATGTGTTTCACCTGTGCCGAACTATTTATAAGTGGTTGATTCTCATGGAGTTTAGTCCAAACAACCATTTCCCCGCACAGGCAGGTCGATGCCATCCGGTGTCATGCACGCGAAACAGCAGGAAAAGATGGCCTGCGAAGTTCGTCGTTGCATCGGTTGTGGCTGACGAATTGAAACACTGATACGGAATCTCAAGCTGGCAGAAGGGGTCGGACCCGGCGTCCACCGCTGCCAGCGGATCAAAAGCGAGCATGTGGATCTTTTGGGCATGGATGGTCACGCTGTGGAGCAGGAAAACGCCTGCGCCCAGGATCATTGCCGCCCCCAAGCCTCCCGCCTGCCCCGCACGTGCAGCAGCTTCGCTTGAAGCTGGACGGCGTGCCTCTCTCATCGCTCTCGTCCCCCTGCCCTTGCCCCCATTGCTGACTTGAGCCAGGTCTCAAGCATCAAGGCATCCGGCGATTCCTTTCGTTTCGACGCGTCAGTCCGGCATCTCGGCTCCCTCGCGAGCCTGTCTTTGATTACAAGTCAAAGGCGTGACGGTCTGGCAGCAGAGGCTGCACTCCGGCGCGCCCCAGAGAAAACGAATAAAGGAAACGCATCATGAAACGGATGCTCATCAACGCCACGCAGTCGGAAGAACGTCGCCTTGCCATCGTCGATGGCCAGAAGCTGCTCGACTACGAAATCGAAATCGAAGGGCGCGAGCAGCGCAAGGGCAACATCTACAAGGCCGTGGTCACGCGCGTGGAGCCCAGCCTCGAGGCCTGCTTCGTCGATTACGGCGAGGACCGCCACGGCTTCCTGCCCTTCAAGGAAATCTCCAAGCAGTATTTCGCCGAAGGCGTCTCCCCCAGCCAGGCCCGCATCAACGAAGTCATCCGCGAAGGCCAGGAACTGATCGTCCAGGTCGAGAAGGAAGAGCGCGGCAACAAGGGCGCGGCCCTGACCACCTTCATCTCGCTGGCCGGCCGCTACGTGGTGCTGATGCCCAACAACCCGCGCGGCGGTGGCGTCTCGCGCCGCATCGAGGGCGAGGACCGCGCCGAACTCAAGGAGGCGATGGACCAGCTTGAGTACCCCAAGGGCATGTCCATCATTGCGCGCACCGCCGGCATCGGCCGCACCGCGCCCGAACTGCAGTGGGACCTGAACTACCTGCTCAAGCTGTGGAACGCCATCGACGGCGCCGCCAAGTCGGCCAAGGGCGCCTTCCTGATCTACCAGGAATCGAGCCTGGTGATCCGCGCCATCCGCGACTACTTCAACGGCGACATCGGCGACATCCTCATCGACACCGACGACATCTACGAGCAGGCGCAGCAGTTCATGCAGCACGTCATGCCCGAGCATGCCGCCCGCGTCAAACGCTACCGTGACGACGCCCCGCTGTTCAGCCGCTTCCAGATCGAGCACCAGATCGAATCGGCCTACGCGCGCACCGTGACCCTGCCCTCGGGCGGCGCCATCGTCATCGACCACACCGAAGCGCTGGTCTCCATCGACGTGAACTCGGCCCGCGCCATCAAGGGCGGCGATATCGAGGAAACCGCCACCCGCACCAACCTGGAAGCCGCCGACGAAGTCGCGCGCCAGATGCGCCTGCGTGACCTGGGCGGGCTGATCGTCATCGACTTCATCGACATGGAGGAGAGCAAGAACCGCCGCGAGGTCGAGAACCGCCTGCGCGACGCGCTGCGCCAGGACCGTGCCCGCGTGCAGTTCGGCACCATCAGCAAGTTCGGCCTCATGGAAATGAGCCGCCAGCGCCTCAAGCCCGCCCTGTCCGAAGGCGCGCACATCAACTGCCCGCGCTGCGGTGGCTCCGGCCACGTGCGTGACACGGAAAGCTCGGCGCTGCAGATCCTGCGCATCATCCAGGAAGAGTCCATGAAGGACAACACGGCCGCCGTGCACTGCCAGGTGCCCGTGGAAGTGGCCAGCTTCCTGCTCAACGAAAAGCGCGGCGAGATCACCAAGATCGAACTCAAGCAGCGCGTCAACGTGATCATGGTCCCCAACAAGTCCATGGACACGCCGCACTACAAGCTCGAGCGCCTCAAGCACGACGACGCGCGCCTGGAAAGCATGGAAGCCAGCTACAAGCTGGCCGAGGAGCTGGACGCGGAAACCACGGTGACGCGCCGCTCGCAGGAGCCCACCAACAAGCAGACGCCCATGATCAAGGGCGTGCTGCCCGACATGCCGGCCCCCATCGCCGAGCCCCGTCCCGAAGGCAGCCGCAACCGCCCGGCCAACGGCCAGCAGCGCGATGCCAAGCCTGCGGCAACCGCTGCAGCGCCCGCACCGGCCGTCGCCCCCGTCGTGGTCCGCGAGCAAGGCTTCTTTGCCTGGCTCAAGAGCCTGTTCGGCTTTGGCGCGGCACCTGCGCCGGTCGCAGCGCCCGCTCCGGCCGCCGAAGCCCCCGCTCGCGAAGCACGCCGTGATGGCCGCAACGACAACCGTGGCCGCCGCAACGAACGCAATGGCGAGCGTGGCGAGCGCGCGGAGCGCAATGGCGAGCGTGCTGGCGCCCCCAATGCCGAACGCCAGGCTGGCAACGGCGACCGCAACCGCCGCAATGCCGAGCGTGGTGAGCGCACTGAACGCGGTGAACGCCCGGAGCGTGGAGAGCGCCCGGATCGCGGCGAACGCGGTGAGCGCGCCGACCGCGGCGAACGCCGTGGCCGTGGCGAACGCAGCCGTGACGGTGAAAGCCGCCAGCCGCTGGAAGCCGTGAACGCCGTGGCCGCTGTCGCCGCCGATGGCAGCACCATCGAACAGCGTCCCGAGCGCGCCCCGCGTGGCGAGCGCCAGGAGCGCGGTGAAGGCCGCCGCGAGCGTGGTGAACGTGGTGAACGCGCCGAACGCAGCGAGCGCCAGCCCCGCCAGTTCGAAGTCGCTCCCGAGACCGAAGAGAACCTGGACAACCAGGCCCAGCAACAGGACCCGTCCCTGGACAACGCTGCCCCCGCCTCCGGCGAAGAGCAGCCGCGCCAGCGCCGTTCGCGCGACCGCTATGGCCGTGACCGCCGCGAGCGTGGCGATCGCGGTGACCGTGCAGAGCGCGCACCGCGCGAAGCGGAAGGCGAAGCCGTCCAGTCCTTTGAAGCCGCCGCTCCCGAGCAGGACCAGCCTGCCCGCCGCAGCTACTTCAACGCAGCCAGCCCTGCCGCCGAAGCCCAGGCTCCTGAAGCCATGGCCGAAGCGCAAGTGCCTGCGCAGCCCGCAGCAGCTGCAGCAGCCCAAGCGGTGCAGCAACCCGTCGCGGCCCCCGCACCCGAGCAGCAGATTGCCGCTCCCGTGGCTGCGGTGACCCCCGCGCCGGTCGCACCCGCCCCCGTGGTGGCACCCGTGGCAGCACCTGCACCCGTGGCCGCACCTGCCGCAGTGGCAGTCGAGCCCGCAGCAGCCAAGGCCGTTGAAGCAACCGCCGAACGCGGCCTGCCCAAGGTCCAGGCCTACCAGTTGCCCATGTCCGAGCTGCAGGCATTGGCCGCTGCTTCGGGTCTGCAATGGGTGGGCTCCGACGCCGACAAGGTGGCAGCAGCCCAGGCGGCCATCGCCGCCGAACCGCAGCCCGAGCGCGTCGTGCGCGAGCGTCCGCCCGTGGTCGTTCTGGATGACGGCCCGCTGATCCTCGTGGAAACACGCAAGGACCTCAGCGAGCTGCAGCTGCCGTTCGAGCAGCAGCCGCCGCAGACACAGGGCGCTGCCCACGTCTGATCGCAGACGGTGACAACACAGGGGCCCTCGCGGCCCCTGTTTGTTTCTGCGGTCGCCCTCACCTCACGTCTTTCGACCCTCTCTTTCCAGGAGCCTCCGTCCGCCATGCTGTTGCTGCTCTCCCCTGCCAAATCGCTGGACTACGACACGCCACTGCCCCCGAAACTGCCGCACACGCTGCCCGCCTTCTCCGAACAGCCGCTGGAGCTGATCGAAGTGCTGCGCCGCCAATCGCCCCAGCAACTGTCGGAACTCATGGGCATCAGCGACAAGCTGGCCGCACTCAACGTGGCGCGCTACGAGGCCTTCAGCCCGCGCTTCACGGCCACCAATGCCCGTCAGGCGCTGCTGGCATTCAACGGCGATGTCTACGAGGGCCTGCAGGCTCGCAGCCTGGATGCCGAGGACCTGGACTGGGCCCAGCAGCACCTGGCCATCCTCAGCGGCCTGTACGGCGTGCTGCGCCCGCTGGACCGCATGCAGCCCTACCGCCTGGAAATGGGCACGCGGCTGGAAACCGAGCACGGCAGCAATCTCTACCAGTTCTGGGGCAGTCGCATTGCCGAGCACCTGAACCAGCGCGCGGCCCGGCAGCCGGCTGGCGAACGCGTCATCGTCAACCTGGCTTCGCAGGAATACTTCAAATCGGTAGACTTGAAGCACCTCAAGCCCCCGGTGGTGGAATGCGCATTCGAGGATTACAAGAACGGCGCCTACAAGATCATCAGCTTCCATGCCAAACGTGCGCGTGGGCTGATGGCACGATTTGCCATACAACGACGCGCTCGCAGCGCGGCTGAACTCGAAGCCTTCGATCTGGAAGGCTACGCGTTGGCGCCAGCTTCCTCGACGCCAGCGCGCCTGGTGTTCCGTCGCAAGACCGCTGACTGAGCCTCGCCGGCCACCAGCCGGCCCCGGCCTCGATGCCTTTGGAGTCCATTCACTGCGGCAAGGGCCGCACTGCACGCCATGAGCCTCAAATCCTCACCAGATTCCCAGACCGCCGCGCAGGACCTGCCCGTGGGTCTCACACCTGAACTCATGCAATGGGTGCGCGACCAGCGCGCATCCGGCATAGGGCCTGCGGTCCTGCTGCGCTCCATGCGCGACGTGGGCTGGAGCGAAGAGCTGGCAAGGCGGGCGCTGGACCTGCCCGAACAGGGCGATGCGGCGCCACCGGCCCTCGTCGTCTCGGCCTCGAGCCTGCCCGAACCGGACCTTGCCCAGGACCCCAGCAGCATCGATGTCGGCGACCGCCAGGTCCAGGTGCTGGTCAGCATGCGCAACCCGCGCATCGTGGTCTTCGGCAACCTGCTCTCGCACGAGGAGTGCGATGCCATCATCGCTGCCGCGCGCCCGCGCATGGCGCGCTCGCTCACGGTGGCCACGCAAAGCGGCGGTGAAGAGATCAATGACGACCGAACCAGCAACGGCATGTTCTTCCAGCGCGGAGAAACCGGCATCGTCAGCCAGCTGGAAGAACGCATCGCCCGCCTGTTGCGCTGGCCGCTGGACCATGGCGAAGGCCTGCAGGTGCTGCACTACGGCCCTGGCGCCGAATACAAGCCCCACCACGACTACTTCGCGCCCGGCGAACCCGGCACGCCCACCATCCTCAAGCGAGGCGGCCAGCGCGTGGGCACCCTGGTCATCTACCTGAACGAGCCCGAGCGCGGCGGCGCAACCATCTTCCCCGAAGTGCCGCTGCAAGTCGTGCCGCGCCGGGGCAATGCCGTCTTCTTCAGCTATGAGCGCCCCGACCCCTCCACACGCACCCTGCACGGCGGCGCGCCCGTGCTGGCCGGCGAGAAATGGATCGCCACCAAATGGCTGCGCGAGCGCGAATTCCACTGAAGAGCCAGCGAACCCGGGTGCACCGACCCTTATTGACCTTATATGGCCACCCATGCCTGCGGGCATGGAAATTCAGTTAGCTTCAGGGCCTTGGTCCACGCGCCCCGCGCGGACCACCCAGGCCAGACCAGCGCCGGCACGGCCGGCCCCCTTCCATGAACACTCCCGAACAATCCCAGCTGGGCAAAAGCTCCGCCTACATCGACCAGTACGACTCCTCGCTGCTGTTTCCCCTGCCGCGTGCGCCCAAGCGCGAAGAACTCGGCCTGCAGGGCAGCCAGATGCCCTTCTTCGGCGCCGACCTGTGGACGGCCTTCGAGCTGTCCTGGCTCAACCTGCGCGGCAAGCCCCAGGTAGCGCTCGTGCATTTCACGATTCCCTGCGAGACCCCCAATCTCATCGAAAGCAAGTCGTTCAAGCTCTACCTCAACAGCTTCAACAACACCCGCCTGGCCGACGCTGCCGAGGTCCAGGCACGCCTGCGCACCGACCTGGCCGAAGCGCTGTGGCGCGGCAGCGAGCAAAAGGGAAGCATCGGCGTGAAGATCATCGGCCTGGACCGCTTCGACCAGGAAATGGTGCAGGAGCTCGACGGCCTGCTGCTGGACCGGCTGGACGTGGAATGCACACAGTACCAGCCCGCCCCCGAGCTGCTGCGCGCCAACCATGAAGAAGGCCCCGTCACCGAAACCCTGGTCAGCCATCTGCTCAAGAGCAACTGCCTGGTCACGGGCCAGCCCGACTGGGGCAGCGTGCAGATCCGCTACAGCGGCGCGCAGATCGACCAGGAAGGCCTGCTGCAGTACCTGGTGAGCTTTCGCAACCACAACGAATTCCATGAGCAATGCGTAGAGCGCATCTTCATGGACATCTGGACCCGCTGCCAGCCCATCAAGCTCTCGGTCTACGCACGCTACACGCGCCGTGGCGGCCTGGACATCAACCCGTTCCGCACCAGCCATCCTGGCGCCTTGCCGGCCAACGTGCGCTCGGCGCGGCAGTAAAAGAGGCGGCCGGCCATCCTCAGGCCGGCCGTCATTTCAAACTTTTCACCGGCATGCCGACGCCGCAGCGGCATGCCCGCACTCCTGCCCATCGAGCCCCGCGCCCAGGCTCCTGTCGGCGGCCCGCACCTGAATTCTGAAAAATAGGAATCGTCCTACATCGATTCAGATTGACTTTTCAGATCACCCTATTTGGGCCTATTTCGCCTCGATTTATCTGACACGGATGGATCGTCGAAAACACGGAATTCAATAAATAGCCTGCTATTGAAATGTCAGCAAACAATCTCCACCGATGCATTCAGAAACATCGTTAGGAGTTGTCTTATAGACATGCGAGAAAAAAATTCATAGGCTTGGCGACACAAGAAATGACTTTGGGGCGCAGTGAATCGCCACCTGAAAGTCAGGCATATGCAGCACCTTTTTACTGCCAATGCCCCACGCAGAACTGTCCTGGCGCACAGCGCCAAAGCGGCAGTCAACCGCCAACCTTGAGGGAGAGACCATCAATGCATCGATTTCATTCTGCGCCTTGACGCAGTGCGCTGATGCCAAGGCCCTGTGCCTGGGCCCAGCTTATTCCCTGCGCATGCGCAATTCGGAAGAACCGCCAGCTACCGCCCTGGTGCCCGCTTCCGCCTGAATTGCGTTTTCCCTTTTCCCCGTTTTCCGTGATGCACGGCTGCAGCCCTGCGTCTGTCTACTCACGTCCCTACAGATTTATTCCACCAGCCCAGGAGCTTTTGCATGACCACCTTCAATACCTCGCCGCAATCTCGCAGGCAACGCGGCCAAGGCATGACCGAATACATCATCATCGTGGCCCTGATTGGTGTCGCAGCAATCGCCGTATATCAATACTTCGGCGAAACCATCCGCGCCCAGACTTCCGGTATTGCCAATGAAGTGGCCGGCAAGTCAGCCAAGACGGCCATCCAGGCGGCAGGCGCTGCGGCCGGCAATGCCGATGGAGAGCGCAAGGAAAAGGGCCTCGACGCCTACGAGAACAAGTAAGCGGGCCTGCCCATGTGCACCATCACCACCCTGCGTGGCGGTCGAATACGGAGGCGGGGCGGGCAACGCGGGCAGGCATTGATCTACGGCATCTTTGTCCTGATCGGTGCACTGGCCTCGCTGTTCTTTCTGTTCAACACCGGCCAGCTCTCCCAGGAAAAAACCAAGCTCGTCAGCACGGCCGATGCCGTGGCCTACAGCGCCGGCGTGATGCACGCGCGGGCGATGAATTTCACGGCCTACGGCAATCGCGCCCTGATCGCCAACGAGGTGCTGGTGGCGCAGATGGTGAGCCTGTCCTCGTGGGCGCAATACGCACAGACCCACGCGGAGAACCTGCCCACGCAGTTTCCCGAATGTGCTGACTACACCGGTTGGGGCGCATTGATCGGTGCTGCATTCCACTACAACGAGATGTACGCGATCATGTGCTACGCCACCGTGCAGTACGCGGGCCAGTACATCCAGCAGATGGCCAAGATGGTGCCGTCGCTGGCATTCGATACGGTCACAGCCGTGGAGGCCAACAAACAGGCAATACAGAAGGCGCACAACCTGCTGCACGCCCGCTCCTACCTGCAGGACATACGCAGCAGTGTGATGAAGGACGTGGCCCAGGCCAACTACGCGGGCGATGGCAGCGTAAAGGTGGAGCCCATAGGCCCCGGTGCCGCCGTAGCGCTGACCGACGACCTTGGTGGCTTCACCCAAAGCTACAGCGGCAAGGACCGAGGCCGCATGGCCAAACTGGCTGTGTATGCGGCGCATAGCGACAGATTCACCAAGGAGCGTGTCTGGACGGCCGAGGCAGAAGTGCCTGGCCCAGACGAAATCTGCATCCTCATGTGGCGCAAAAGCGAGGTGCGTCGACGCGGCGGTACCGAACTTGTCAACTACGACGAGTGGATCGCCGAAGACACCGAGTCCTTCTGGCGCGCCCAGCGAAGGGGCGGGCTCATTCCACGCTGCCGGCTCAGGGAGGAGCCCATCGCCTGGGGCGAACAGCAGGCCCACCCCGACGACCTGGACCAGGATGACTCGTCCGCCTGGCTCGGAGGCTCCCGCAACAACAGAAGGGCCTCTGCCAGAGCATCCTCCGCGCACTGGACCCACTACACCGGCCTGCCCAGCTACTACGACCTGAGCCAGCTGCAACCGGACAAGGACGACCCCACGTTGCGGTTCAGTGTGCGCCTGTCGCGGGCGCGCAGCGAATTGCGCACCTCCCATGGCGCCAGCGAAATAAGCGGCACGCCGGACAGCCGCATCAACGCCTATCAGAGCCAGGTCGCCAAAGGCGAAATGGTGGCCGTTGCCACGTCCGAAGTGTTCTTCGAGCGTCCTCTGGCTCAGCGTCAGAACCGCTATGGCGCAAGCCAGGGTCTCCCCCTGGAGCTGCCCAGCCTGTTCAACCCGTATTGGCAGGTGCGCCTGATCCACTCCCAACCCGATGTACTTGGCCAGCAGATGCGCCAGGGAGGGCTGATCCCATGAACCTCCTGAACCGCGCCCGCTACCCAAGGCGGCAGGCAGGCCAGGCCCTGGTCGAATTCCTGGCCATGGCGGCGCCCCTGCTGGGCCTGTTCCTGCTGATGCCCATGATCGGCAAGTATCAGGACATTGCCCATGCCACCCAGATGGCCAGCCGCTATGCGGCCTTCGATGCAACGGTACACAACGAAGCGGCGGGCAGCTACAAGCTGCCTACACAACTGGCAGCCGAAGTGCGCAGGCGCTACTTCAGCCGACCCGACGCACCCATCAAGACGGACGACGCGGCAGGCGACTTCGACGCACACCGCAATCCGCTGTGGACGGACCCCGCAGGCAATCCGCTGATCCCGCGCTTTTCAGACATTTCGGTCAGCTTTGGAGAAAGCCAGTCCACAGCGCACAGAGATGCCTTCACGGCCAGCCCAGACGGCGTACCCTTCAGCATAGTGCCTCTGGCGAACCACGGACGCATCGGGTTGAACGCCCCAGGCATCTACCGCGCCAACATCTCCGTGCCACTGGCCAACCTGCCCGCAGGCATCCAAAGCTACACCCCCTTCGACCAACTGGACCTGCGCGTCACACGCCACACCAGCGTGCTCATCGAGCCTTGGGCCTCGCGCTCCGTGGAGCAGACCATGGACCGGTTCGGCCGGCTGGCGCCGCTCAACAGCCTGTTCTCCCCGGTGGAGACGCTGCTGGATGTGGCCATACCGGTCTTCGAGTTGATGGAGGTGCCGGTCCCCAAGTTCGGACGCCTGGACAAGTGGCAGGACATTGTTCCGGCAGACAGGCTCAGGGCCGAATGATGACAACGGCTCGCATGCTCCGTTCCATCTGCCTGGGCCTGCTGACGCCAGGGCTCACCCATGCCTTTGCGCAGGCCAACTGGCCCGAGATCCCGCTGCCCGAACATGCCAGGAGCTACCACATCGGCCAGCAGATGGACCTGGACGGCCTGCCCATGCGGCTGACCGGCTTCGCCATACGTAGCACACCCAGGCAGACCGGCGACTGGTTTGTGCGCACCCTGGGCCAGCCCCTGATGGACGACCAGCGCGATGGCCAGCGCATTCTGGGCCGCGCCCAGGGCGAGCACTACGTCACCATCCGACTGGAGCCCACCCCCGACGGCGGCGCGCGCGGCCTTGTCGCTGTCACCCACCTGCGCGCAGCCTTGAGCGGCAAGGCCCGCAGCCAGGAGGAAAGAGCCCGATGGCGGAGCCTGCTGCCAGCTGGAACCGAGATCGCCAGCCTGCTGAACACCCAGGACGGTGGCCAGCTGTCCACCCATCTCATTGCCACGAACAGGCACGGCGAGGCGCTCAATGCGCAACGCCTCACTGCGGCGCTGCAAGAGCAGGGCTATGCACTGGAACGCCGCTTCGACGCCGCCACAGACACCAAGGCCCACGCGTTCGGCTCTGAGAACGGCGCCATCACGGTGCTGATGCGCGGCCCGGGCAAAGAGGCGACGGCCGTCATTTCCCGCAATGCGCTGGGCCTCACCAGCATCGTTCTCGTCACCAGCGTGGCGGTGGAGACCACGCCATGAAGCTTGCCCATCGCCTGCGCGGCCAGTCCTCGGTGGAGTACGCCGTGGTCTGCGCGGCCCTGGCCTTCGCGCTGGGCGTCGGCATGGTGGACAGCAACAGCGTGCTGCACCAGTTGCTGCTCGCCCTGCAGGCTGCCTACCAGAAGTTCAGCTTCGCCCTCTCCCTGCCCATTTGACCCGTCAGCCATGAACTCCGCACTCGCCCGAATCACCGCCCTGCGTCCCAACAAAACCTGGATCGCCCTTGGCATGGCACTTGCGATCGGCCTGGGCGCCGCCGTGATCGCACGCGGCTACCTGAACAGCCAGATGCAAGCCATAGAAGCGCGCGGGAAAAGCAAAACCCGGCCGCTGATCGTGGCCAAACGCGATCTCAGGAAGGGCGATCCCATCTCCAAGGAGACCGTTGCCGTGCGCGACGTTCCCCACGACTACGCGCACTCGCTGGCCATCGGCCCCGAGGATTTTTCCCGCATTGCAGGCCGCGCGCTGGCGCATGGCATGCAGCACGGCGACATCCTGCTGTGGAACCTGCTCGAAGGCGACAAGGTGCCGACCTTCTCGGCCCGCATCGAAGTAGGGCGGCGCGCCATCACCGTGCACGTGGACGAGATCAACTCCATCTCCGGCCTGCTGGAGCCGGGGGATGCCATCGACCTGATGCTCACCCTGGATCAGAAAGGCCGCAAGACCACCTTTCCACTGCTGCAGAACGTCCAGGTCATGGCCACCGGCCAGCGGTCCGTGGATGACCCCAGAAGCGGTGAGCGGCGCCAGTACTCCACGGTCACGCTGGACACCTCCCAGGCGCAGGCCCGGAGCGTGATCATCGCGCGCGAGGCGGGAAAGATCACCGCCTTGCTGCGCAACCCCAAGGACTCGGAGGTTGTCGAAGAAGACAGCGCTGCCATGGCCGCCCTGCTGGGCCTGGCAGGCGATGTTCAGTCCCCGATTCAGACAGCGGGCGCAGCGCAATCGCCGGACCGAGCCGTTCCCGTGCTCT
The DNA here is from genome assembly GCF_014170385.1 of Delftia sp. UME58. Classification (NCBI taxonomy): domain Bacteria; kingdom Pseudomonadati; phylum Pseudomonadota; class Betaproteobacteria; order Burkholderiales; family Comamonadaceae; genus Delftia; species Delftia sp. UME58. Next base: position 168,495 of record NZ_LZZV01000055.1, read on the forward strand.
ATGGCGGACGCCGCATGGACTTCAAGCCCGAAGACCTGCTGCTGCGCCAGGACAAGGCCCACGATGCCGGCGAAGGCCCGCCCGAGGCAGCCGCAGCCCCCACGCCTGTTCAACCGGCTCCGCAAGCCGCACTGCAACCAGGCCAAGCTCCTCTTTTCCCTGCGTCCTTCCCGATGCAGCCAGGCGCGTTGCCTCGCTGATGGCGCCTCACCTGCTCCTGCCTTTTTCATCGCTCCATGCGCCTGATCCCAATGTCCATCCGTTCAGCCCACCCTGCATCCCTGTCCGCCTGCTCCAGTCCAACGCCCTTTCTCCATGCCCTGCGTTGCGGCTTCGTCCTGGCCCTGGGATGGGGTCTAGCTGGCCCCGCAACAGCCCAGACTCCAGAGGATTCAGCAGGCTCTGATCAGTCCCTCGGCATGCCGGGTGGATTCGCCCCCGTGCTGCAGGGCGTACCCAGCCGCGAGGCAGCGGCGGGCCAACCGTACCGCCCCATACAGAAACCGGACGACCAAGCTCAGGTGCCGGAAATCGAGATGTTTGTGGGCGAATCGCGCGTCTTCCCCAGCCCCGGCGTGGCGCGTATTGCCGTGGGCAATGGCCGGGTGCTGACGGCCGCCGCGCTTGACGAGCGCGAGGTCATCATCTTCGCCAACGAGGTCGGCACTTCCTCGCTGTTCGTGTGGAACGCCGACGGCCGCTACCAGCGCGTCAAGATCAACGTGGTTCGAGGCGACACCAGCCGCCATGCGCGCGAGATCGCCGCCTTCCTCAGCACCATCCCCAACGCGCGGGCCTCCATCATCGGCGACAAGGTCGTGGTCGAAGGGGACCATCTCAGCGATGTCGATCTCAAGAAGATCGAAGACCTCAGAAAGCACTACCCGCAGATCATCAACTTCACCAACCAGATCGGCTGGGAGCAGATGGTGCTCATGGACGTGAAGGTGGTCGAATTCCCGGTCAATGAGCTGCGCGAATTCGGCTTGCGCTGGACCTCCCAGGGCGGGGCCAGCATGGGAGGCATCTGGGCACCCGTGCGACACGGCAGTCAGCCCGGTCTGGTCATCGGCGTCCAGAACCCGCCGATTACCCCGGACAGCGGTGACACAGTCTCGCTGCCCCGGGGCCTGAACATCCTCACTGCCGTCAACATGGGCCTTACCGCAAGGCTGGACCTGCTGGCCCGCGACGGAAAGGCCAGCATTCTGGCCCAGCCCCAGCTGTCGGCGCGCAATGGCTCCAAGGCCGAATTCCTGGCCGGTGGCGAGTATCCGTACTCCGTGGCCACGATCTACGGCCCCATGGTCATGTTCAAGCCCTACGGCATCAAGCTGCGCATCACGCCGCGCGTGGACCGCAACGGCGTCATCAGGGCCGAGATCGACAGCGAGGTCAGCAACATCGACCCATCGTTCTCCACGCCCTCGGGGCCCGGGTTGAGCACTCGGCGCACCTTCACCGAATTCAACGTCCAGGACGGCGAGACAATGGTGCTGGCCGGCTTGCTGTCACGCAAGGGTGGCGACAACGTCGACAAGGTCCCCTTCCTGGGAGACCTGCCCGTGCTGGGTGCTCTGTTCCGGTCCCAGCGATTCCAGAACGAAGAGACCGAATTGGTGGTCTTCGTCACGCCCACGGTAATCAACAGCCGCTCGCCGGGCCTGCTGCAGCGCGTGGACGACGCCAGCGCACGCCTGAGCCAGCGCTACGGTCCCCAGCCCTACCTGACCGAACCCGGCCCTGCGCCCGAGCATCCTCCCCGGCTGGCGCCCTTGCCCGTGGCCAGCGCAAGCGCAAGCATCGCGGCGCCTGTGCAGGAACTCCCCGCGCCAGTGCGGCCCCTGCCTTCACCGGCCACCGCGACCCAGCCCGACCACTGGCCCGCCCTGCCGCACACCGGCAACCCGCTGGCCTCCGCGGCAGCAGCGGACAAGCCGCTGGTCAACCACTGGCGCGTGGTGCATGACGGGCTGGCCTTGCATGCCGAACCTAGGGCGCAAAGCGACACCCTGCTGCAACTGGGCCAAGGCAGTTTCGTGCGTGCCGCACCCGGTTCATCTGCCGACCACAACCCGTACTCCGGCTGGCGCGCGGTGGCGGTTGCAGCCCTGTCGGGCTGGGTACGCGATGAAAGCCTGCAGCCGGTCGCGCACGTTCCCGGCATGAAGCCCGCACCCGACGGACCCCATGCGCGCCAGGCGCGGCAAGGCCGGGCTCTCACGCCCCATGAATCCGGCGCCGCCACGGGCCACTCCGCACCAGGCATCTACCGCGTGGGCCTTGATGGGCTGGCCCTTCGCGTGTCCCCCGACATCAACGCCCCCGTCCTCCAGAACCTGCCCGTGGGCAGCCTTGTGCAAGTGCTACCCCAGGCCCCGCAGGCCCAGTTCTCGGCCGTGCGCATTGATGACCGGCTGGGCTGGGCCGAGACCCAGTGGCTTTCACCCCTGACCTCCGCAACCGGCAGCCCCCAATGATCGACCTTGAAATCATCCACCCCGACGGCCGGCGCCAGCCGTTGAGCGTGCCCGATATGTGCTCCATCGGCAAAGGCTCCCAGTGCGAAGTCCGCCTGGACAACTGGCGCCTTGCCAAGGAGCATGCACGCCTTTTCACCAGCCCCTCGGGCGTGCTGATCGACGACGCAGGCAGCTTCGTCGGCGTGCTGGTCAACGGTCAGCGCATCACCGCCCAATACGGCCCGCTGCAAAACGGCGACCTCATCGGCATTGGCCCGTTCCAGTTGCGCATCCTGAACAGCGGTGAAGAGCAGCAAGCCGCGCCTTTTCCTGTACCGGCCGCAGCGCATGCCGCCACCACAGCGCCCATGCAGAGCACACAGGACACGCCTCTGGCAGCGCCTGCCGACGCGCACGAGCCTGCGGCAGCCGAGCCCGGGGACGCCCACTTGCAGGCGCTGCAATTCGAATGGCGCAAGCGCCTGCACACCAAGCTCATCGACACCATGGACCTGCGCCGCCATGACGTCTCCAGCATGTCCGACGAACACCTGCGCGCCGAGGCGGACCGGCTCATCGCCAGAACGCTGCAGGACATGGACGACGAGATACCGGCCCAGCTGGACCGCAACGCGCTGCGCAGGCAGGTTCTGGACGAGGCCGTGGGACTGGGGCCGCTGGAGGAATTGCTGGCCGACGAAACGGTCAGCGAAATCATGGTAAACCGCTTCGACGAAATCTATGTCGAGCGCGCGGGGCGCCTGCAAAAGCATGCCCTGAGCTTCACCAGCGATCGCGCCGTCATGGGCGTGATCGAGCGCATCGTGGCACCGCTGGGCCGGCGCATCGACGAATCCTCGCCGATGGTCGATGCACGGCTCAAGGACGGCTCGCGCGTCAACGCCATCATCGCACCGCTGGCGCTCAAGGGCTCCACGCTGACCATCCGCAAGTTCGCCAGGCGCAAGCTCAACGCCGCCGACCTTGTGCAGTTCGGCGCGCTCAGCCCGGCCATGGCCGACTTCCTGCGCATCTGCGTGGAGGCCCGCAAGAACATCATCGTCTCGGGCGGCACGGGGTCAGGCAAGACCACGCTGCTCAACATCCTGTCCAACTTCATCCCGTCCGGCGAACGCGTGATCACCGTCGAGGACGCCGCCGAACTCAAGCTGGCCCACGAGCATTTGATCAGCCTGGAGTCGCGCCCCGCGAATGTCGAAGGCAAGGGCGGCGTGCCCATCCGAGAACTGGTACGCAACACCCTGCGCATGCGCCCGGACCGCATCGTGGTCGGCGAATGCCGCGGCGCCGAGGCGCTGGACATGCTCCAGGCCATGAACACGGGCCATGAGGGATCTCTGACCACGCTGCACGCCAACACCCCGCGCGACGGGCTCGCCCGGCTGGAGACCATGGTGCTGATGGCCGGTATGGAACTGCCCTTGGCGGCCATACGCGAGCAGATCGCCAGCGCCGTGGACATCATCGTGCAGCAGACCCGCTTTGCCTGCGGCACACGCCTGGTCACCCACATCTGCGAAGTCAGCGGCATGGAAAGCGGAAAGATCCAGCTACAGGAGCTGTTCCGCTTTGCCAACAAAGGCTATGCCGCCCAGGCCAACGGCCTGGCCAAGGTGCAGGGCCTGTTCACCGGCTGCGACGTCGTTCCCCACTTCTACGACGAACTGCGCGCCAGCGGCCATGCGCTGGACCTGGATATCTTCCGTCCGGGCTCCGAGAGCGCGGACCTGCATGCCGGAGAGCGGCCATGAGCGGGCTCTCGCCAGACACCGTCCTGGCCCTGATCACGGCCGTGGTCGCCCTCTCCGTCGGTCTGCTGACATGGCTGGCCTTGGACCTGGGAGGCTCCACGCTCAAGCGCTACCGGGCCGGCTTCACGGAGCGCGCAGGCTTTCAGGCCGCGGAATTCTTCCTCTTCATCGACCCGCGAAAACTCTTCCTGGCCAACCTGGCAGTCATGTCGCTGGGCGGCGTCCTGGTGTGGCTGGTCAGCGGCAGCCATCTGCTGGCTGTGCCCGCCTTCTTCGCGCTGGGGCTGCTGCCCCGGCTGCTGTACCGGCACATGCGCAAGCGCCGGCTGCGCAAGTTTGAAGAGCAGTTGCCCGATGCGCTGATGATGCTCAGCGGCGGCCTGCGCGCCGGTATTGGCCTGAGCAGCGCCATCGCCCAGCTTGTGGCCGAGTCCCGCCCGCCGCTGAGCCAGGAGTTCTCGCTGATGCTGCGCGAGCAGCGCCTGGGCGTATCCCTGGAACAGGCACTCAATCACCTGAGTCTGCGCGTGCCGACCCAGAGCACCGTGCTCATCACCTCGGCCATGCGCATCGCCAGCGAAACCGGAGGCAGCCTGGCCGAGACCATGGAACGCACGGCCTCCACCGTGCGCAGCCGGCTGCAAATGGAAGCCAAGATCGGCTCCCTCACCGCCCAGGGAAAACTGCAGGCCTGGGTCGTTGGCGCCCTGCCCCTCGTCCTCATGCTCATCCTCGACCGGATGGAGCCGCAAGCCATGTCCATGCTCTGGCACTCCCGCGTGGGCTGGGGGGCGCTGGCCGTTATCGCCTGCTTCGAGGCCATGGGCATCTATGTCATCCGAAAGATCGTCGCCATCGACGTCTGAAGGCCGCACCATGGACTCCAACACCGTGATACTCGCCCTGATCGCTGTGGCAGCCGGACTCAGTGCTGCCCTGGTGGCCTGGCTCCTGGGCCACTCGATGAGCAACGTTCCCGCCGAGGACCGCAGCTACAAGGATCCGCCACCACTGGCCCTGCGCATGGTCTGGTGGCCCATCCAGTGGATCAGCCACCACCTGTCGCCCCTGCTCGGAACGGGCAGGACCGCGCAATCCGTGCAACTGCGGTTGCGACAGGCGGGACTGGACTACGCGCTCAGTCCTGCGCAGTTCATCGCCAGCCGCATCGTCGGCGCCGGGGTGGCCGCGCTGGCGGCCTGGTGGCTCGTCTCCAGCTTCGACGGCCTGCCCCGGCGCGCCGATGGCGGCGCACGCCACATCGCCCTGTCCATCTATCTGCAGGCCATGGCCGCAGGTGCACTGCTGGGCTGGGCCTACCCCGCCATCTGGCTCAGGGATCGCATCGCCGTGCGCCGGCGCGAACTGCTGCGCATGCTGCCCTTCTTCCTGGACATCATCACGCTGTGCGTGGAAGCCGGCCTGAACATGCAGGGCGCCATGACCCAGGCCGTGGCCAAAGGCCCCCAGGGACTGGTGCGCGACGAATTCCAGCGCGTGCTGCGCGATATACGCGCCGGCAAGGCGCGTGCCGAAGCACTGCGCGGCATGGCCGAGCGCCTGAACGAACCGAGCGTCGCCAACTTCACCTCCGCCGTGATCCAGGCAGAGAGCATGGGCATGAACCTCGGCACCGTGCTGCGGGCACAGGCCGATCAGCGCCGCTCCGAGCGCTTCATGCGCGCGGAAAAACTCGCGATGGAAGCGCCCGTGAAGATGCTGTTTCCGCTGATCGCCTTCATCTTTCCCTGCACCTTCATCGTCTTGCTGTTCCCCATAGCGATGAAGCTGCTGAACTCGGGACTGTGATGCAGATGCCGCACTCCCCCTTCCTGGTGCGCCAGGCCTGCGGCTTCTGGCAGCGCCTTGCCGGCCTCATGGGCCAGGCCCAACCCGCCGCCCGCTGCGCATTGCTCATCGCGCGCTGCACCAGCGTGCACACCTGCTTCATGCGGCAGGCCATCGACATCGTCTACCTCGACGCACAGGGCCGCATCACTGGCCTGCGTCCAGGCGTTGCGCCCTGGCGCCTCAGCCGGGGCGAACGCGGCAGCAGGCACGTGCTGGAGATGTGCGCCGGAACCATCGCCCGCCAGGGGCTGGCACCGGGCATGCAACTGCGGCCCTGGCCCATAGAAGGCGCTCGCGCTGCATTGACCGTCTGCCTCTTCGGCCCAGGCGGACCCATGTCATAGCGCAACGACAAGGAGATACCCGGACAACGCAATTGCCAAGACGCCAACCGACGCGCAACACCCTCAGGCCCCATTCGACCTTCCTTCATGGCTTATTGAACCGCTCGACAGACATGCACCATTCATCCGCCCCCACTCCCTCAGACTGCAGCACCACGCATGCGCGCCTGGCCCATCCCCCCTCCTGGCTGCTGGCCTGTGCCATGGGCTTGGCCCTGACCGCCTGCGGCGGCGGCTCAGGCAGCGACGGGGGCGCGGGAGACCCAGGCCCCGGAGGCACCGCCAGTTCCGGCGTCTTCATCGCCCCCTCAGGCCCGCTGTGCACCAAACTCAGCAGCACGGGCAACTGTCTGCAACCCACCTCATCGGCCATTGAGGAGTCTGACCTGATCAAACTCATCACCGATCCCGATGCACAAACGTCGTTGATCGATTTCAGCGGCATGGGTGTGATCCACAACACCACACTCACCTATAGCCAACAGCCGGGCCAGGCCATCGAAAGCAGTTTCATCTACAGCTCCTACGGCATGGCAAGGCGCGACTTCCAGGTAGGGCGCAACACCTTCATCGTGCAGGGCAGGCAGTACCCGCAGGTCACGCACTACCCGGAGGAAGGCCAGAGCCACTACAAGAACATCAGCGACGATGCAGGCGTCATCTTCCTCGTAGGACCACCGGACCAGCACGAGGAAGGCATCTGGGGCACCACCTTCTCGGAAGGCCAGAACCTCAGCAAGGTCGGCCGCATGCCCAACATGCGCAGCGAAAACACCAACTGGATTTCCGCCATCAGACTGCTCACCGACCAGAGCCAGGCGCCGAGCGAGCCGACCGTGACCTATATCGGCAGTGTCAGCACGCTGGCCGGCACGGCACAACGGCTGGACCCGTACACCACCGACATACTGGACACCGGCGTCAACTACGAGGCGGAATTCAATACGGCCACGGGCAAGCTCACTGGCGTAAAGATCGACTACACAGACCCCAAAAGCCAGAGGCGCACAGTGATGGAAGTGCCAGAGCTGACGTTTGTGAACTCGCGGTTGATCCCTGACTCGCGCAGCCAACGCATCAACGTCGTGCTGGAAGGCCCTGCGAGCGACGTCCGCGCAGATGCTCCACGGCCCGACACACCCCTCACCCGGCAGGACTACACCCTCGATGGCCTCGAAGGCGAAATCACCGGCAAGCAGGCCGAGATCATCCACATCCTCGGCGCCGGCCCCCAGGGCACCATGCAATTGATGCTGATGCGCAAGGACAAGGCCGGACCGGACGTGCCCATCCACATCCCCCTGCCACACCCAAACAGGCCCTGAAGCATGGCCAGCGGGTGGATACAAGCCCGTCCGCCGGCCGCAAACCTGCAGGCATCCTCATGCGCCAGAGCACCTCATACCGCAGGCCGCGCCAGCGCGGCAGCGCCATGGTCGAGTTCACCGTGGTCGGCCCCATCATCACCCTGCTGGGGCTGGCCCTGCTGCAGTACGGCCTGGTTTTCTTCAACAAGAACCAGATCAATCACGCCAGCTTCATGGCCGCCCGCGCGGGCACCATGGCCCATGCGCGCATGGACGATATCCGTGACGCCTATCTGCGCGCCATGGTTCCGCTGTATGGCGGTGGCAGCAACAGTGACGAACTGGCGGATGCCAAGACAAAGGCCAAGGCCGACCTTGAAGGCCACCTGCGCATAGACCTCATCAACCCCACGCGCGAGAGCTTCGACGACTGGAGCGCTCCCCACCTGAAGCAGAAATACGGCGTGCGAGCCATTCCAAACGCCGGCCTGGCGCACCGGGACAAAAAAGACATAGGCAGCAAGTCGGCCCAGAGCGTTCAGGACGCCAACCTGCTCAAGATCCGCGTCACCCACGGCTACGAACTCAAGATCCCGCTGGTGCGCGGCATCTACCAGCACTACCTGCGCTGGCTAGACGACGGCAGCGACCCCTTCCACACCGAACTCATACGGCACGGTCGGCTGCCCATCGTCGCGCAGGCCACCTTGCACATGCAAAGCGACGCCATGGAAAGCGATGCCACGGTATCCATTCCCGACACAGGCAACAAGGGCAATCCGCAGGACCCAGGCCAGCCCGATACATCGGAACCCGGTGAACCGCCCGATTGCGAAACCGTGGGCTGCACCACGGTCGGGTCACCGGGGCCGGGGGGTGAGGGCGATGAAGACGACGGCGGTGATGGTGGCGATGGAACCGGAGACGGAGGAGATGGAGGCAATGGAGATGGAAACGACAACGACTGTAAAGGGGCTGACTGCCCCAACTGCACGGGAGACGCATGATGTTGAATAGACCCCACCTCACCCCCCTGCTGCGCAGCGCCCTGCTATGCATTGCCGCATTGCTGGCCCACGCCACGCCGCCCCTGGCGACTGCCGCCCCCAACCTGGGCGGCGGCTCCGGCAAATGCGACCCCACCGTGCAAAGCTGCGCCCCCGGCACGGGCGGCGGCATCGACCTCGGCGGTGGCGGTGGCGGTGGCGGCTCGGGCGGCGGCACCTGCACCCCCACGCCCGGCGGCAGCCCCTGCGGCGGCGCCGGCCCCGCCACCCAGGGCAACTCCAGCAGCACCCACCAGGGCGCCGGCAACCCCATCCACCTCATCAACGGCAACAAATACCAGCGCGAAGTGGACATGCCCGCCTTGCCCGGCGTGCTCGGCCTGGAAGTCGTGCGCCACTACAACAGCAGCTACAGCCGGGCCTACGTGCCCCCGGGCCTGCTCGGCCGCGGCTGGCTGCTCAGCTACGAGGCCCGCCTGTACGACCACTCCACCAACCTGCAGATCGTGCAGGCCGACGGCACCCGCATCATCTTCAGCAAGCTGCGCGAGCACCCCAGCCTGTGCGCCAGCGAGCAGCCGGGCAACGGCATCGTGCGCATCGAAGGCCCGGATACAAAGGGCACCAAGGAAACCAAGCCCGGCCAGGAGCGGCACTACACCTGGCAATGGATGGACGGGCGCGAGCTGCGTTTCAACCACCGGGGGCACCTGACCCGCATCAGCCTGCCCTCGGGCGAGCAGGTCCGCCTGGACTACAACGACAAGGGCAACCGCCTGCTCAAGGTCACCGACCCGCAGGGCCGCAGCCTGCGCCTGCACTACGCCAAGGCCTCGAATGAGGGCAGCTTCACCGGCGTGCAGGCCATCGACACCCCGCTGGGCCGCATCGACTACCGCCACGGCAGCGCGCCCTTGCCCGGCAGCACCCAGCCCCAGGCCAAGCTGAACGCCAGCCTCGTGCAGGTCATCCTCCCATCGGCCGATGGCCAAGCCCCGGTCCAGCGCCACTACCACTACGACGACCCGCAGCACCCCACCTTGCTCACGGGCATCAGCGTGCAGGGCCAGGGCAGCGACGGCAAGCCCATGGACGAGCGCATCGCCAGCTACGGCTACGGCGACAACGGCCGCGCCACCTTGAGCGTGCGCGGCCCGCCGGACAGCCAGCAGGAAAAAGTCACCCTGGACCTCAGCCAGCCCTGGAAGAACACCCTCACCAACAGCCTGGGCCAGCAAACCACCTACCACTACGACACCATCGGCGGGCAATGGCGATTGCTTGAAGTGCGCGGCCCGGGCTGCGCCAGCTGCGGCCCCGGCGACATGCGCTACCGGTACGACGCGCAAGGGCGCCTGACCGAAGCCACGCGGCTCGATCCCGCAGGCCACCCGCTGGAAGGCACGCGCACCGAGCTGGACCCCTTCGGCCGCCCGCTGGCCGTGTACCGCATCGCCTACACACAAGGCCAAGCCAGGGCCCCGCAGCTGCAGGTGCGCTACGGCTACGGCAAGGACCCCTGGAAGCAATACGCACCCGAACTCATCGCGCGGCCCAGCGTCGTGCCCGGGCGCGAGCACCAGATCCGCATCCGCTACAACAGCAGCCGCCAGCCGCTGCAGATCACCGAGACGGGCTTCAGCCCCCTGGACGCCCAGGGCCAGCCCGCAGGCAATGCGGACGGCGCCACGCCCATCGAACGCAGCACGCGCTACCGCTACACCGAGATCAACGGCCGCAGCGTGCTGGTGGACATCGACGGGCCGCTGCCCACCTCGCTGGCAGGCTATGACGACGGCAGCCCGGCGCAGAACGACCTCACGCGGCTGCGCTGGGACCGCAGCGGCAGCCACGTCACGCGCGTGCTGCAGCCCGATGGCACGACCGTGGCGCTGGAGCATGACCAGGCCGGGCGCATCACGACCCGCACCGAAGACGACGGCGTGCGGCGCCTTCAGCGCCAGATACGCTACAGCGCCTTGTCTGCCAACGCCCTGCAGGCAGAAGAAATCAGCACCAGCGGCTGGCTGCTCGATGCCGACGGCCAGCCCCGCGCCAGCAGCCGGCTGAGCCTGAATCCATACCGCATCCGCCACGACGCCCTGGGCCGCCCCAGCCATGCCATCGACACGGCAGGCCGCAGCACCACCTGGACCTACCAGGGCAGCACCCAGGCTCGGCTCGATGGCCTGGGCAACCGGGGCCAGATCGAGCGCGACAGCGAAGGCCGCATCAAGCGGCTGGGCCTGTACCGCGAAGGCCAGGACCTCCCCGAACGTGCGGCCTACTACGGCTGGAATGCGCAAGGGCGCCTGAGCCACCGCCTGCTGCCCGATGGGCGCCTGGACAGCTACACCTACGGCGACGCGGGCGAGTTGCTCCAGCACACCGATGGCGACGACATCCGCACGCGCTGGTTGAACAACGGCAGTCTCCATGCCAGCCTGTCGCAAGCGCCCGATGGCTGGATACGGCTGGCCCTGCAAGGCTCCTCCAGTGTGGCGACAGCACCCCAGGACATCGGACACCAAACCACTGCTTCCCAGGGAACCCAACCCGCCGAACACCGCCAGGCCCTGCACGACGACTTCGGCCGCACCGTATGGCTTCAGCTTGCCGATCATGGCCGCCAAAGCGCACGCTACAACGAAGCCGATCAATTGCGGGTGCACACCCGCGCCGACGGCAGCAGCACCCACTACCAGTACGCTCCCAGCGGGCGTCTGCTGGCCAAGACCTACGAGCCGGCGCCCGGTGCAGATCGTCGCTCTTCCTCGCAAACCCGGCTGCACTACCAGGGCCGGCTGCTGCAGACCATCGATAGCAACTGGCAGCGCGAGTCCATCGGATACGACGCCCTGGGCCGCCCCGTGGCACGCACCATTGCGCTGGCCACGCCCGACGGCCAGGCCGAACATACCTACCGCACCGCCACGCGCTATGGCCCGGACGGCTGGGTCCACAGCCGCACCCTGGCCGATGGCCGCGTGCTCGTCACCCGGCGCGGCCCCGCCAGCGAAGGCGCCAGCGTGCAAGGGCTGCAGCTGCAAAGCGCCTGGGTGGCCGGGCTGCTGCAGGCCAGCGACCACTGGCTGGGCACCGGCGCCACAGGCTTGCTCGAACGCCTGCTGCCCGCGCAGACGGTGGCTGGCGACATCGGCATCGACGCCTTCAACGGCCTGCAGCACTACACGGCAGGCAATGGCCTGGCCACCTCGCGCCAATACGACATTGCCGGGCGCCTCACGCAGCAGACCACCGGGCAAGGCACATCGCAAGGCAATGCACCCATCCTCAGCCAGCGCTACCGCTACGGCGTGGGCCCGCGCATCCGCGCCATCGAGCAGGACGGGCGACCCGCAGACGCAAACACAGAGGCCAACGCGCCAGCCGACCTGCACAAGACCGACTACCGCTACCAGGGCTTCGGCAGGCTGGTGCAGGACAACGCACCGTCAGCACCAGCGCCCGTGCAGCTCGACAGCCAGGGCCGCACCGTCCAGGACGCGCTGCACCGCTACGCCTACACCGAGGCAGGACAGCTCCAGAGCATCAGCGACCACCTGGACCGGCCCATCGCCAGCTACCGCTACAACAGCCTGGGCCAGCGCGTGGGCAAGACCGTGCACCAGGGCGACGGGCAAACGCACAGCCACTACCTGTGGCAGGACAACCGGCTCGTCGCGGAAATGGATGGCGAAGGCCGCATCACCAGCCAGTACCTGTACCTGAGCGAGGGGACTCGCACCCTGCCCATCGCCAAGCTGGAATCCGAGCACAACCGGGACAACGCCAGCGGCAAGGCGCGCATGCTGCACATCCACAACGACCACCGGGGCAGTCCGCAGGCCATGACGGACGCAGGCCAGCGCGTGGTCTGGCGTGCCCGCCAGACGCCCTGGGGAGCACCGGCCATGCATCAGGCCGGCCACACAAGCCTGCCCCGGCAGCAGGCCGTGCTCAACCTGCGCCTGCCGGGCCAGTACTTCGACGAGGAAAGCGGCCTGCACGACAACTGGCACCGCAGCTACGACCCGGCCAGCGGCCGCTACCTGCAGCCCGACCCGCTGGGCTACCCGGACGGGCCCGACGCCTACCTGTATGCCGGCGGCGACCCGCTCAACCGCATCGATCCCACCGGGCTGTACCAGGAGGACATGCACTACTACATGGTCTTCTTCCTGGCCCTGGCCGCAGGCCTGGACTACGAGCCGGCACGCATCACGGCGCTGGCTTCGCAGTACGTGGATGACAACCCTATCACCCGGCCGCTGGATGACGAAACCGTGCTCAAGACGATTGGCTCCATCTTCAAGAACAAAAGACAGCTACTGTGGTACCACTTCACGTTGTCGAACGAAAACGGCAGGACCCTCAAGCCTTATGACAACGACAACGTCAACAGCGTGGTCGGCAACCTGAGTCCCCAATTGAACAATCTGCTGGCGGCCAGTCGGCTGGGCAACCCAGAGCAGCCTTGTGCCGAGTTCCAGTTCCTTGGCGAATTCCTGCACGCCTATCTGGATACCTTCAGCCATCGTGGCAGGGACAACCGCCCCGTCGATGCGCTCACGCTGGGATTGGGCATAGGCCATGGGTTCTCAGGTTCGGAACCAGACTACACCTACAACGGCGATCCCGATTACACGGGAAATGACCCAACCGTCAATGCAAGGCATTGGAATGTGCGCGCGGATCGCACATTAGCGGGACAGAAGGCAGTTTATGAATTCCTGACTTCTTATGGAATCAAGCCTGCAATTGGTTTCGAGGAAATTGAGAGTATTCTAGTGGAGTTCAACAAGATCAGAGAAGATGGGAAAGAGTTTCCTGGAAAAACCGAATTTCTGCAAGATGCCATTAATGATTTGATCAAGAAAAAAGGATTAGATTTAACCAAAAACAGGAAGAATGAAGAAAAGATAAAAGTTATTGAATTGGATTTCAAAAAAGATGGTGCCGATGCCTACAACAAAGGGTTTGCAGAAATTAACAGAGAGAAATATCTAGGTGGTCTCACAGGTCGAGAAGAAGATTATCCAGGAGTTTGTTTGCCAAGGAGCCCTATATGCAAAGACGTCTAGCTCTAGTATTTTATACAATGGCATGCAGCATGCTTCTTAGTTGTCAAATTTCACCAAAAAACCCACGCACATTTGACGAGTGGGTCGAGAGCAGGCATCCACCTAGCGACAAAGATCCTCTACCTGTGGGGTGCAAGCCTGTGAAATATCGAGGAGGATTTCATCCGATAATAGAATATTTCAAGGGCCCTGGCCTTCATTGCGTTGTCCACGATTTTGTCCAACGAAAGGCACGTGACTTGATTGACTGGAGTGAACGGGGCTCTCCTGTCGGAACAGGAGGCCAGGGAGCAATTTTAAGTTTCTTCTTGAGCAGCAACTCCGATCTCAATTTACGAGAGCATCTTGTTTCAGGAACACCATTTAAAAACACCAGAGGTATTGGCATAACCACAGATGGAGAAATGCTTGCCCATCTCAGAGTCCACAATGGAAGAATCGAGACCCCTGGCCCCTTGGGTCTTGGTGTTGACATGGCCCCCTATACTCTTGCTCGCGATAGAATCAAAGAGTTGACAGAAGACCTGCCTGTCACAAGAAATAATGGCTGGAACAGCGAAACCAGGAAATTCAATAAAATCCCCTGGGACTACACCCCACCCACCTTCTACACCGCAGAAAACCTCCAAATCAAATCCGGCGGCCGCGCCATCATCATGGCGGGCTCCGACAACGTGGTGCGCAACAACACCATCGAGGTCGATGGCCGCACCGCCGTCTACCTGTACGGCCCGCGCTCGCTGGTGGAGGGCAATACCTTCATCGTGCACATGGACCTGCGCGACAAGGCGCCGCTGCCCGCCATCCTCAAACTCCGCGATGCCGATGGTTCCATCATCCGCAACAACCGCTTCATCGTGAAGCGCAGCGGGCTGTTCAGGAAGAAGGAAGAGGAACCCCAGGCCGGCATCAACCTGCTGGAGTCCAAGGACGTGGTGATCGAAGGCAATGTGTTCGAGCAAGTTGCATTGCCAGTGCGCAAGGATACAGCAAGTACCACGACAGAGAGCGGGAATATTTCACAAGGAAGTCCCTGATCCAATGAACGCTATCAGATTCATCAATCGTACAAGTCATCTCATCAAATGGTGCATCGCATCTAATCAAGCAAGCATCAAAAACAAACTCATCAGAAAACACCTCGCACTTATATATTCAAGAGATGAGGTGTGACTCAGAAAAGCTCACAAAGATGATCAATGCACCGCCCAGCCTCCATATTACCCCATCACTTTCACAGACCATCCAGTACCGCCCAATATTAATTCAAATTGGCGATGAAGGGAAATTAGGAATTTTGCAATTAAAGCAAAACCTTTCAATCATCTATCGCACCGAACCATTGAGTGAGATTGCATTGGCCCGTAGTATAGCCTCAAGCGCTAAAGGCTATTTTATAGGAGGACTCAAGGAAAAAGATATGCCATCCCTCCAGTATTTCAGCCATGATCTGAAGAAAAGCAAATCACTGGAAATCCAAGGCAACCGTCGAGGGGAAACCACTGCACTCTTCGAAAGTCAGGGGCGCGTGCTTGGCATCATCAACTATTACATAGATAAAACCTTTAAGCAATCTACCGGATCAGCACTGAGAGCCTATAGCGCCACAGGAAATCTATTGGTTGAAATTCCTTTGAACGGAATTGCAACCACAGGTATTGCACTCAAGGATGGGGGTTTGGCCATCAGCTACTGGTTGGGTGAGCAGTTCTATGTGGAAAAACGTTCAGAAAATTTTGGATTTCTATGGAGAACCAAGCTCCATCAACGCCAGAACGTTGCTTCCATTTTTGGCCAATTGGTAGAGGTTGGCAAAGAAATAGCCGTTGGCGTAAATGATAGGAAGCTCCTAGTGCACCGCATCAGTCAGCAAGACCAATCAGTCCATACAAGCATAGATACAGAATCAGGTGCAGTGGCATCCGGCAATGATTTCAACTACGTGCATGCTTATGGCAACGAGCTGCATATCGTCAGCGCGGACTCTCGCCTCAAGACCGACTCAGGCGCCAATCGCACCGAATTCTGTTTCATTGAAAGCCGGGATTTCTGAACTGTCCCGGCATTTCAAGGCAGCCACAGCCCAGCCCCGACCGTGGCTTGCCCCAATCCGGCACACCACACCGATCCTTCCGCTCACCGCAAAGTAAACACCTCCAGCGACCGCTCCAGCGATTGGGCGCTGGCGCGCAGCGAGCCCGCCGCGCCGGCCGATTGCTCGACCAGGGCGGCGTTTTGCTGGGTGACGGAGTCGAGCTGGGCCACGGCGTCGTTGACCTGGGCGATGCCTACGGATTGTTCGCGCGTGGCGATGCTGATCTGGTGGACCAGGTCGCTGACGCGGCCCACGGCGTCGACCATGCCGTCGATGGTGCGGCCTGCGGCGTCCATGCGGGCGTTGCCGTCGTTGATGCCGTCCACGGTGCGGTTGATGAGGCCGCTGATTTCCTTGGCGGCCGAGGCGCTGCGCTGGGCCAGGGCGCGCACTTCGCCTGCCACTACGGCAAAGCCACGGCCCTGCTCGCCTGCGCGTGCCGCTTCGACGGCGGCATTCAGGGCCAGCAGGTTGGTCTGGAAGGCAATGCTTTCGATGACGCCGATGATCTCGCCCATGCGGCGCGAGGAGCCGCGGATGTGCTCCATGGCAGCGCCCACTTCCTGGATGGCTGCGCCGCTCTTGCCGGCAACCTGGCGGCTCTGGTCGCTTTCATGGGCCATGAGCTGGGCCGTGTCGGCGGTCTGCGCCACGGTGCCTGATATCTCTTCCATCGAGGCGGCCGTCTGCTGCAGGCTGGTGGCCTGGGATTCTGTGCGCTGCGCGAGGTCGAAGCTGCCCTGGGCGATCTCGTGGGCGGTGGTGGCAAAGCCGCGCATTTCGGTGCGCACGTCGCCGACCACGGCCCGCAGGTTGATCTGGATCTGTTGCAGCCGCTGCATCAGGGCACCCATGGGGCCGCTGTAGTCGTGCTGCATGTCCGTGCCCAGCTGGCAGCTGGCAATGTCGGCGGCAAAGCCGCTGGCCTGCTCCAGGCCCGCCACGCAGCGCTGCTGGAAGCGCCACAGCACAAAGCTGCCACCCGCCAGCAAGGCGGCCAGGCGCGCACCCCAGCCGGCGGCACCCTGCCAGCCCAGCAGGTCGGGCAGCATGGCGGCCAGGCCCACGCCGCCCAGCATCAGCGCCATGCGGGCCGTCAGACCCAGGTCGCTGCGGCGGTCCCACAGGCCTGCCAGGCCCAGGCGGCGCAGTTCGCCGCCACGCAGGCGCAGGGTTTCCTGGCCGGCATCGGCCTCCGCGCGCATGCGTGCGTAAAGGGCTTCGGCGGCCTCAATCTCGGCCGCCTGGGGCTTGGTGCGCACCGACAGGTAGCCGCGCGGCCGGCCGCCTTCCATGATGGGCGTGACGTTGGCGCGCACCCAGTAGTGGTCGCCATTCTTGCGCCGGTTCTTGACCAGGGCGGTCCACGGGTAGCCATGGGCGATGGTGCGCCACATGTCCTTGAAGGCGGCGGCGGGCATGTCGGGATGGCGGATCAGGTTGTGCGGCTGGTCGATCAACTCCTCGTAGGTATAGCCGCTGACCCGCACGAAGGCCGGGTTGCAATGGGTGATCTCGCCCTTGGTGTTGGTGACGGATACCAGCAGCTCATCGCCCGGAAAGTCGTAGTTGAGCTGGCTGACGGGCAAATTCACGCGCATGGGTACCACTCCTTTGGGATGTCTCTTGTTCTTGTGAAATGGCATGGCAAAACGCTCTGAAGCCACCGGAATCCATCAAACGGAAACACAAATTCACATTTCCAAATCATCTCACAGCACGGCAACCGCAGTCTCATGCTCGGAACTGGTGCATGGTTTTACAGCGTGTGCGCCAGATTTGTGGTGATGATTCAGAACAGTTGAGGCGTAAAGGGGTCGCTGTCCGGCGCGGGCTGGGCCGGGCCCCTGAGCAGTTGCTCTCGCGCCAGCGGGTCCTGGGCCGTGGCATCCCAGTCGGCCGTGCGCACCAGGTTGCCCACGCGCACGCCCAGCAGGCGCAGCCGCCTGGCCAGCGGCACGCGCTTGAGGCACTGGCCTGCGGCGTGGCGCAGGGTGCGGGCATCGGCCATGGGAAGCTCCAGCGTGTGGTCACGCGTGGCGGTCTTGAAGTCGTCATAGCGCAGCTTGATGCCGACGGTGCGGCCCATGTAGCCCTTGCGCTGCAGGTCCTGGGCCAGGCGTTCGCACAGGTCGGTGAAGATAGCACTCAGTTCTGTCCGGTCGCGCACGGCGTGCAGGTCGCGCTCGAAGGTGGTTTCGCGGCTCATGGAGACGGGCTCGCTGTGGGTGACCACGGGCCGCTCGTCGCGTCCCCAGGACACGCCATGCAGCCAGTTGCCGTAGGCGCGGCCAAACCACTGCACGAGCTGGGGCAGGCTTTGCGTGGCCAGCTCGCCAATGGTCTGTATGCCCAGCGATTGCAGCTTGGCATCGGCCTTCGGGCCTATGCCGTTGATCTTGCGGCAGGCCAGCGGCCAGATCACGGCCTGCAGGTCGTCGGGCTGGACGATGGAGATGCCGTTGGGCTTGTTGAATTCGCTGGCCATCTTGGCCAGCAGCTTGTTGGGCGCCACGCCGATGGAGCAGGTCAGGCCCGTGGCGTCGGTGATGGTTTTCTGGATCAGCCGCGCCAGCACGCGCCCGCCCTCGCGCTGGCCACCGGGCACGTCGGTGAAGTCGATGTAGACCTCGTCCACGCCGCGGTCCTCCATCAGCGGGGCGATGGAGACGATGATCTCCTTGAACATGCGCGAGAAACGCCGCACCTCGGCGAAGTCCACGGGCAGCAGGATGGCCTGGGGGCACAGGCGCGCGGCCTTCATCATGCCCATGGCCGAGCCCACGCCGAACTGGCGCGCCGGGTAGGTGGCCGTGGTGATCACGCCCCGGCCCACGTAGTCCTTGAGGCGCGAGAACTCGTCCACGGGAATCTCGTGCAACCGGCCGGCGTAGCGTGCGTCCAGCGCCTCGTCGTGCGCGCGGCGTCCGCCGCCGATGACCACGGGCAGCCCCTTGAGCTGCGGATAGCGCAGCAGTTCCACCGAGGCATAGAAGGCGTCCATGTCCAGGTGGGCGATGCGGCGCGGGGGCGCAGCATCGGCAGGGCTGGTGGGTGTCGTGGGTGTCGTTTCAAGCACGCCGCCATTATTGCGGCAACTGTGCATTCATACAGCCCACAGGCCATTCATCCCTGGAGGCAGATCAGCACCAGGCCGAGCACCATGAGGCCCATGCCGATCATTTCCTGGCGGCTCAGGCTTTCACTGAGCACGCGGCGCGAGACGATGTAGCTGAACACCACCTCGACCATGCCCAGCGTGCGCACGGGTGCCGCGCCCTGCATGGCGTAGGCGGTGAACCAGGCCAGCGAGGCGGCCGCGCCCATGCCACCGGCCAGCAGCGAGACGCGCCAGGCGCGGAAGATGGGGCGCAGGCCCTGCGCGTGGGTGCGCGCGATCCAGGCGCCCAGGCCCAGGGTCTGCATGAGCTGGGCGATCAGCACGCCCCAGGCGCCCGAGAGCCAGGGAGATATCTCGCCCAGGCGCGCCAGTTCCACGGCACCGCCCCGGTAGCCCACGGTGGCGATGGCAAAGCAGGCACCGCAGGCCAGGCCGTAGAGCGCCGAGCGGCTGGCCCAGGCCGACAGCGACAGCATCTGCCCACGCGGCGGCAGCGACAGGATGAGCACGCCAAAGGTGGCCAGCGCCATGGCCGCCAGCGCCACGGCGGTGGGCAACTCGTGCAGGAAGATGCCGGCGAACAGGGCCACCTGCAGCACCTCGGTCTTGGACAGGGTGACGGCCACGGCGAAGTTGCGTTCCTTCATGGCCAGCAGCAGTGCCGCCGTGGCAGCGACCTGGAAGAAGGCCCCCAGCGCGATCCAGCCCAGGTAGGCCCATGAGAACCGGGGCAGCGTCCAGGCGCCATCGCCTCCCAGGTACAACGCCAGCAGGTAGATGCCGGCAAACGGCAGGCCGTACAGGAAGCGCACCAGGGTGGCCGGCAGGGTGCCGAGCTCGGCGGTCAGCGAGCGCTGGGCCGTGTTGCGCACGGTCTGGGCGGCTGCGGCGAACAGCACCACGGGCACCCACAGCCAGGTCAGGTCTTGAAGAGAAAAAGGCATGTCAGCGAAGGGGAAGGGACCGCCAGCAAGGCGCGGGCAACCAGACGCTGGCCAGCATAGCCGCCGGCCGGGCGCCAGGCACACGCGCTTGGAGAGGGCTGCCCCGCCCGGCAGCGAAACAGCAGCCCGCCAGCCAGGTTGCACGCGCGCCCTGCCCTCGCGCGCCCCTCCAGGCTGCGCTGTGCAGCAGCACGGCCCTCGCCAAAGGCGAGCAGCCATGCCCTTGGCATGTGTCGCATGCGCCGCACGCGCTGCGTGCCTGGCGTTCCTCGCGCGCCTTGCCTGCTACAGGTCGCGCCGGATCAGTGCGCCCTTGAACAGCACCGGCCCCGTGGGCCCGGTCTGGCTGGGCACACCGCCCTTGGGTTCCAGGCTGATGGCCAGGGCAGGCACGCCCTGGACCTCGGCAGCCGCGGCGGTCAGCTTGACCAGCTTGTCGCGTCCCAGCACGCCCAGCGACTGCGGCCCGCCCTGGGGCGGCAGGGCCCAAAGCTGCAGCGATTTGTCCGCGGCTTCGTGGAAGTCGCCCACGCGCTGCAGCACCAGGGTGTTCTTGCCGGGGTCGAAGGTCACGAGCATGGAGGCATCGGCCTTGTCGTCGGCCAGCACGGCCACGTACTGGATCTGGGGCGCGGCCTGCAGCGCAGCCTGGGTGGCCTGCAGCTGGTTGTTCAGCACGGCCAGCTGGCGCTCGCCGCTTTGGCGCAGGTCCTGGTGCGACCACAGCCCCAGGGCCACGGCCGCCACGGTGGCGCAGGCGCCCAGCACGGCAGCGCCGCGCCACCAGGCCAGGGCGCGGCCCACGGCGGATTCCGTGCGCCGGGCCATGCCAGGCGCATCGTCGGCGCGCCGCCGGTGCGCCTGGGCGGCGCGGGCCTTTTCGGCCTGCAGCAGGTTGTCGATACGGACCCAGACCGCATCGTCGGGGCGTACGGGGGCCTGCATTTCGGACAGGGCCGACCAGCGGCCCTGCCACAGCAGGGCGGCGGCGCGCACCGGGGCCTGGTCACGGGCCAGTTGCTCGAAGCGGCGGCGTGCCGCGCCCCGCAGCGTGCCCAGGGCGTAAGCGGCGGCCAGCCGGTCCAGCAGTTCGGGGTGTCGGGAAATATTCATGGCAAGTCCTTTGGCCGCTCAGAGCATGTCAACTGCTTCACGCATGGCGTGACAGGCAGCGGCGCAGCTGCTCCAGGCCGCGCCGTATCCAGGTCTTGACCGTGCCCAGCGGCAGTTGCAGCTGGCCCGCCAGCTCGCCATGGCTGAGGTCGCGCAGATAGGCCAGGCTGACCACCTCGCGCTGGCGACCTTCCAGCCGCTCCAGGCACTGGTACAGCGCCACGGCCTGTTCGCTGGCCTCGGCCAGTTGCAGCGGGCCCTGGCTTTCATCGTCCCCGCCGCCATGGGCCGCCAGTTGCGCCTCGTCGAACTCTTCGTTCAGGTGCAGGCGTTCGGCGCGGCGCCGGCGCAGAAAGTCCAGGGCCCGGCTGCGCACCACCAGGCCCATCCAGGCCAGCGGCGGGCTCAGCGTGCCCCGGTAGCCCGAGGCGCTGCGCCAGATGTGCAGGTAGCTGTCCTGCAGCACGTCTTCGGCCCAGTCCTTGTGTCGAAGAATGCGCAACGCCAGCCCGTACAGCCGGGACGAGGTGGCCTCGTACAGGCTGCGGAGCGCGGGCTCGTCCTGCGCTGCGATGCGGTCCAGAAGGTCCATCAGCTCTTGGTCGGTTGGTGTGGTGCCCATGCACGCATTGTGGGCGAGCGGGCGGCCCCGTGGCCCGCACTGTTGCGTGGCCGCCCGGGGGGCTTGTTCTGTCTTTCGATCGGATTCAAGGGGCATATCGGTGCTCTGACGGTGCTCTGCCGGGGGTCTGCAGAAGGTCTGGCAGGCGTCTCCCTGCTTGCACCGGCCCTCCGTGAGCAATACGCAGCGCATTGCGAACCGGATGCGGATAAATTTTTTTCCATTCAGGTGAATCCAGCCGCTGCCTTGCTGCGTATTCCCTGTGTCGCGCCCCGGACAGCGGTTCAAGGCGACATCCCTCAACCCATCGACCTGGAGAACCTCATGAGCTACATCCTCCCCCTCGGCCTGGCCACCATGGCCGCACTGTCCCTTGGCGCCTGCT
Organism: Delftia sp. UME58; assembly: GCF_014170385.1. Classification (NCBI taxonomy): domain Bacteria; kingdom Pseudomonadati; phylum Pseudomonadota; class Betaproteobacteria; order Burkholderiales; family Comamonadaceae; genus Delftia; species Delftia sp. UME58. The sequence goes on from NZ_LZZV01000055.1 coordinate 190,602, forward strand.
CCTCCATGGACATGGGCAAGAGCCATTCCCAGTCCGACCTGCCGGCCGCCGTGCAGGTGCCAGCAGGCCACAAGGTTGCCATGGAGACGGTGGGCATAGGCCAGATCACCTATGAATGCCGCGCCAAGAAGGACCAGGCGATGGAGCAGGAATGGGCCTTTGTAGGACCCGATGCGCGCCTGACGGACCGCCAGGGCCGCGTCATCGGCCGCTACTTCGGCCCGCCAGCCACCTGGGCGCACCAGGACGGCTCCAAGGTCACGGCCACCCAGGTCGCGGTGGCGCCGTCCGGCGCGGGCAACATCCCCCTGCAACTGGTCAAGGCCGAGCCCGCCACCGGCATGGGCGCCATGCAGGGCGTGACCTATATCCAGCGCGTGGCCACGCGCGGCGGCGTGGCCCCTGCCATGGCCTGCAACAGCTCCACGCTGGGCCAGAAGCAGGTCGTGCAGTACCAGGCCGACTACATCATCTGGAAGGCCGCCTGACGCGGCCCGGCCCCCTACGGCCTGTCGCCCCTGGCCCCGAAGGCCGAGGGTGGCATGCCGAACTGGCGCCTGAAGGCCAGCGAATAGGCGCTGTGGCTTTCATAGCCGGCCTCCAGCGCCACCTGCACGATGGGCCTTCCGGCCAGCAGCGCCTGCATGGAAGACAGCAGCCGTGCGCGCTGTCGCCAGCGGCCAAAACTCATTCCCGTGGCCTGCAGGAAGTGGCGGTGGAAGGTCTTCTCGCCCATGGCCAGCCGTGCGGCCCAATCACCGGCTGTGGCAGTTGCGGCGCCTGTCGCGGCTGTGGCGGCAAGGCCATCCGCCCCGTCTCCCTCGGCCAGCGCATGGCAGACAGCGGCCATGCGCGCATCCTGCGGCCAGGGCAGGTGAAACGGCACCACGGGCGGCTGGCGCAGCTCCTGCAGCAATAGCTCGACCACCATGGATTCGCGCCGCCCCGGCGGTGCCGATGCAGGCCAGCGCGCCACCTCGCTGATGAGCTCGCGCAGCAGGGGAGAGACCTCGATCACGCAGTCCGTACCCGGCAGGTCTGCAGCAGCCTGCGCATCGACGAACAGGCTGCGCACCTGTACCGCGCCGCGCATGCGCAGGCCGTGGGGCACGCCCGAGCGCAGCCAGACGCCGCGCGTGGGCGGCACCACCCAGCGCCCGCTGCCCGCGCGCACCTCCAGCACCCCCTGCACGGCGTAGAGCAGCTGGCAGCATTCGTGGGAGTGTTCCTCCACCTCCAGCCCGGCCGGATAGTCGGCGGCCACGCCCGTGACCAGCAGCGGTGCGGCGGCCTGCAGCTCGGGCAGCCCGGCGTGGCTGCAGGGAATGGCGGCTGCCGAAGCCGGGGCATGGGTCGTTCGCATATTGTCCAGATCCATATAGAAAATGAGAAATTCTATAAAGACAGACAGGCACTCTGCCCGCAAACTGGCACCCGTTCCCTGTGATTCACCGCCATCGCACCATGCACTGCCTGCCCTCGCCTCCCCTGCTATCCCTGGCCCATGGCCGGGGTCCGGGCGCCTGCGCAGGCGCCGCATTTCGCACCGACTCTCCCTGATCCCGGCCTGGCGCAGCTTCCCCACACCGGGAAGCCAGGAGAGCGGGGCCGCCGGCCGATCCGGTGGCTGCAAACCCCAGCGTTTCCTGCGAGGCCCGCATGCTGAAGAATCCCGCGTCCAGATACCTTCCCTTCCCCGCCATCGACCTGCCCGAGCGCCAATGGCCCTCACGCCAGCTGAGCCAGGCGCCCGTGTGGCTGTCCACCGACCTGCGTGATGGCAACCAGGCCCTGTTCGAGCCCATGAACCGCGAGCGCAAGCTGCGCCTGTTCCACGAACTGGTGCGCATAGGCTTCAAGGAGATCGAGGTGGGCTTTCCCTCGGCCTCGCAGACCGACTACGGCATCGTGCGCCACCTGATCGACAACGGGCTGATCCCCGGCGACGTGACGCCCATGGTCATCACCCAGCTGCGCGAGGACCTGATCCGCGCCACGGTGGACAGCGTGGCCGGAGCGCGGCGCGCCATCGTGCACTTCTACAACGCCATTGCCCCGGCCTGGCGCGAGATCGTCTTCGGCATGGAGGTGGACGAGATCATCGCCATGGTGGAGCAGCACATCGCCCTGCTGCGCGAACTGACCGATGCCCACCCCGAGACCGAATGGGTGCTGCAGTACTCGCCCGAGACCTTCTGCATGGCCGAGCTCGACGTGTCGCTGGCCGTGTGCAACGCAGCCATCCGCGCCTGGGATGCAGGCCCCGCGCGGCCCATGATCATCAACCTGCCGACCACGGTGGAGGTGAGCACGGCCAATGTCTTCGCCGACCAGATCGAGTGGATGCACCGCCGCCTGGAACGGCGCGAGCACATCGTGCTGTCCGTGCACCCGCACAACGACCGGGGCACGGGCGTGGCCTGCGCCGAGCAGGCGCTGCTGGCCGGGGCCCAGCGCGTGGAAGGCTGCCTGTTCGGCAACGGCGAGCGCAGCGGCAACCTCGATGTGGTGACGCTGGCGCTCAACCTCTACACGCAGGGCATCGCGCCGGGACTGGACTTCTCGGACATCGCCGCCGTGGCGCGCATTGCGGAGGAATGCACGGCCCTGCCCATCCACCCGCGCCACCCCTATGTGGGCGACCTGGTGTTCACGGCGTTCTCGGGCTCGCACCAGGACGCCATCGCCAAGGGCTTTGCGGCGCAGCGGCCCGATGCGCCCTGGCGCGTTCCCTACCTGCCCATCGACCCGCAGGACCTGGGCCGCACCTACGACAGCATCGTTCGCGTCAACAGCCAGTCGGGCAAGGGCGGCATTGCCTTTTTGCTGCAGCGCGACCATGGCGTGACCATGCCGCGCCGCATGCAGGTGGAGTTCAGCGCCGTGGTGCAAAAACAGGCGGACGCCTGCGAGGCCGAGCTGGCCAGCGACGACCTGTGGAAGCTGTTCGAGGCCACCTACCTCGCACCCCTGCAGCTTCCCTGGCACTACCGCAGCCACCACCTGTTCGACAGCGCCCAGGGCCAGGGCATTGCGCTGGAAGTGGTCCGGCCAGACGGCGTTCGGCTGCAGCTGTATGGCGAAGGCAGCGGCCCCATCGATGCCGTGGCAGCCGCCATCGGCCAGCACCTGGGCGTGGCGCTGCGCATTGACCACTACGAAGAGCGCAGCCTGGGCCAGGGCGCCGGGGCCACGGCGCTGGCCATCGTCGAGGCCGCCCTGCCCGGCGTGGCGGGCACGCGCTTCGGTGCGGGGCGCCATGCCAACATCGTGACCGCGTCCATCCTGGCCGTGCTGCATGCGGCGGGCCGGCTGGTGGCGGCGCAGCCGGAAAGCCGGCGCGTACCTGCCCAAGCCTGAGGCGCAGCCTGAAAGGAAAAAGGACCGCCGAGGCGGTCCTTTTCTCGTGCCGCTTTTGCCGGTTCAGCGCACGGCGCCCGGATAGGTTCCGGGCAGCAGGATGCTGCGGTCCACGGTATCGATCTGCGTATGGCCGCAGAAGGCCATCGTGGTCTCCAGCTCCTTCTGGATGATCTGCAGTGCACGCGTCACGCCGTCCTGGCCGTAGGCGCCCAGGCCGTAGAGGAAGCTGCGGCCGATCATGGTGCCCTGGGCGCCCAGGGCACGCGCCTTGAGCACGTCCTGGCCGCTGCGGATGCCGCCGTCCATCCAGACCTCGATGTCCTTGCCCGCCGCCTCGGCAATGCCGGGCAGCGCCTCGATGGACGAGGGTGCGCCGTCGAGCTGGCGGCCGCCGTGGTTGCTGACGATGAGCGCATCGGCGCCGCTGTCGGCCGCCAGTCGCGCGTCCTCGGCGTCCATGACGCCCTTGAGGATGAGCTTGCCGCCCCAGAGCTTCTTGATGCGCTCCACATCGCCCCAGTTCAGGCTGGGGTCGAATTGGCTGGCGGTCCACGACGACAGCGAACTCATGTCGGCCACGCCATCCACATGGCCGACGATGTTGCCGAAGGTACGGCGCTTGGTGCCCAGCATGCCCAGGCACCAGTGCGGCTTGGTCGCCAGGTTGGCCAGGTTGCGCAGCGTGGGCTTCGGTGGCGTGGACAGGCCGTTCTTGATGTCCTTGTGGCGCTGGCCCAGGATCTGCAGGTCCAGCGTCAGCACCAGGGCCGAGCAGTTGGCGGCACGGGCACGCTCGATCAGGCGCTCCATGAACCGGCGGTCGCGCATCACATAGAGCTGGAACCAGAACGGATGGCGCCCCGTGTGCTCGGCAATGTCCTCGATGGAGCAGATGCTCATGGTGGACAGCGTGAACGGAATGCCGAAGGCCTGGGCCGCGCGCGCGCCCAGGATCTCGCCATCGGCATGCTGCATGCCGGTCAGGCCCGTGGGCGCAATGGCCACGGGCATGGCCACCTGCTGGCCGATCATGGTGGTACGCGTGCTGCGCCCCTCCATGTTCACGGCCACGCGCTGGCGCAGCTTGATCTTCTGGAAGTCGTCCTCGTTGGCGCGGTAGGTGCCCTGGGTATAGGAGCCCGAGTCGGCGTAGTCATAGAACATGCGCGGCACGCGGCGCTGGGCCACGACGCGCAGGTCTTCGATGCAGGTGATTTTGGAAAGATCGGTGGACACGTTTTCTGGCTTTCTGGAACCCGCATGCCGCGGGACTGCCGAGCATGGTAGTGCGCAGGGCGCATTCCAGTCACCCGTTCGGGTTTGAAGTGATTTGTGCACCGATTGAAATTTTCTCTCGCCCCGCCCAACCGAGGGCTAACGCTAGTGTGCCAACCAGCCATGAGAGCGACGATGCGCCCCGCACAACATCCTAAAAACTCTTCAGGAGACGCTTCTATGGTTTGGCAGCAGGTCTACGACCCTCTTTCCAACATGTGGCTGTCCACACTGCTCGCGGCCATCCCGGTCGTGGTGATGCTGGTGGGATTGGGCTTTTTGCACATGAAGGCCCACCTGGCGGCCGGCGCCGGGCTGATTGCGGCGCTGGTGATCGCGGTCTTCGTCTACAACATGCCGGCAGGCATGGCCGGGCGCGCGGCGCTGTTCGGCGGCTTCACGGGGCTGCTGCCCATCGGCTGGATCGTCCTGAACATCATCTTCCTGCACCAGCTGACCGAGAAGAACGGCAGCTTCAAGATCCTGCAGGACTCCATTGCCGGCATCACCGAGGACAGGCGCATACAGCTGCTGCTGATCGCCTTCGCCTTCGGCGCCTTCTTCGAGGGCGCGGCCGGCTTCGGCACGCCCGTGGCCGTGACCGCGGCCATCCTGATCGGCCTGGGCTTTTCGCCGCTGGCCGCCTCGGGCCTGTCGCTGATCGCCAATACCGCGCCCGTGGCCTTCGGCGCGCTGGGCACGCCGGTGATCACGCTGGCCAAGGTGCACGGCTACGACCTGATGGAGGTCACGGCCATGGTCGGCCGCCAGCTGCCATTCTTCTCGGTGCTGGTGCCGTTCTGGCTGATCTGGGCCTTTGCCGGGCGCAAGGCCATGATGGAGATCTGGCCCATCATTTTGGTGACCGGCGTGTCCTTCGCCATTCCGCAGTACCTGGTGTCCAACTTCATCGGCCCCGAGCTGGTGGACATCATCGCGGCCATCGTCTCCATGGTCTGCACGGTGGGCTTCCTGCGCATGTGGCAGCCCAGGACCATCTGGCGCTCGACCTCGCTCAAGGGCCATGAGAACAGCGGCGGCGAAGCCCAGGCGCCCCGCGCCGTGACCCAGCACCCGCGCGCCGACGTGATCCGCGCCTGGACGCCCTGGGCCATCCTCACGGTCTTCGTCTTCATCTGGGGCCTGCCCTCGGTCAAGGCCGCGCTCAACGGCCTGTTCGCGCCCGCCTTTCCCATGGAAGGCCTGCACAACCTGATCGAGAAGGTGCCGCCCGTCGTGCGCCAGCCCACCAAGGAAGGCGCCATCTACACGCTGAACCTGCTGTCGGCCACGGGCACGGGCATCCTGCTGTCGGCCATCGTGGGCGGCCTGGTCATGAAGTACAACCCCGTGCAGCTGGTCAGCCAGTTCGTGCGCACCCTCTGGCTGGTGCGCTATTCGCTGATCACCATCGTGCTGATGCTGGCCCTGGGCACGCTGACGCGCTATTCGGGCACGGACACCACGCTGGGCCTGGCCTTCGCCAACACGGGCGTGTTCTACCCCTTCTTCGGCACCCTGATGGGCTGGCTGGGCGTGGCGCTGACGGGTTCGGACACGGCATCGAACGTGCTGTTCGGCGGCATGCAGAAGGTGGCGGCCGAGCAGCTGGGCCTGTCGCCCAACCTCATGGGCGCGGCCAACAGCTCGGGCGGGGTGATGGGCAAGATGATCGATGCGCAGTCCATCGTCGTCGCCTCCACAGCCACGCGCTGGTTCAACCATGAGGGCGACATCCTGCGCTACGTGTTCTTCCACTCCGTCGCCCTGGCCTGCCTGATGGGCATCTTCGTGACGCTGCAGGCCTATGTCTGGCCGTTCCGCCTGATGGTCAATTGAGCCCTGCGCATCTGCGCCAGGCCCCAGCCGCCCGCATGCACCGGGCGGCTTTTTTACGCCAGGGGAACGCATCGCTGCATCAACAGATGCGCAGCCGCATTTATGGTTGTACCATGCAACCATATTCAAACCCTGCACGGCCCCAAGGAGCACCCATGCCGCAGCACGATCTTTCCCTGGTGGATGGCATCCGCGCCGCCTCGCGCCTGATGGTGCGCGAGCTGGGCTTCATGCAGGCCACGCTGGCGGCCACGGACTATCCGCCCTCGGCCGTGCATGCCATCCTGGAGATCGGCGCACAGGGGCACATGGCGGCCTCGCAGCTGGCCCAGGCGCTGGGCCTGGAGAAATCCAGCGTCAGCCGCATGGTGCGCAAGCTGGTGGAGGCAGGCGAGCTGAAGGAAGCCGCCGATGGCGAGGACGGCCGCGTCAAGCAGCTGGCCCTGACTGCCAAGGGCCGGCACACGCTGGCCGCCATCGAGGCCTTCGGGCGCCAGCAGGTGACGGCGGCGCTGGACCGCATGCAGGCGCCGCAGCAGCAGGCCGTCTCCCAAGGGCTGGCCCTGTACGCCCGGGCGCTGCAGGCGCACCGGCAGGAGGAGCCCATGCCCCAGCCCCAGCCCGTACCCGCGCAGATACAGGTCCTGCCCGGATACCGGCCCGGCTGCCTGGGCCGCATCGTGGACATGCATGCGCGCTTCTATGCGCGCCACGCAGGTTTCGGCGTCTTCTTCGAAAGCCGCGTGGCCAGCGGCCTGGCCGAGTTCGCGGGCCGGCTGGACAAGCCCTGCAACCAGCTGTGGACGGCGCTGGACGGCGACCGCATCGTGGGCTCCGTGGCCATCGATGGAGAGGACCTGGGCAAGCACCCCGAGGACCGCCAGGCGCATCTGCGCTGGTTCATCCTGGAAGACGGCCTGCGCGGCGCCGGCACGGGGCGCCAGCTGCTGCAGCAGGCCCTGGCGTTCTGCGACCAGCAGGCCTTCGAGGCCACCCAGCTGTGGACCTTCCGGGGCCTGGATGCAGCACGCCGGCTCTACGAATCGTCAGGCTTCACCCTGGCCGAGGAATGGCCGGGCCAGCAATGGGGCGAGACCGTGATCGAGCAGCGCTTCGTGCGGCCACGCCCTGCCGTGGCGGCATGGGCAGGCGAGGCCCCCTGAGTCAGGAGCCCTGCTCGCCCGCCACCAGCACGAAGGCAATGCGCGCAGGCCGGCCCGAGCGGTTGGCCCAGGCATGGTTGGTGCCGCGCTGTATGAGCACGTCACCGGCGCGCAGCACGGTTTCCTGGCGGTCCAGGATGGCGACCAGCTCGCCCTCCAGCATCAGCGCGTAGTCCACGGTATCCGTGCGGTGCATGCCCGGATGCTCGCCGGGCTGCACGTTGCGGTGGGCGTCGCCGTACATGCGTGTAAAGGTGGCATGCAGGGCGCGCGCCAGCTCCTGCGGATCGGCAGGTTCGGGCGGAATGTCCAGGATGCGCAGCACCGTGCCATAGGGCGGCGGTGCCACGCCCTGGTGGATGGCAATGGTGTCGGGCGCATTGATCTGCGCGGGTGAGGCATCGGTGCGCCACAGGTTGGTGATGCGGTAGCCGGGGCGTTCCTCGACCAGGCGCACGGCGGGCGAGGCGCCGTCCTCGGCAATGAAGGAGCGGCCCTGTGCGTCGTTGGCCGTGATCACGCGGCGGATGGGGGGCAGGCTGGAATCGGTCATGGATGGAGAGATGGCGGAAAGGAGGTCACTGCGCATGGCGTTCGGCCGCTGCGCCCTGTTTGCGGAATTCGTCGTGGATGCGCCGGTCCCACTGGCGGCGATCCTGGTGGAAGACCACCTGGTCGCCGCGCTGTGCCACCTGCCTGACGGCATCGGACCGCGCGGCGGCGGCGCAGGCGGCGTCCAGCCGGCCCAGCACCGCCTCGGGCACGCCACGCGGCACGAACAGGCCCGCAAACGATTCCTCCTGCACCGCCATGCCCAGCTCCTTGAAGGTAGGCACCTCGGGGAAGGCCGGGTGGCGGCGTTCCGAGGCCACGGCCAGCAGGCGCAGCTTTCCCGCGCGTATCTGGGGCGCAGCCGAGGCCGCGATGCTGCTGACGAAGTCCAGCCGCCCGGCCAGCAATTCCTGTATCGAGCCGGCATCGCCCTTGTAGGGCACATGCACGAGCTTGAGGCCCTGGTCGCGCTCCAGCTGGTCCATGGCCAGGAAGGGCGCCGAGTTCGGTCCCGGCGATCCGTAGCTCAGCGAGCCTTTTTTCGCCGCAGCCACCAGCTCGCCTATCGTCTTGAAAGGGCTGTCTGCGCGCACGCTGACGCCCAGGATGTTCTCCGTCACGCCGCACAGCGGCTGCACGCTGTCGGGCCCCAGCTTCAGGCCCTTGACGTAGTGGGGCTGCACGGTGATGGGGGTCATGGGCGTGAAGGCCAGCGTCAGCCCGTCGGCCGGCGCCTGGGCCAGCACATTCATGCCGATCACGCCCGAGCCCCCGTCGCGCGAGACCACGACCACGCTCTGGCCCAGCTGCTTGCGGAACTCCTCTGCCAACGTACGTGCCATCACATCGGTGGAGCTGCCCGCCGCCCAGGGGTTGATGAGGGTCAGCGGCCGCGACGGGAACGGCTCCTGCGCGGTGGCCAGGGTGCAGCCCAGCGCCATCAGGGCGCCGAGCCACTTGCGGGTGGTCATGCTGTGTCTCCTTGTCGTTGTGTGATGGCTGCGCATGTTAATTCAGTCAGTCGACTGAATCAATCCATGCCACCACCATGCCATGGTTTGGTGCGGCAATGGCCTGGCGCTGTCTATGATCCGCAGCCATGATGTCCAGCACCGATGACACCGCAGCCGAGGAACCCCGCGCCCAGGCCCGCGAACGCCTTCTGCAAGCCGCCGAGCAGCTGTTTGCACGCCATGGCTACGCGGGCACGTCGCTGCGCGCCGTCATGGCGCTGGCCGAGGTGGACACGGGCGCCATCCACTACCACTTCCGCAACAAGCTAGGCCTGCTCAAGGCCTTGTTCGAGCAGCGCGTGATGGCCGTCAACGGACAGCGCCATGCGCTGCTGCAAAGGCTGGAGCAGCAGTCGCCGCAGCCCGCCGTGGAGGACATTCTTCGGGCCTTCATCGCCCCTGCGCTGCGCGCCGCCCACAGCGAGGGCGAGGCCGACTTCAACCGCGTCACGGCCCTGTGCTCGGTCGATCCCGACCAGGCAGTCAGGGAAGTGGTGTTTGCCGCCTACGACGAGGCTGCCAAGCGCTTTGCGGCCCTGCTGCGCCAGGCTCTGCCGCAGCTGTCGCAGCACGATTTCCAGTGGCGCCTGGAATGCATGTACGGCGCCATGATGTACATCCGTTCCGACAACGGCCGAGTCAGCCGCATGCTGGGCGGCGGCCACCGCGCCGACCCCGTGGAGCATGTGATCGACGAGCTGGTGGCCTTCACTGCGGCGGGCTTCCGCGCGGCGGGCATCCGCGCGGCGCAATGATCACTGCCAGCGCCTGATCAGCGCCCGCCCGCGCGCGAAGCCACCACGCCGGCGCCGCGCACCTCCACCTGCACGCTGTCCAGCACCTGCCCCTTGGCATCGACCAGCTCCAGCCGGTGGCGGCCGGGCCAGGGCATCCAGGCGGCGGCTGCACCCCGGCCGATCTCCTTGGGCGGCGGCTCGGCCGCGCCGGGCGGGGCGGCGCTGACCATGCGCCAGCGCAGGCTGGCGTCCTGCCATTCCTGCGTGGCGGCCGTGCCCGAGGGCCGGGCCGACAGCTGCACGCGCTGGCGGTCCGGCGGAATGTCGGGGTCCAGCGCGAGGATGGTGCCGTTGGCCGGGCGCGCAATGCGCACGGGCGAGGCTGCCGAAGTCCCGCGTGTTGATGCGGATGCGGCAGGCAGGCCGCTGCCCGCCATGGCGAACAGGCTCTGCTGCGTGCCCGCCACGAACCACTCGCTGCGCGCGCTCTCCAGCGGCAGGCCCGAGGCATCGGGGCCGAAGCGCACCGCCTGCTGCAGCACGCCCGCCGGCGCCTTGGGCGCGCGGCTGGGTGTGCGGGCATGCAGGAAACCCATCACCGCGGCCCAGACAGGTGCCGCGCCGCTGGTGCCGCTGACCGAGTGCATGGCCTCGCCGCGCGCATTGCCCACCCACACGCCCACGGTGTAGCGCTGCGACCAGCCCACGGCCCAGTTGTCGCGCATGTCCTTGCTGGTGCCGGTCTTGACGGCCGACCAGAAGCGCGTGGCCAGCACGCTGTCCGTGCCGAAGGTGGGCGCGCGCGCCATGGGATCGGACAGGATGTCGCCCACGATGAAGGCCGCGCGTGCGTCGATGGCCTGCACGGCGGCACCGGCCTTGGCCTGGGTCTTCGACACGGCAGCCGGAGCGGGGGCCGGGGCTGCTGCCCAGCGCACGGGCGTCAGTTGCCCGCCGTTGGCCAGGGCGCGATAGGCATTGGTCAGTTGCAGCAGTGGCACCTCGGCGCTGCCCAGCGCCAGGCTGAAGCCGTGGTAGCCGCCGCTTTCGCGCAGGGGCAGGCCCAGGCGCTGCAGTTGCGAGAAGAAGGCATCGGGCGTGACCATGACCAGGGTGCGCACGGCCGGCACGTTGAGCGACGACGCCAGCGCCGTGCGGGCCGAGACCCAGCCCTTGAAGCGCCGGTCGTAGTTCTGCGGGATGTAGAGCCCGTTCTGCGTGGGAATGTGGGCCGATGAATCCTCGATCAGCGAGGCCGCCGTCAGCCGCCGCTCGGCAATCGCCTGGGCATAGAGAAAGGGCTTGAGCGTGGAGCCGGGCTGGCGCATGGCCGTGACGCCGTCCACCTCGGCCGCCTGGCTCAATTCGCCCGACGAGCCCACCCAGGCCAGCACCTCGCCCGTGGCGTTGTCCAGCACGACGATGGCGCCGTCCTCCACGTTGCGGCCCTGCAGCTCGCGCAATTGCTGCTGCAGGCTTTGCACGGCAAAGCGCTGCACGGGCGCGCTCAGCGTGGAGCGTACGCGGGCCTGGCCCCTGGACTGCGGCTCGGCCAGCAGGCGGCGCGCCAGATGCGGGGCCTGGCCTTCGCTGGCCGCCCACTGCCGGCGCAGCAGCACGCTGGCGGTGAGCAATTCCATGGCCGTGCAATCGCGCGCCGCCGCGTCCTCGGGCGCCAGCGACTGCAGCACGCCGCAGGCGCGCCGGCCCACGCGCTCGGGCGAGGCGTTGGGGGCGCGCACCAGGGCGGCGGCAATGGCGGCCTCGCGCGCGTCCAGCCCGTGCGCGGCCTTGCCGAACAGGGTGCGCGACAGCGCATCGATGCCCACGATCTCTCCCCGGAAGGGCACCAGGTTCAGGTAGGCCTCCAGGATCTGGTCCTTGCGCCAGCGCCGGTCCAGCACCTGGGCCGAGACGGTCTGGCCCAGTTTCTGCACCACGCTGCGCCCGCCCGGACCCTGGCGCCAGTCGCCGTCCAGCAGGCCAGCCAGCTGCATGGTGATGGTGCTGGCGCCGCGCGTGCGCTGGTTCCAGAGGTTGCCCCAGGCGGCGGCGGACACGGCCGCCCAGTCCACGCCGCTGTGTTCGTAGAAGCGCTTGTCCTCGCTGACGACCAGAGCCGTGCGCAGCGCGGGCGAGATGTCGGCCAGGGCCACCCAGTCGCCACGGCGCACGCTGGCGTCGGTGCGCTGGCGCTGCAGCACCTCACCCTCGCGCGAGAGCAGTTCGGTCTCGGAGGAGCGGTGGCCTTCGCGAACCTCGGAAAAGCTGGGCAGCGCCTGGGCGGCACCTGCCGCCGCGAACAGCAGCGCGGCCGCCAGGGCCGCGCGGGGAAGGCGCATGAAGGGAGAAGGTCGCCGGGATTCGATCATGGAGCCGGCATTGTCCGCCTTTGCACCCGCAGCTCAGGAAGAATGGCGTATGCCCTTCTTGAGCTTGAAGGACAACAGCACCATGAGCACGCCGAAGATCACCGCATAGGTGGCCAGCACCCAGAGCATGGCCATCATGCCCGCGCCCGGCTGGGCCAGCACGAAGGCGCCGAACAGCACGGACAGCACGCCGCCCAGGATCAGCAGCCACTCGCCCGTGATCTCTTTGCGCAGCCGCACGGCCGCCACGATCTGCAGCAGGCCCGTGACCAGGGCCCAGGCGCCGATGTACAGCGTCATCACCAGGGCCGTGACGCCGGGCGCGACCACGGTGAGCACGCCCACCACCACGCCGGCCAGGCCCCACAGCAGCAGCACCCACCAGTGGCGCATCTGGTCGCGGCCCTGGATGGCCGAGTACACGCCCAGCAGGCCATCGACGAAGGTGAAGGCGCCGAAGGTCAGCACCAGCGCCGCCAGCGATACCGTCGGCTGCACCCAGGTCAGCACGCCGAAGGCGATGGCGACCAGGCCGCGCAGCAGCAGCACCCACCAGGTGCGGTGAAGAATCGTGGACAGCGGATTGGGGCTCATGGATGCTCCTTCAAGACAGTCCCCATGACCTTGGAGCAGGGCCGCGTCACTGTCTGTAGGTCAAGGCCGGCTTGGCGTCGGACCCTGACCTGGATCAATCCAGCTGCAGCAGCACGGGCTGGTGGTCCGAGAGCCTTGTGTCGCTGTCCACGGCCCAGCCACGCACATGGCCGCGCAGGCTGTCGCTGACCCAGGCGAAATCGCAGGCGCCGGGCTCGGGGCCCCACTGGCGGTCGAACAATCGGAAGGTGGGCGGCTGGGGCTGGTCCGGGTGCAGCACGCTCCAGCTGTTGTGCCACTGGCCGGCGCTCAGGGCGCCTTGCTCGCCGGCCGCCCAGGGGGCGGACAGGCCGGCGTATTCGTCCTCGTGCGGCTCGAAGTTGAAGTCGCCGCAGAGCACGGCATGCGGCGTGTGCGGCTTGGTCTGCTGGGGCGAGCCGTCGCTGGCGGGCTGGGGCGGCGCCTCGGCCTGGCCCAGGGCCTCGATCTGCAGGGAACGCAGCGCCAGCGCCTGGGCCATGCGCTGGCGGCGCGAGAAATATTCGAGGTGGTGCTCATCACCCGCACGGGGCCCAGCGCGGCATCCATCACCGTGGCCGCCGTGCAGCAGCGCGGCATGCTGCGCACGCCGCCGTCGTGCGGATACGGCAGACGGTGGTGGGCCAGCTGCAGCACCGGCAGGCGCGTGGCCACCAGGTTGCCAAAGCGCTGCCGGCCCACGGCCGTGAACTCGTCCACGGCGGCGCCGAAGAAGAGCTTCCAGCCTTCGGGCAGGGCCTGGCGGATCTGCTCCACCTGGTCGCCGGGCGCGCCCTGCAGGCCGGGATAGTGGATGGCGATTTCCTGCAGGCACAGCACGTCGATATCGGCCATGGACAGCGCATGCGCCACGATGCGCTCCGGGTCCACGCGGCCGTCCAGGCCCAGGCACCATTGGGTGTTCCAGGTGAGGATCTGCATCATGCGGGCAGCGGCTCGCGCAGCTGGAACAGGTTGCCTTCGGGGTCCATGGCGTTGCAGACGCGAAAGCCCGGCCCCTGCCAGGACTGCTCCCACAGCTGGCCGCCATGGGCGATGACCAGGGGGCGCACGGCCGCGAAGCTGGTCACGTTGGCAAAGAACTTGAGGGCCACGTTCTCGCGCGGCTGGGGTGGCTCGGTGATGGTGATGTGCCGCGCAATCGCCTCGGGAATGGCGTGCAGCACCAGTTGCAGGTCCGGCGACTGCAGCACCATGAGCTCGCTCGTGTGGTGCAGCATGCGCATGGCCAGCACCTCCATGTAGAACAGCGCCAGCCGGTCAGGCTGCTTGGCGTAGATGAACAGACCTGCGGATGCGGGACCGGACATGGTGGACCTCGGGGTGAAAGGCTGGGACAAGGAACTTTAGCACCGCCCTCACTTGATCCCCGCACGCATGAAGCTCTGCACGAACTGGCGCTGGAACAGCACGAAGGCCACCAGCAGCGGGCCCGAGCTCATCAGCGTGGCGGCCGTGATGGTGGCCCATTCCACGCCCGACTCCACGCTGGAGAACACCTGCAGCCCCACCGTGAGCGGGCGCGCCTGCACGCTGTTGGTGATGATCAGCGGCCACAGGAAGTTGTTCCAGTGAAAGCTCACCGACACCAGCGCAAACGCCAGGTACACGGGCCGCGCCAGCGGCACGTAGACGCGCCACAGGATCTGCAGGGTGCTGGCGCCCTCCACCCGCGCGGCCTCGTCCAGTTCCCGGGGAATGCCCAGGAAGGTCTGGCGCAGCAAAAAGATCGCAAAGGCCGATGCGAAGTACGGCAGGCCGATGCCCAGCAGCGTATCGACGGCGCCCAGGCGCGACAGGGTCTGGTAGTTCGCCACCAGCAGGATGTCCGGCATGATCATCAGCTGCACCAGCACCAGGGCAAAGGCCAGGCCCTGGCCACGAAAGCGGTAGCGTGCAAAGGCATAGGCGGCCAGCGTGCCCAGCACCAGCTGGGCCGCCAAAATCATGGCCACCAGCACGGCCGTGTTCAGGAAATAGCGCGCAAAGGGCGCGGCCTGCCAGGCACGGCGAAAGTTCTCCAGCGTCCAGGGCGCGGCCAGGTCGAAGCGTGCCGAGTATTCGGGCGGATGGAAGGCCGTCCAGAACGCATAGGCCAGCGGCAGTATCCACAGCAGGGCCAGCAGCCAGGCGGCCAGCGTGTCCAGCCAGGTGGCTCCGTACAGCGCGGGCGGCGCATGGCGCGGGGCAATGGGTGCGGCGCTCATTGGTAGTGCACCTTTTTGTCGAGCACGAAGAACTGCAGCAGCGCCACGGCCGCCAGCACGGCGACCAGCACCACGGTGATGGCGGCCGCATAGCCCGTGTCCCAGAATTTGAAGCCCACTTCGTACAGGTGATAGAGCAGCAGCGTGGAGGCGTTGTCCGGCCCGCCGCGCGTGAGGATGAAGAGATGGTCCACCAGGCGAAAGGCATTGATCACCGCATTGACCAGCACGAACAGCGTGGTCGGCATCAGCAGCGGCCACTGCACGCGGCGCAGGAAGTACCAGCGCGAGGCCCCCTCGATGGCCGCCGCCTCCTTGAGGCTGGGGTTGAGGGTCTGCAGCGCGGCCAGGTAGAAGATCATGAAAAAGCCCGCCTCCTTCCACACCGCCACCACGGTCACGCAGGCCAGCGCCGTGGACGGGTCGCCCAGCCAGTTGTGCGCGGGAAGGCCCAGTGCGCCGCGCAGCTGCTCCAGCAGCCCGTACTGCGGCGTGTAGAAGAACAGCCAGATGTTGGCCACGGCAATCATGGGCAGCACCGTGGGCGTGAAATACGCCATGCGCACGAAGGCGCGGCCGGCCAGCCTCTCGTTGACCCACAGCGCCATGGCCAGCGCCAGCGCCATGGACAGCGGAATCGTGGCCGCCGCAAACCACAGGTTGTTGCGCACGGCCTGCCAGAACACCGGGTCGTCGGCCATGACGGCGTAGTTCTCCAGCCCCACCCACGGCCCCGGCTGGCCGCCGCGCGGCGTGGCATGCAGGCTGTCGATCAGCGTGGCCACGGCCGGCCAGTGCGTGAAGGCCACCAGCAGCACCAGCGCCGGCAGCAGCATCAGCCAGGCATGGACGGCCTGGCGGCCGCGGACAAGGGAGGCGGGAGCGGAGCTCATGCGGTCAGCGGCACTGCGCCATCACTTGTAGCGGCGCAGGATGCGGTCTGCTTCCCTTTGCGCATCCTGCAGGGCCTGGGCCGAGGTCTTGCTGCCGTTGAGGGCGGCCTGCACGGCGTCGTTCAGCACCTTGGTCACGCGCTGGTTCTCATGCGTGGAGAACTCGGCCACCGATACCGGCAACTGGTCGCGCGCCACCAGGGCCTGCGGGAAGTCCTGGCCGTACTTCTTGAGCGCGGGCGTGTCATAGGCGGCGGGCGAGACGGCCACGTAGCCGCTGTCCATGCTCCACTGCGCGGCCAGCGGGGGCTGGGTGACCCACTTCATGAACTGGAAGGCCGCCTCCTGCTGCTCCCGGGGCGCCTTCTTGAAGAGGTAGAAGTTGCCGCCGCCCGTGGGCGAGCCCTTGCGCACATTGCCTGCGATCTGGCCCACGCCGAAGTCGAATTTGGCATTGGCGCGGATATTGGTCAGGTTGCCCGTGGTGGTGACGATGATGGCGGCCTTCTTTTCCATGAAGTCCTTGGGCGTCGTGCCCCACTCCACCACGCCGGCCGGGTGCACGCCTTCCTTGACCAGGCCCACCCAGAAGTCCAGCGCCTCCACTACCTTGGGGCTGTCCAGCGTGACCTGGATGCCGGACTCGTTGGCCAGCAGCACGTCATTGGGCGTGGTCAGCGTCTGCAGCATCCAGTAGGCAAAGCCCGTGGACGGGATCTGGATGCCGTACTGCACGACCTTGCCGCTGGCGTCCTTCTTCGTCAGCCTGTGCGCGGCTTCCTTGAGTTCCTTCCAGTTCTGCGGCGCCTTGTTCGGGTCCAGGCCGGCTTCCTTGAAAGCTTCCTTGTTGTAGTACATGACCACGGTGGAACGCTGGAAGGGCACGCCCCAGGTCTTGCCGCCCGCCTGGCTGTTGGCCATGAAGGCCGGGTAGAAGCCCTTGAGCCAGGCCCGGTCGGCATCGGTCTTCACGAAGTCGTCGATGGGGGCGATGGCGTCCTCGTCGATCAGCGTGAACATGTCGGTGGACAGCAGCACCGAGCTGGCCGGCGGCTTGCCCGACTTGTGGGCCGTCAGCGCCTTGACGATGGTCTCCTGGTAGGTGCCCGCATAGACGGGCGTGATCCGGTACTGCGGATGGGCCTTGTTGAACTCGGCCGCATAGCCGTCGATCACCTTGGTGATGGGGCCGCCCACGGCCACGGGGTAGTAGAACGGCACCTCCAGCGGCGTCTGCGCGCTTGCGGTGTTCAGCAGGCCCGTGGCGGCCAGGGCGGCAGCGGCTGCGAGGGTTTTGAGGAAGGCATGGCGTTGCATGGCGGACTCTCCTGGAAGGTGCTTAGGATGCGAAAGCCGGAACGGCTGAAACGGTGGAACTGCGGAGGAAGATAGGAGCGGTGCCACGGCATCAGGCCATGCAGCGCCGCCCCTTTTCGTCAAAGAAATGCGTGGCCTCGCGCGCCCAGCGCAGGCCCACGAGCTGGCCCGGCTGCAGGCCGCCGAGCTGGCTGCCAGCGGTGCGCACCATCAGTTGTTCGCTGCCCACGCGGCAGCGCAGCACCAGGTCGGCGCCCAGGTATTCGAGGCTTTCGATGTCGGCAGCGACCACGGGGCCGCTGCCGACATCGCCATGGAGCGACAGGCGCATGTCCTCGGGCCTGACGCCCAGCCAGCGCGCCTGGGCCGGCTGCTGCAGGCCGGCGGGCGCGGCGCTGGCATGGCTGCCCGCGATGTGCAGGCCATCGAGGCGCGCGATGTTCATGGCCGGCGTGCCGATGAAGCGCGCGGCAAAGGTGGTGGCGGGCCGGCTGTAGATCTCCTGGGGCGCGGCGCACTGCTCCACGCGCCCCTGGCTGAGCAGCACCACCTGGTCGGCCATGCCCATGGCCTCGGCCTGGTCGTGCGTGACATAGACCACGGTCAGGCCCAGGCGCCGCTGCAGCTGGCGCAGCTCGGTGCGCATTTCCTGGCGCAGCTGGGCGTCGAGGTTGGACAGCGGCTCATCCATCAGGCAGACCCGGGCGCGGGCCACCAGGGCGCGGCCCAGCGCCACGCGCTGCTGCTGGCCGCCCGACAGCTGGCCGGGCCTGCGTGCCAGCAGCGCGTCCAGGCCCAGCAGCGCGGCGGCCTCGTCGATGCGCCGGCACGCCTCGGCCGCCGGGACCTTGCGCACGGACAGGCCGAAGCCGATGTTCTGCGCCACCGTCAGGTGCGGGAACAGCGCGTAGTTCTGGAACACCATGGCAATGCCGCGCCGAGCGGGCGGCAGCTGGGTGACGTCCTGGCCATCGATGCGCACGCGGCCCGAGGTGGCGCTTTCCAGGCCCGCGATGATGCGCAGCGTGGTGGACTTGCCGCAGCCCGAGGGACCGAGCAGCACGCAAAAGGATCCGGGTTCAATGCGCAGATCCAGGGCCTGCAGTGCCGTGGTGCCACCCCAGGACTTGGCGACACCTTCCATCTCGATCAAGGACATCACGCCAGTCTAGGAAGGCTGTGTGACAGGCCCGTGTCGCGCCACCGGACTGGCGGCTCAGGCGGCTCAGGCAGCAGGGTGCCGTCTGTGCCAGTCCGTGGCCTGCTGGAACGCCCAGCCCGCGCGCACCAGCAGGTCTTCGCGGAAGTCGGGGGCCACGAACTGGAAGGCCACGGGCGCGCCCTCAGGCGTGCGTCCGCCGGGCAGCGTGATCGTGGGGCTGCCCGTGAGGTCGAAGGGGCAGGTGTAGCGCAGCATGCCCGAGAACAGCTCGGCATCGGAGCCGAAATGCGCCATGCGTTGCAGCGTGGGGGCCGCAAAGGCCGTGGCGGGGACCAGCAGCAGGTCCACCTGCGCGAAGAGTGCACGCACCCGGCCCGTGAAGTCCGCGCGGCGCAGCAGCAGCCGCTGGTAGTCGGTGGCGGACAGGCCCAGCCCCAGGTCGATCAGCCCGGCGAGCCCGGGGCCATAGGCCTCGCGCCGTGCAGGGAAAGTGGCGCCGTGCGCCACGGCGGTCTCCACCGCGCACAGCGCCGGCCAGTCCTCCACCGCCTGGGTGGCATCGGGAAAGCGGACCTCCTGCACGCTGGCCCCCAGGCGCTGCGCCACCGCCAGGGCCTGCTCCACCGCCTGGCGGGAGGGGGCATCCACGCCGTCCAGTGCCCATTGCCGGTCCATGCCCAGGCGCAGGCCGGAGAATCCGCGCGTCATCATGGCCAGATAGTCGGGCACGCTGCACTGGCTGGCCGTAGGGTCCAGCGGGTCCGCCCCGGCGATGGCCGCGAGCATGGCTGCGGCATCGGCAGCACTGCGCGCCATCGGGCCTATGTGGTCCAGGGACGCGGCCAATTCGAAGGCGCCGTGGCGGCTCACCCTGCCCCAGGTGGGCTTGAGCCCCGTGATGCCGTTGGCGGCCGATGGAAAGCGGATGGAGCCCCCGGTGTCCGTGCCCAGCGATCCGAAGCACAGCCCCGCCGCCGTGGCCACGCCCGAGCCGCTGGACGAGGCCCCGGGCCACAGCTGGGCGCCCCAGGGGTTGACGGGGGCAGTGATCTCGGGATGGTGGTCGGCGAAGGCGCCTTCGGTCTGCTGCAGCTTGCCCAGGATGACGGCGCCGGCCTCGCGCAGCCTGCGCACCACGGTGGCATCTTCCGTGGGGCGATGGTCGCGGTGCAGCGTCATTCCATGCGTGGTGGGGACGCCCCGGGTCCACAGCAGGTCCTTGAGCGCCAGCGGCACGCCGTGCAGCGCACCGCGGTGGCGGCCCTGCGCGATCTCGGCGTCGGCGCGACGCGCGTCCTCCAGCGCCTGCTGCGCCATCACCGTCACGTAGCTGTGCAGCCGCGCATCCACGGCCTCGATGCGCGCCAGCATGTGGCGGGTCACCTCTTCCGAGGAAATGCGGCGGGACTGGATCTCGCGCCCCACCTCCAGCAGTTCGAGATGGTGCAGTTCGCTGTCGTTCATGGCATGTCTCCCGGCGCCCGGCTCCGGGGCGCCACCGTTGTTGCACTGGAAAAGCCGCACGGGACGCACGGCAGCCCCATGCTAGGGAGCCGGCAGCCCCGACGCTTGTTCGTGAGGGACAGCGACCTTGCTCAGGCGGCCAGCAGGCTGCGGGGCGTGCAGCCGAAAGCCTTGCGGAAGGCTCGGCTGAAGTGCGCCGCATCGGAGAACCCATGCGCGAAGGCCGCCTCGGTCACGCTGTCCGCCGGGATGCCGTGGCGGCAGACCACCTCGTGCCAGTAGTCGAAACGATGGCGTGGCTCCTGCGAATGGGTAGAGTATTCGAGCTGCATGGCAGCGCCCAGTATCCGCAGGCGGCCGCCGGCTGGCACCCCGGTCTTTACCCAAAGGCACGGGGTGCCGCGACGGCGGCACTGCGCAGCACGGCTCAGCTGTGGCCCGGAGCCCGGTTCAGCAGATGCGTGCGCTGGTCGGCGCTCAGCGACAGGTAGCGCTCGTAGTGGCGCAGGATGTCGGCGATGACTTCCTCGCTGCGCAGGTACTGGATATCGTGGCCCAGGCGACCGTCCTCGAAGAAGGTGATGGGCTCGTAGACATGGCGCCGCTCCTGCTCGCTGGCCGCCTCGCTCACCAGGAAGGTGGGCACCGTGCGGCGCGTGGCGCGCACGCCGTAGACGAAGTCGCGCAGCGAGGGATCGGGCACGGTCAGGCGCACGGCGCCCTCGCCGTCCAGGTCCTCGGTGACCACGGCCTGCACGCCGCGCCTTTGCATCTCGGCGGCCACCTCGTTCATGGCCGGCAGCACCACGCCGGCCAGGAACCTGCGCACATCGGCGCGCGAGGGCTGGTGCACGATCTGCTCCAGGCGCTTGCGCCAGTGCTGGCCGCTCCAGAAGCTGGTGGCCGGGGCCAGGTCGGGCGAGAAGTGCGCGCGGTCGGCCTGCAGCCCGCGCCACAGCCCGTAGCACAGGGCCAGCATGATGACGGCCACCGGCAGGGCCGCCACCAGGGTCATGGCCTGCAGCGCCTTGAGGCCGCCGGCCAGCATCAGCACCATGGCCGTCACGCCCAGCACGGCAGCCCAGAACAGCCGCTGCCAGACCGGCGAACGCGCATGGCCGCGCGAGGCGATGTTGTCCACCACGAAGGCCCCGGAGTCCGCCGAGGTGACGAAGAACACCGCGATCAGCACGATGGTGAGCCAGGCCACGGGCTTGAACCAGGGCAGGTACTCGAAGAAGCGGAACAGCAGCGCATCCACGTTCGAGGCCGTCTGCCCCAACGCGCCCATGGCCACGTGGGTGTCTATCCAGATGGCGCTGTTGCCGAAGGCCGTCATCCACAGCAGGTTGAAGGCCGTGGGCACCAGCAGCACGCCGGTCACGAACTGGCGGATGGTGCGCCCGCGCGAGATGCGTGCGATGAACATGCCCACGAAGGGCGACCAGGAGATCCACCAGGCCCAGTAGAGGATGGTCCAGCCGCCGAACCAGCCTTCCTGGCTGGGCGGCTCGTAGGCGAAGGTGCGGAACGACAGCTGGACCAGGCCAGACAGGTAGTTGCCGATGTTCTCGCTCAGCGCCTCGAACAGGAAGACCGTGGGCCCGGCCACGATGACGAAGGCCAGCAGGATGAAGGCCAGCACGAGATTGAACTCGCTCAGGCGCCGCACGCCCTTGTCCAGGCCCGAGACGGCCGACAGCCCGGCCAGGCAGACCACGATGACGATGACCGAGATGCGGAACAGCGCCGTGGAGGTGTCCCAGCCCGTCACCGTATGCAGGCCGGCGGCCAGCTGCAGCGCGCCATAGCCCAGCGTGGTGGCGATACCCGCGATGGTGCCCACCAGCGCGAAGGCATCCACGCTGTGACCGATGGGGCCGTTGATGCGCTTGCCCAGCAGCGGATACAGGCCCGAGCGCATGGTCAGCGGCAGGTTGTAGCGAAAGCCGAAGTACGCCAGCACCAGGCCCATGGTCCCGTAGACGGCCCAGGCATGGAAGCCCCAGTGGAAGAAGGTGGACTGCAGCGCCTCGCGCGCGGCAGCCGGCGTGGAAGGCACGGCCGTGGGCGGCTTGAGGAAATGCTGCAGCGGCTCGCCGACACCGAAGTACATCAGGCCGATGCCCATGCCGGCGGCGAACAGCATGGCGGTCCAGGAGATGAAGCTGAACTCGGGCTCCGCATCATCGGGACCCAGGCGGATATCACCGAAACGGCTGGACGCGACGAAGATCAGAAAGACCAGGAACAGCGTGACCGAGACGGCATAGAACCAGTCCATGTGCCCCACCACCCAGGCCTGGGCGCTGGAGAACAGCCGGTCGGCGCTGTCGGGCATGAGGCCGCAGTACAGCAGCAGCAGGCCCAGCACCAGCAGGGAAGGAATGACGACGGGGCCGGAGAACGTGATGCGCGGTGCAGGCTCGGCTGGCGATGGTGTGGCCGTTTGCGGCGCATCCGGTGGCGCAGCCGCCGGTGGCGCGGGTGGCGCCGGTCGGGGATCGGTGGTCGTGTCTGGCATATACCCTCTCTCTTGTGATCAATGGTGTGCCCGGGAACCGATTCGCAATGGTGGCGGCCCTGCCCTTGTGGGGTGGGCCGCGTTCCCTGCTCGGGGGATGTCCGCCGGGCAAAGGCCGCAAGTATGCAAGGGCGGCGTGGAAGCAGGCGTCGGACGCCAACGCCAAAGGCTTCCGATTTGCTGACTTCAGGGCCGACGCCCCAGCACGCTGCTCCAGCGCGCCAGCGCAGCCAGTACGGCGGGCCAGAACACGGTATTGGCAATGTCGTGCAGGCTGGCGCCCCAGCGCCAATACCCCAGGCTCGCGATATCGTCGCGCATGTCCAGCAGCTCGCCCGTCATGGCCACCGCCAGGGCCGCCAGGAGGGGCGTCCAGCTGCCCAGGGGTCTGCGCAGCACGGCGCAGGCGGCCAGCGCCACCGTCAGGCCCACGTAGATATGCAAGGCGTCCTTGGACAGCCCCGAGGCACCCACGACGGCCATTTTGATGGCCTGGACAGCCGACGGCTCCATCCGCAGCTTTCAGCCGGCCAGCCTGGCCACCACGGCCGGGGCGATGACGCGGTGCGCCGGCGTCACGCCCAGCATGTAGATGCGGCCCAAGGCATTGTGCACATGGACCACGGTGGACATGGCGGCGGTGAAGGTGCCGGACGGCGCGCCCTCGGGGCCGGGCAGCCGCATGAGGGAGACCTGCACGTCCAGGTGCCGGTCGCTGTCGCCCAGCACCACTTCGCTGTCGCTCAGGGCATGGACACGGAAGATGCCGGCGCGGTCGCCCACGCGGTAGCTCGATGGCTGGCGCTGCGCATCGACGCCGCTGAGCGTGCCCAGGTCCTTGATGCCGAAGGGCGCCACCACGCGGTTGCGCAGGCGCATCAGAAAGTCGATCCAGCCCGGCGTGCGGCCCACGCAGCGCAGGTACAGCGCCATGGGACTGCTGCCGTCGTCCGGCAATTGCAGCTGGTAGCTGTCGTGGAAATAGGCGGTCTTGAGGCGGTCCTGCAGGGCGCTGCCCGCGGGAACCGGAGAGAGAATGACTTGTGCCATGGAGCGGAGGGTGATGAAAAAAGGGGGCGGTCCTGCAGCCATCATAGGCCGCAGGGCCGCCCCCTTGTCAGGGCGCCATCAACGCTGCATCAGCGCTTGTCGCTCACCTTGATGCGGGCGTTGGGAACCTCGCCGAACATCTCGGGCGCATACAGCGCCTCCACCCGCGTGGGCGGCAGCGCGAAGTCGCCGGCATTGTTCAGCCGCACGGTGTACTCCACGCGCGTATTGCCCTTGGGCAGGTACTGGTAGTAGGCGCGGTAGGCCTCGAAGCTGCGCTCTTCATAGGCCAGCCAGCCCGAGCCTTCGGCGCGCTCGCCGCCCGAGGCGATCTCCGAGTCGCGCCCCAGACCACCGCCCAGGATGGTGGCGCCCGTGGGCACGGGGTCGGTGATGGCCACCCAGGTCATGTCGGTGCGGGCCTGTACCTCCAGCGTGACGCGCAGCACGTCGCCGCGCGAGTACTGGCCTGCGGGCAGGCTCTTGTCGGCCTGCTCCACGGGCTTGACCGTGCGCGTGACGGTGTAGCCGGCACTGAACGGCGCCTTCAGCTGCACGGCCGCCACCGACTGCAGCGTGAGCCAGGGCTTGCCGGTGCCCTGCTGGGTCACCGTCAGCTGGCCCTTGCGGGCATCACCCACCGCGCTCCAGGGCAGGAACATGGTGTTGTTGCGCAGGCCGCCGACCACCGTGGTCGCGCCGAAGCTGGACGCCTGGTGGGCCGCGCCCTCGGTGTCGCTGGCGCGCATGCGCGTGACCTGGCTCCACTCCACGCGGGCCTGGGACGCGCCCAAAGCCGCCTGGGTGGCGCCCGTCACGGGCGTGGCCTCGAACTGCTGCGAGAAGCGCTGCAGTGCCAGCGCGCCCCACAGGTTGGCCGTGGTCGTGCCCCAGGCGCCGTTGCTCTGGCGCGAGATGAAGCCGTTGGCCAGGCGCGGCAGCTCTTCCTTCCACGTCGGGTCGTCCATGTTGACCAGCATCAGGCGGGCCAGGTTGACCTCGGGGCCCTGCATCAGCCACCACCACTGGTCGTCCTGCTCGTTGCTGAAGGCCACGCGCGTGCCCTGGTAGCTCAGGCGGGCGCGCAGGATCTGCTGGGCCTGGGCCAGCTGCTGTTCGCGCTGGGGCAGCTCGCGCATGTGCTTGAGCAGGGCCACCCAGTCGATGACGGCATGCGTGGGCCAGTCGTTGGGCGCGATGGTGATGCTGTCGAGCATGCGCGGATTGGCGCGGCCCGCCAGCGCCAGCGCCTGGATGGCGGCCAGCTTGCGCATGTCCAGATCCTTGCGCGGGCTCCAGAAGCTGCGCTGGATGCGGCCTTCGACGAAGGCGATCAGGCCGTTTTCCATGCGCTCGCGCTCGGCCGCCGGCAGCACGAAGCGCTTGTCCACGCCCTGCGCCAGTGCCGAGAGGTTGAGCAGGTGGGCCGTCAGCGTATCGCTGCCGCGGGCCGCACGGCCCGAACCGTCGCCTGCCAGCGGGAAGTAGCTGGCCAGGCCGTCGCTGTCCAGGTAGCTGGGCAGTTGGCCCATGGTGGACTGCCACAGCGTGGCGTCGCTCATGCCCACGGCCTTGCTGGTGACCTGCTCCAGGCAGCTGTAGGGATAGCGCGCCCACCAGTCGCGCACGCCCGGCAGGCCTTCGGCCAGCTTGGGCGCCAGCGACATGCGCAGGCCGCCGCGGCCGGCCAGCGCATCGGCCGGCAGTTGCACGGGCAGGTTGATGCTGCCATCGACCTGCATCAGCGTGCCCTGCTGCACCGTGAGCGGCACGGCCGGGATGATGCGCTGGCTGACCTTCAGCCTGTCGCTGGCCGGCTTGTCACCGCCTGCGGTGTCGCGGGCCTCGATCTCCCAGATCAGCGCCTCTGCGCGCGTCTGGCCCAGCTGGGCCGGCGCCGTGACGTTCCAGGCCACCTCGCGCGCCTCGCCCGCGGGAATCTCCACGGTCTGCGCTGCCAGCTCCAGCAGCGTGGCACGCGGTGTGACCTGCACCTTCATGGCCTTGGCCGAGGTGTTGCGCAGCGTGACCATGGCACGGAACTGGTCCTCCTCGCGCACCAGCGGCGGCAGGCCGCTGATGATCTGCAGGTCCTGGGCCGTGCGGATGGGCGCCTGGCCCGTGCCGAACAGCGCCACGCCATGGTCGGCCACCGCCACCACCTGGAAGGTGGTCAGCGAGTCGTTGAGCGGCACGCTGACCTGGGCCTTGCCCTGGGCATCGAGCACCACGCTCGGATTCCACAGCAGCAGCGTCTCGAACAGCTCGCGCGTCTGGCTGCGGCCACCGCCGCCGCCAGCGGCCACGGCCTTGCGGCCGTAGTGGCGCCTGCCGATCACCTCCATCTGCGCGGTCGATGTCTGCACGCCCCACTCGCGGCGGCGCAGCATGGCGTCGGCCAGCTGCCAGCTGGTATTGGGCATGAGCTCCAGCAGGGCCTGGTCCACGACCGCCAGCGCCACCTCGGCGCCAGCGGCGGGCTTGCCGTCGGGCAGCGTGGCGCTGATGGTGAGCTTGGCGGTGCCGCGCACCTGGTAGCTGGCCTGGTCGGCCGTGACCTTGACGTCGATGCGATGGGCCTTGGTGCCCACGCGGATCTCGGCCATGCCCAGGCGGTAGGCGGGCTTGGACAGGTCGACCAGGGCCGTGGGCGCGATGTACTCCTTGCCCTCGTGCCAGAAGGCGTTCCACCACTCGCGCGGCGCCTTGAAGCCCCAGGTGAAGAAGCTGTACCAGGGCACCTCGCGCAGTCGCCCGCGCAGGGCCAGCACGCTCACGTAGACGTTGGGGCCCCAGTCGGGCTGGACCTTCAGCTCCACGGTAGGGTTCTGGCCATTGAGCTGCATGACCTGGGTGCTGACGATGCCTTCGCGCTCCACGGCGACCAGGGCCGTCGCATAGCGGAAGGGCATGCGCACCTGGAAGCGCGCGGTCTCGCCAGGCTCGTAGCTGCGCTTTTCGGGCAGCACGTCCATGCGGTCATGGTCCTCGCCGCCGAACCACAGTTCGCCCTGGCGCGTGACCCAGACGCTGGAGGCGGCCTGGGCGGGCCGGCCATCCTTGTCGGAGGCGGTGACGATCAGCTCCACCTCGCCGGGCTGCGACAGCTGGGCTTCGCACTGCACCATGCCCTGGGCATCGCTGTTGCCCGTGCATACCGTGCCCATGGACTTGAGCGTGGTCTGGTTGTCGTAGCTGTAAAAGCCCCCCACCAGGCGCTTGCGGCTGCTGGTGGTGACGCGGGAGATGGCCTCGACCTTGACCGGCACGCCGGCCTGGGGCTTGCCGTCCACGCCCAGGGCCAGCGCCTGGAACTGCAGCTTGCGGCCCGTGGTGATCCAGCTTTCGGCGCGCACGCCGGCCACGATGGCCGCGGGCCACAGCATCTGCGTGCTGCGCAGGGTCTGCACCTCGCCGTTGGGATCGGCATAGGTGGCCTCGATCAGCAGCTCGCGCGGCTCGCGCAGCTTGGGCAGGTTCTCGATCTTGAGCTTGCCCAGTCCTTCACGGTCCAGCGTCACGGGCAGCTTGTCGGCCACCACCTTGCTGTCCTGGGAGGCCGTGGCCTCCTCGTCATCGCTCTGGCCCGTGTCCTGGGCGCTGCGCGGTGCCGAGAAGCTGAAGCCCTGCCAGTCGCTGCGGTCCATCCAGGTGGAACGCACCAGGGCGGACACGCGCACCGGCAGGTTGGCGGCCGGGCCGCCGGAGACGTAGTTCACCTGCACCTGCACCGGCAGGCTGGAGACGCCGACCAGGGCCTGCTTGCCTTCGGGGCCCACACGGCCTTCGAGCACGGGCAGGCGGAATTCCTCGACACGGAAGCTGCCCGTGCCGAAGCGGTTGTTGCGCCCGCGCGAGCCGTTGCCATCGCCGCGCAGCTCCACGGAATACGAACCGAGCTTGGCGCCCTTGGGCACGGAGAAGCTGTTTTCCGCGCTCAGGCCGCCGGTGCCCGTGGAACGCCACTGCAGCGGCTGCGTGTACTGCTGGCCGCTGCCTTCATGGGTGATGACCAGTTGCGTGGGCCGCTGCTCGGGCAGCGCAAAGCCGCCCTGCCCCTGGCCGATGCCGGTCTGGGTGCGCATCAGGTGCTTCATGGACACGGTCTCGCCGGCGCGCAGCAGCGTGCGGTCGAAGATGGTGTGGGCCACCTCGTCGCGCTGGGCGCTGCGGCTGGTGGGCACGTTGAAGCGCCAGGACTCGATGCCGCGCTGCCAGTCGCTCCAGGTGAAGGCCAGCTCCTGCTGGCCGTCCTTGCCCTGGGCGCGTGCGCTGACGAAGTAGGCAGGCGAGCGGTAGCCGACACCGCCCGTGCACTGGGGCGGCTCGGGCGACAGGCCGTCCAGGCGCGCCACGCCACTGGCGTCGGTGGTGGCCGAGGTCAGCACCTTGCCATTGCAGTCGGAGACCTGGATCTTGGCATTGGCCACGGCCTGGCCCTTGTCCAGCGTGGTCACCCAGGCGGCCGCGTTCTCGCGCCCGAGCTTGAAGTGCACGGACAGGTTGGTCACCAGGGCCGAGGTGCGCACATACATGCTGCGCGCCGAGCCGTAGCGCTCATCGAGCAGCGACTGGCCCAGCAGCGGCGAGGCGATCTCGACCACGTGAAAGCCCGGCGTGAGCGGGATGCCCACCACCTCGAAGGGGCGCGGATCGCCCTTGACGGGCTTGGGCAGCTCCAGCGTCTTGACGTCGCCCTGGCCGGCCAGCAGCGACAGCATGCGCGTCTGCACATAGTCGCGGTTTTCGTTGTCGATCACGGGCGGCAGCGGGCCCTTGATGTCGCGAGAGGCGCGCTTGCGGTCCATGTCGGAGGACTCGTAGTCGGCCACGCGGCGCATCCAGGCGATGATCTCGGCATCGCTGCCGGGCTGCTTGGTGCTCACGCGGCTGGCGTCCAGGGACCTGGTGGCCAGCTCGGACTCCACATTGCGCAGCGTCACGGGCAGCAGGGCCGGGCCGTCCGGGCCTTCGGCATAGCGCTCGACGATGCCGAAGGGCGAGGCCGCGAACTTGGCCAGCGGCGGCAGCGCGCCCGTGGCCACCTGCAGCGGGAACATGTCGCCATTGCTCAGGCTGCGGCCTGCCGCGTCCTTGAACTGCGGCGGCAGCTCCACCGTGTAGCGCGCCTGGGCCTGCATGGTGGGCGGGAAGCTCAGGTTCTGCACCAGCGAATCCTCGCCGAGCTTTTCGCCGTATTCGCCGTCGATCACGGGCGCCACCTTGGAGGCGCCGCTGCTCAGGCGAATGCCCTCGGCCAGCTTGCGCGGCACGGGGGCATTGAAGCTCAGGCGCATGGGGCGGATCGGCAGGCAGGCGGCCTGGGCGTTCTCGCGCTCGCAACTGAACTCGGCCGCGAAGGGCTCGCGCACGCGGTACTCGAAGCGCTTGTCCTGGCGGCTGGCCACGCCGTTGGGCGTGGCAATGCCGGCACCGAAGACCAGCTTCATGGTCGTGCCCGCCGTCAGCCGGCGGTTGCAGCCCAGCGTGGCGTACTGCAGCGGGTTCTTGGCGGCGGCCTTGTCCCAGCCGCGGTGCTTGAGCAGCTCGTCGCGCTC
Source organism: Delftia sp. UME58 (assembly GCF_014170385.1). Classification (NCBI taxonomy): domain Bacteria; kingdom Pseudomonadati; phylum Pseudomonadota; class Betaproteobacteria; order Burkholderiales; family Comamonadaceae; genus Delftia; species Delftia sp. UME58. The sequence goes on from NZ_LZZV01000055.1 coordinate 219,724, forward strand.
CTTGCCCTCGATCAGGCGCACGGGAATGCGCTCTCCCACGCCTTCGGCCGTGCACCACATGTGCTGCTGCAGGCTTTGCACGGTGGCCGGGCCCGACAGGCGCAGCGCGAAGTACTGCTCCTCGTCGATCTGTTCATAGGTGTCGGGCGCCATGTCCAGCACGGCCGGGCCGCCGGTCTGGAACTGGTAGCTGGCAGCGCCCGTCACGGCCGTGCCCGCAGGCGACTTGTAGCCGGCCACCAACTGGGCCGTGCAGCGCACGCCGGGCGGCAGGGCCTGCTTGAAGTCGAACACCCATTCGCGGTCGCTATTCCAGCGGCCCGTGCCCTGGGTGGCCGCCGCATCGCTGCAGCTGAGCGTGACCGGCGCGGCCGCCTTGGGGTCGCCAAAGCGCACGGCCGTGCCATCGAACTGCACCACCACCTGCTCGACCTTGGCCACCTCGCCCTGCGGGCTGAACTGGCGCACGCCCACGGCCTGCGCCGTCAGCGCCACCGATCCCAGCAGCAGCCCCAACCCCCACCGGCCCCAGGGCCGGCTGTGCGCCGGAGCCCCCTGCAACCCACTGATCGCTTTCGTGCGAAGCACCCCCATGGCAATCCCTTCTGTCGGACTCAGATGGCCCGCTGTTTTCTTGGAATGAGCAGGCTTTCAGCACTGCGATGCGAGCTGCCCGCATGACACGCTGCAAATGCAAATGAAAAACCCTGCGCTGCAGGCAGGGCTCGGCGGCAAGGGCTGGAACAAGGCGCTGGCCTGTCGCCCGCATGCACCGAATGCAGGGCCGCATCCGCTGCGGCTGAAAACCACTGCGCAGGATGATACCGGCCCGCATCCGCTGCAGGCCCTGCTGCGGGTGCCCGGAACCGGGTCTGCGGTGTATCCATCTGTAAGACATCGGCGCATCAACACGTCATATCCGTGCGATCACAGGGCTCACCTCCCACCACAGGCCCCGTCAGACTACATACAGCGTGCTACCTATACTGCGCGGATACAACACAGGGAGAGAGTCCGTCCATGAAGCCGAACCACGTTGCCGTGCCTCAGCCGTTCTGGCACCGGATCAACCAGTTCTTCGCCTTTCCGTTCCAGTCACAGCCGCTGGGCTATGCGCTGCTGCTGTCGCTGGGCAGCCTGCTGTTCAAGGCGCTGTTCTTCCTGCCCGCACCCCTGGCCATCGGGCTGGTGCAGATCGGTATCCTGCTGGCCGCCAGCCGCTATGGTTTCAAGGTGGCAGCGCTGGGTTCGCAGGGCATATCGCGCGCTGCGGACTATCCTCGCCACCTGGACCCGGACTGGACCCATCTGCCCTGGAAACTGTTCGCCATTTTGGTGGTGCACGGCATCATCGTCGGATGGTGTGCGCGGGTGAGCCTGGGCATGGCGCAGCTGGCCCTGCTGCTGCTGTCCTTTTTGCTGCCGGCCAGCATCATCGTGCTGGTGCAGACGACGGGCTTTTTCTCCGCACTCAATCCGCTGCTGATCCTGGACACGGTGCGCATCATCGGCAAGCCCTATGCGCTGCTGTGCTTTTTTCTGTTCCTGTTGAGCAGCGGTGCGCAGATCGCCATGTCACTGCTGCTGCCGGTGTTCAGCGGGCTGATCCTGCTGCCGCTGTTCAACTTCGCCATGATCTATTTCGGCTGGGTCATGGCCAGCCTGCTGGGCTATGTGATGTACCAGCACCATGAGGCTCTGGGCATCGACGCCGTGCCCCAGGCAGACAGCGGGCCCGACGGGGCGCCTGCGCGCACGCCCGAACAGATCGCCCGCCAGCAGCTGGACGAGGACGTGGCCGAGCACGTGGCCGCTGGCGACCTGGCCGCCGCGCTGGGCCTGGCCTACGAGGACCAGCGCACCCACCCCGACGACACGCATGCCCAGCGCCGCTACCACCGCTTGCTGCTGCTGTCGGACAAGACGGCCACGCTGCTGGACCACGGCCGGCGCTTCATCGCCCTGCTGCTGCGCCAGGGCCAGACCACCGAGGCGCTCAAGGTGTTCCAGGCCTGCCGCGCCAAGGAAGCGAGCTTTGCGCTGGACGATGCCGACCAGACACTGGCCCTGGCGCGCAGCACCTGGCGCGCGGGGGATGCACAGGCGACGCTGACCCTGATCTCGGGCTTCGACAAACGCTTCAAGGGCCATGCCGCCGTGCCCCATGCCTATGAACTGGCGGCGCGCCTGATGCTGCAGGGCTTCGGGCGCCGGGACATGGCCCAGGGCATCCTGGCCACGCTGCAGGCGCGCCATCCCGACAGCGAGGCCACGCAGGAGGTGCGGTGGCTGCTGCGTGACCCGGAACCGGAACAGGGACCGGACCCGCGCCTGGCCCCGCACTGATCACGCCGTGGCCTGGGACCGGGCCTGCCGGTCGAGCAACAGCCGGGTCACGGCCTCATCGGGCGCCCAGCGCTGCAGTTGTGGCAGCCAGGCGCGGGCGCGCTGTGCCAGCCCCTGCTGCAGCAGGCCGTTGACCAGCAGGCACAGCGTCTCGCCCAGGCCCGGCTGGCCGGGTGCTGCCTGCAGCAGCGCGTGGCACAGCTTCTCGGCATCGTCGAACGCACGGGCACGCGTGAAGCGGCGCACCAGCCTGGCCATGTCCTCGGGCGCGATCCTGGCGCCTGGGCGGGCCAGGTCCAGGTAGATGCGGTAGCTGGCGTGCTGCCAGGCCAGGGTGGCGGTATCACGGGCCGGCAGCCTGAAGATGCGCCGGGCCGCACGGTGGAAGTCCTCGCTGGCAGGCACATAGCGGGCTGCGGCAAACCAGGCGCGCAGCACCTCGGTGTCGGCAGGCCGCAGCTGGGCTGCGGCGCGCCAGGCGCGCAGGGCGCCCTCCATGTCCAGCGCCTGGCCCAGGCGTCGCGCGTTGGCGACATGTGCGTCGAAGCCATCGTCCGGCGCCGAATGGCGGCCCGCCAACGCCGCCCGTGGCTTGCGGCGCAGATGCAGGGCCATCAGGGCTGCGCCTGTGAGCAGGCCGCCCAGGTGGGCCATGTAGTCCACGCCCCGACCGCTGAAGAAGTGCTGCAGCACTTCATTCGCAATCCAGGCCGGCAACAGGATTAGGGCCGGTGCCGTGACGTAGTTGAAGTAGAAGAACAACTGGTAGAAAAAGCGGATGCGCCGCAGCCGGTACATGACGGCGTACATGCCCATCAGCGCTGCGACCGCGCCCGAAGCGCCCAGCCCGTGAGCATAGACGCCCGCACCCCCATGGACCCAGGAGGACAGCAGCGAAGCCCCGACAGCCCCCAGCAGATAGAACAGCAGATAGGTGGCCCGCCCCAGTGCCAGCTCCACCGAAAAGCCGAACATGAAGAGAAACAGCATATTGCCGACCAGATGGCCCGTGCTGGCATGCAGGAAGGCCGACGTGATCCAGGTCACCGGGCGCAGCGGCGCGTCCTCGCCATAGTCCTGCGCCCAGCGCGTGGTGAAGGGCGGCGGCTGCAAGGCCTCGTAGCGGCTGCGGTCCGTCTGCCACTGCCCGTGCAGAGGATCGCTGGCCACAACGATCTGGCCGCTGCGCAGCAGCGCCAGGAAGGCGGGCTCCTGCTCCATGCGCTGCAGCAGCGGCTCGACCAGGCCCTTTTTCTGCAGCACCTTCGCCTGCTTGGCAATGGGCGAATCCGTGCGCTCCAGCCAGTCCACGAAGCGCGGCAACTCGATGCCCGGCAGCGCGCTGGCGGCATAGAACTGCGCCGCCGCCTGCTGGGCGCGCTCCTCGGAACGCTGCGGCCCGAAGAACACCAGCACGTTCACGAGGATGATCAGCAGCGTCATCCACGGCGGATTGCTCCAGCGGGGCCGGTCCTCCAGCGGAATCGCGTAGAACATGCGGGACCGCTGGACGCGCGCTTACTGAGGCTGGAAGCCGCTGGTCCGGATGATGCGTTTCCAGACCTGGGTATAGGCCTGCTCGCGCTCGGCCAACTGTGCGGGCGGCATATGGCCCACGGTCAGGCCCAGGGCGGTGAGCTGCTCGTGCACATCGGGCTGCTTGAGCACGGCGGCCACGGCGGCGGAGAAGCGGTCGACGAAGGCCTGGGGCGTGCCGCGCGGCGCGTAGATGCCGTAGTAGGGCGTGTCCTCGAAGCCCTTGACACCCTGCTCGGCCAGCGTGGGCACTTCGGGCATGGTGGCCTGGCGGCGCGTGCCCAGCACGCCGATCACGCGCAGCTTGCCGGCCTTGTGGTTTTCCATCAGGTCCTGCACCGAGGCGATGCCGGCAGGAATCTGGTTGCCCAGCATGTCGGCCAGCATGGGCGCGCTGCCCCGGTAGGGCGCGGCCACCAGGTCCAGCTTGTAGTGCTCGGCCAGCAGCCTGACCAGGAATTCCGGCGTGGAGGCCGGCGCGGGAATGCCGATGCTGCCGCGCTTTGCGCCCTGGCGCACCCACTCCACATACTCGGCGAGGTTGTGCGCCGGCGTGTTGGCGGAGACCGCCAGCGCGTTCACGAAGGTGGCAAAGCCGGCCACGGGAACGAAGTCATGGGCAGGGTCGAAACCCGGCTTCTTCACCACCTGGGGCAGGATGGAGATGGTGTGGTCGTGCGTGAGGAACAGCGTGTGGCCGTCGGCCGCAGCCGCCTTGAGCTGCTGCGCCGCGATCTGCCCGCCCGCGCCAGGGCGGTTGTCCACCAGCACCGTGGTGCCCAGCACGTCCTTGAGCCGGTCGGCCAGCAGGCGCGCGATGGCATCCGTGCCGCCGCCCGGCGGAAAGCCCACCAGGATGCGTATGGCCTGCCCGGGCTGTGCCCAGGCCAGCGGAGCCAGGGCCGACGAGGCGGCAACGGCTGTCACTGCGCCGGCAGCGCGCAGCGCCCCGGTCAGCAGTTGGCGGCGGGAGGATGTCATGGCGTGGCTCCGGCGAACGGGGGGATCAGCCCAGGCGTGCGTTCAGGCGTGCATTCAAGCGCGCCTGGTGGCCAGCGAGCTGCTTGCGCACCTGGGCCGGCGCCGTGCCGCCCAGTGTGTTGCGCGCATTGAGCGAGCCTTCCAGGCTGAGCGCTTCGAAGACATCGGCCTCGATGCCGGGGTTGAAGGCCTGCAGTTCGGCCAGTGGCAGCTCGGTCAGGTCCACGCCCTTTTGCGAGGCCAGCTTGACGGCATGGGCCACGGTCTCGTGCGCATCGCGGAAGGGCAGGCCCTTCTTGACCAGGTAGTCGGCCAGGTCGGTGGCCGTGGCGTAGCCCTTGAGCGCGGCGGCGCGCATGGCTTCGGCGTTGACGGTGATGCCGCCCTTCTTGCCGCCCGTGGCCGGGTCGGCCTGGCCGCCGATCATCTCGGCGAAGATGCGCAGCGTGTCCTTCAGGGTGTCCACCGTGTCGAACAGCGGCTCCTTGTCTTCCTGGTTGTCCTTGTTGTAGGCCAGGGGCTGGCCCTTCATCAGGGTGATCAGGCCCATCAGGTGGCCGACCACGCGGCCGGTCTTGCCGCGTGCCAGCTCGGGCACGTCGGGGTTCTTCTTCTGCGGCATGATCGACGAGCCCGTGGTGAAGCGGTCGGCGATGCGGATGAAGCCGAAGTTCTGGCTCATCCAGATGATCAGCTCTTCCGACAGGCGGCTCACGTGCACCATGCACAGGCTGGCGGCCGAGGTGAATTCGATGGCGAAGTCGCGGTCGCTGACGCCGTCCAGCGAGTTCTGGCAGACGCCTTCCATGCCCAGGGTGCGGGCCACGCGCTCGCGGTCCAGCGGGTAGGTGGTGCCGGCCAGGGCGGCGCTGCCCAGCGGCAGCACGTTGACGCGGCGGCGCAGGTCCAGCATGCGCTCGGCGTCGCGCTTGAACATTTCCACATAGGCCAGCAGATGGTGGGCGAAGCTCACGGGCTGGGCCACCTGCAGGTGGGTGAAGCCGGGCAGGATCACGTCCACGTTCTTCTCGGCCACTTCGACCAGGGACAGCTGCAGCTCGCCCAGCAGGCCCTCGATGAGGTCGATCTCGCCGCGCAGCCACAGGCGCACGTCGGTGGCCACCTGGTCATTGCGGCTGCGGCCTGTGTGCAGGCGCTTGCCGGCGTCGCCGACCAGCTGGGTCAGGCGGGCCTCGATGTTCAGGTGCACGTCTTCCAGGTCGAGCTTCCACTCGAACTGGCCGGACTCGATCTCCTGCGTGATCTGCGCCATGCCCTTGCGGATGGACTCGTGGTCGGCGGCGGCGATGATGCCCTTGGCCGCCAGCATCTCGGCATGCGCCAGGCTGCCCGTGATGTCGGCCTGCCACAGGCGCTTGTCGAAGAACACGCTGGAGGTATAGCGCTTGACCAGATCGCTCATCGGCTCCTCAAAGAGGGCGGACCAGGCCTGGGCCTTGGTGTCGAGCTGGTTGTGCGAGGCGGACGTTGGTTGATTGGCAGACATGTGAGGGCGACGGGCGTCGAAAAACCGCGGACGGCAACGCGGCCGCGCAAAGCAGGAAACCTGGATTCTATCGGTCCGCACCAGGCCGACGCGTCCAGGGGCCTGTTCAGGCGGGCATGGGGTGCTCCCCTAGAGGCCCCCGGCCCCATGCCGCGCCATCAGCGCGCGCATGCGGCGCGCCACCTGCTCCTGGCGTTCGCGGCCCATGCGCTGCTTGATCGAAGCCACGCTGATGCCGCCGACGATGTTGCCCAGCGGATCGCGCAACGCCACGCCCACGCCCACGACGCCCGAGACGGCATAGTTGCCGATCACCGCATGCCCGGCACTGCGGGCCTGCCGGACCATGTCGCGCAGGGCCGAATCGGTCAGGTTGCGGTAGTAGGCCAGCCGGTCCCGGTTGGCGCGGATCAGGGCCTCGGCATCGCGCGCGGGCATTTGCGCCAGCATGGCCAGCCCTCCTGCGCCCACGCCTATGGGCTGGCGGTGCCCGACGCTGACGGCCAGCGCCTGGATCATGTAGGTGCCGATGGCGCGCGCAATGCACAAGGTATCGAAACCGCTTTGCACCACCAGGAAGGTGGCATCGCCCGTGTCCTGGGCAATCTGCTCGAGCAGCGGCCCGTAGGTTTCCTGGATGGGCGCCTCATGGGCGGCCGCCTTCGCCAGTTGCCCGCAGTACCGGCCCAGCACGTAGCGCTTGCCCGTCTCCTGCTGGCCCACCAGCCCCTCCCGCACCAGACTGGCCAGCAGCCGGTGGACGGTGGGAGGCTCCAACCCGCTGAGTTGCACCAGATCCGTCAGCCGGACCCCCGACGGATGGTGAGCCGCCACGAGCTTGAGCAGCTCGACCCCGCGTTCCAGCGTTTGCGTTCCGTGTGCCATTTTCCAAATGCTGGAAGTTTGTGGTTGAACCAGCGACAAATTCTATTCTTGCCTTCAGGCGGAATGGCAAGTCGGGCATCAAGGCTTCCACATTCTGGAAGAAAACCCAAGGAGACAGGAAGGCATATGGAAGTTTTCATCGCAGGCATTGCGCACACCCGGCTGGGCCGGCATCCGGACCAATCGGTCAAGCAGCTGACGCGCGAGGCCGTGACGGCGGCGCTGGCCGATGCGGGCCTGTCGCAGGGCGACATGGATGCAGCCTGGTTCGCCAACGTGCGCCAGGGACAGATGGAGGGGCAGAACTCCATCCGCGGCCAGTGCGCCCTGACGGCCATGGGCTTTGGCGGCCTGCCGATCTTCAACGTCGAGAACGCCTGCGCCAGCTCCAGCTCGGCGCTGTACCTGGCCTATGCCGCAGTCAAGGCGGGACTGCACGACGTGGTGCTGGTGGCGGGAACGGAGAAGATGTACTACCCGGAAAAGCGCCAGGCCATGATGGAAGCCTTCTTCGGGGGCACGGATGTCCATGATATGCAGGGCACCTGGGATGCGCTGCAGCACCTGGGGGCGGGCGTGGGGCCGGCCACGGCCGGGGGCGGCGACTGGCGCCAGCAGAGCTTCTTCATGGACGTGTATGCCTCGCTCGCCCGCATGCACATGAAGATGTACGGGACGACGCAGGCGCATTTCGCGCATGCGGCCGCGAAGAACCACGGGCATTCGGCGCTGAACCCGCTGGCACAGTACCGCACGCCCATGAGCGTGCAGGACGTGCTCGATACACCGCCCATCGCCTGGCCTCTGACCCGGGCCATGTGCGCGCCGATCTCCGACGGTGCCGCGGCCGCCGTGGTGTGCAGCGAACGGGCGCTTGACAGGATCGCCCGCGCCCGCGCGGTGCGCATCCGGGGCATGGGTGTGTCCAGCGCCACGCACCGGCCCGCCGAGGCGCTGGCAGCCCATTGCGTCAGCCTTGCGGCCGGGCGTGCCTACGGCGCTGCGGGCATTTCGGCCGGCCAGATCGATGTCGTGGAAGTGCACGATGCCTCGAGCTTCGCCGAGATCCTGCAGATCGAGAACCTGGGCCTGTGCGCGCGCGGCGAAGGCGGCCCCTACACGGCCAGCGGCGCCACCACCCTGGGCGGCGAGTGCCCGGTCAACGTCTCGGGAGGCCTGGTCTCCAAGGGGCATCCAATCGCCGCCACGGGCCTCATACAGCTGCATGAGCTGGTCACGCAGCTGCGCGGGGAAGCCGGCGCGCGCCAGGTGCGCGGCGCCCGGATCGCGGTGGCCGAGAACGGCGGCGGTTTCCTGCGCGTCGAGGATGCGGCCGCCGTGGTCACCGTCCTCGACAACCCCTGGGAAGGCCGCCCATGACGCCCATAGACTTCCTCTGGGCCGGCGTGCGCCGACAGCCCGACGCCGATGCCGCCATCGAGCTGGCCGCCGACGGCTCCATCGCCGGGCGCCTGAGCCATGGCGACCTGGCCCGGCAGGTCCATGCCGCGGCCGCAGCCCTGCAGCGAGTCTCGGGCCGCGCCCGCCCGACCGTGGCGCTCGCCAGCCACAACAGCCTGGCCATGCTGGTGTGCATTCTCGCCACCTACCACTGCCGCGGCGTGCTGGTGCCGCTCACACCCGGCAATCCCCAGCCCGAGCTGCGCCAGCAGATGGACACGGCCCGGCCCGACCTGGTCGTGCTGGATGGCAGCGCCCGCGAACTGGCCCGGGGCCTGGACATTCCCGTGATCCATCTGGCTCCCGTCCCCGGACAGACGCCGGAGTTCGCGCAATGCCAGGGCCTGCAAACCCGGATCGAGGAGGCCGGCGGCGAAGACACCATGGCCATCAAGTTCACGGGAGGCTCCTCGGGACGTCCCAAGGCCGTGCTGCAGTCGGTGCGCTGCCTGAACACCATGGTCTCCTCGCTCATGCAGGTGTTCGGGTTCACACCGGACGAGCGCTTCGTGCTCGGCCCGCCGATGACGCACGGCGCGGGCACCTTCGTGCTGCCCGTGCTCGCGGCCGGGGGCTGCCTGGTCATCATGGACGGAGCCAAGGCCGACCGGCTGCTGGATGCGCTGCACGCGCACCAGGCCACGGGCTGCTGGGTACCGCCCACCCTGCTCTACCAGTTGCTGGACCTGCAGGCCGAACGGCCACGTCCCCTGCCCGGGCTGCGCAACCTGCTGTATGGCGGGGCCGGCGCCACCTTGCAGAGGCTGCGCCAGGCGCGGACCCTGCTGGGGCCGGTGGTGGGCGTCACCTACGGGCTGACAGAGGCACCGGTGATCATCGCCGGCATGCCCGGCCATGCCGGCGCCGATGACGCCAGGCTGGGCAGTGCCGGCCGCGCGGGGCCACTGACGCGGCTGGCCGTCATGGACAGGGACGGCCGGCTCTGCCCGCCGTTCGAGTCCGGCGAGATCGTGGCCCGGGGCGACCTGCTGATGAGCGGCTACCTCGGCATGCCAGAGGAGACAGAGGCGGTGCTGTCCGACGGCTGGCTGCGCACGGGCGATGTCGGCCACCTCGACGACCAGGGCTACCTGTTCATCAAGGGCCGGTCCAAGGACGTCGTCATCTCGGGCGGCTTCAACGTCTACCCCGGCGATGTCGAGGAGGCGCTGTCCCAGCACGCAGACGTCGCCGAAAGCGTGGTCTTCGGGATTCCCGATGCCCATTGGGGCGAACGCGTGGAGGCGGCGGTGGAACTGCGCCAGGGGCGCCAGGCCAGCGCCGAGGAACTGCGCAGCCATGTGCGCGCGAAGCTGGGCGCGGTACGCACGCCCAAGGCCATCCACATCGTGGAGCAGTTGCCGCGCAATACCCTGGGCAAGGTGCAAAAGCGCCAGCTCAGGAATGAATTCATCCAGAAATACAGCGCGCCATGAAGCCGCTGGCACCCGCAGGAGACCAAGACATGCAAAAGCGCACCCTCATCCAGACAGGCCTGGCCATGCTGGCCGGCGGACTGCTCGCCGCCAGCCCCGCGGCGCAGGCCCAGGACTACCCCGCCAGGCCCATCAAGTTCATCGTGGGCTTTCCCCCGGGCGGCTCCACGGACCTGGTCACGCGCATCGTCGCGGCGCAGATGTCCGAGACGCTCAGGCAGCCCATCGTGGTGGAAAACCGGCCTGGCGCGGGAGGCAACATCGCCTCGCAGTTCGTCGCGGGCTCAGCGCCCGACGGCTACACCATCTACCTGGGCACCCTGGCCACCCACGGCATCAACCCGGTGCTGCAGAAGAACCTGCCCTTCGACCATATCAAGGGCTTCACCATGATCAGCCAGATCGGCTACTACACCAACCTGGTGCTGGTGAATCCCTCCACGCCCGCCAAAACCCTGGGCGAGTGGATCAGCCTGGCGCGCAAGGCGCAACAGCCCATGAACTATGGCTCGCCGGGACCGGGCACCTCCCCCCACCTGACCGGCGAGTACTTCCGGATCCTGACCGGCGTGGACCTGACCCACGTGCCCTACAAGGGCAGCGCGCCCGCGCTCACCGATCTGGTCGGAGGCCAGCTCGACGTGATGTTCGACAACCTGCCTTCCGCGCTCGGCCTCGTGCAGTCGGGCAAGCTCAGGCCGCTGGCCATCACTTCGCGCGAGCGCGTCGCCCAGTTGCCCGAGGTTCCCACGGCCATCGAATCGGGGCTGCCCGACATGGTGGTCGATGCCTGGGTGGGCGTCATGGCACCGGCGGGACTGCCCCAGCCGATCCTGGACAGCCTGCACAAGGCCATCGTCTCCAGCGTGAACACGCCGCAGGTCCGCAGCCGACTGCAGGAGCGTGGCGTCACCATCCGCACCTCCACGCCCGCCGAGTTCCTGGCCTACGTGAAGTCGGAGAACGAAAAATGGGCCAGGGTGGTGCGCATCTCCGGAGCCCAGGGCAACTGACGCCTTGCCCGGCCAGGGGCGGCACGGGGCGCCGGGCGCTGGCCAGTGCGCCGGCGCATGACCATAATCCGGGGCATGCGGCCCGTGGGCCGCGCCCATCCTGTCCGACCGCCAGCCCGCACGTGCCGCCTTCACCACCGACCGCCCCGCCGCCGGCCACCCCGCCGCCATACGCCCCGCACCCGGCGCTGGTCTTCGACGCCTGCAACGTCGGCGTGGTGCTGCGCGCCGTGCTCTTCGTGCAGGCCGTGGCGGCCACGGCTGCGATGTTCGGCGCCGACTCGCCCCTGCAGTGGCTGGAGAACATGGCCCTGCTGACCGGCGCCAGCCTGCCCGGCACCCTGGTCTGGCTGGTGGCCGCCTGCCTGCTCAAGCACCCGCTGCAGCGCCTGCCCTCCACCGGGCAGTATGCGGCCGGCGTGCTGCTGGGCATGGCGGCCGGGCTGTATGCCTGCGCCATGCTGCAACTGGCCGGCGGCACCAGCGCACCCTGGCTGGCCAGTGCCATGTCCGGCGGACTGCTGGCGGCCCTGCTGGTGGCCGCCCTGGTGCTGCGCGCACGCGGCCACACCCCCGCCGACACGCAGGCGCGGCTGGCCGAGCTGCAGTCGCGCATACGACCGCATTTCCTGTTCAACACGCTCAACAGCGCCATCGCCCTGGTGCGCGCCGAGCCCGCCAAGGCCGAGGCCCTGCTGGAAGACCTCAGCGACCTGTTCCGCTACGCGCTGGCCGAGCCGCACAGCACGACCACGCTGGCCGAGGAGATCGAGCTGGCCCAGCGCTACCTGGCCATCGAGCAGGTGCGCTTCGGCGACCGGCTGCAGGTGCGCTGGCAACTGGACCCCGGCGCCCATGGCGCCCTGCTGCCGCCCTTGCTGCTGCAGCCCCTGGTGGAGAACGCCATACGCCATGGCGTGGAGCCCAGCGCGCGCGGCGGCAAGCTGCAGGTGCGCACCGAGCGCCGTGGCGATCTGGTGGAGGTGCGCATCACCAACACCCTGCCCACCGAGACCGATTCCGCCAGCGCAGCTGGCACACGCGGCAACGGCATTGCGCTGGCCAATGTGCGCGCCCGGCTGTCGCTGCTGCACGACCTGCAGGCCCACCTCACGGCGCGCACGCTCAAGGGCCATTTCGTGGTGCGCATCAGCCTGCCGCTGGCTGCGCCTGCCAGCCCTCCCACGAAGACCGTATCGAAGAAGAAGGACCATGCACATCCTGATCGTTGACGACGAAGCCCTGGCCCGCGCGCGGCTGCGCACCCTGCTGGCCGATGTGCAAGCCTGCACGGGCAGCGGCCCGCACCAGGTCAGCGAGGCGGCGGACGCGCGCCAGGCCATGGCCGTGCTGCAGTCACCGGGCCCGCGCGCCGTGGAACTGGCGCTGCTGGACATCCACATGCCGGGCCAGGACGGCCTGGCCCTGGCGCACGCACTGCGCCGCCTGCCGCTGCCGCCCGCCGTGGTCTTCGTCACCGCCCATGCCGGCCATGCGGTCGAGGCCTTCGACCTGGACGCCGCCGACTACCTGACCAAGCCTGTGCGGCGCGAGCGCCTGCAGCAGGCCCTGGCCAAGGCTGCACGCACGGCGGTGCACCAGACGGCAGAGCGCGACAGCGGCCCCGTGCTGCTGATACAGGACCGGGGCACCACCGTGCGCCTGCCCCTGTCCGAAGTGCTCTACCTCAAGGCCGAACAGAAGTACGTGACCGTGCGCACCGTGGGCCGCAGCTACATCCTCGACGGCGCCCTGGCCGACCTGGAAACCCGCCACGCCGACCACCTGCTGCGCGTGCACCGCAACGCACTTGTCGCCCGCAGCGCCCTGCGCAGCCTGGAGCGCCACGACGACCCCACCGAAGGCGAAGGCTGGGCCCTGCGCCTGCACGGCATCCCCGAACTGCTCATGGTCTCGCGCCGCCAGCTCCCCCAGGTCCGCGCCGCCATCCGCGACGAAGGACAGCCCGGCTGACGATGAAAGGCTGCGGACAGCGCTCCGCGCCAGAAAGCACGCCCCCAACACAAGCATGGCCCAACGCGAGGGACACCGAGCAAGGGCCGCCCCGCAGCGAGGGTGTCGTCCCCCTCCGCGAAGCGAGAAGGGGGTAGCCGCGAAGCGGCTCAGGGGGTCAAGCCATCTTTCTAGACAAATCCCACATCGCATCCACCAGCAGATCGATGTCCCGCGCGTCATGCCACAGGTGCGTGGAGACGCGCACGCCGTAGTGCTCTGCCGCCGCGCCGATCACGGGGAAGTTGGAGTTGCGGATCACGAAGCCCTGCGGATAGTCGCTGAGCATGCGCGCCACGAAGGTCGATGACTTGGTCCCGTTCATCACGTCGTCCTTGTTCTGGAACGGGTTGAAGCAGGTCAGCGCCGACAGCAGCTTGGGATCGTCCTTGGGCGAGTACAGCGAGTCCACGCCCCAGCGCTCGACGATCTTTTCCTTGAGGTAGGACGACAGCGTCAGGTCATAGGTCTCGATCTTCTTGCGGCCGATGCTGTCCCACTGCGAGCAGGCCTGGGCCAGCGCCAGGAACATGGGCGTGTGCACGCTGCCGCAGGAGGTGACCGAGGCGGCGATGTCGTAGGTCTCCTTGGCCGTGGTCGTGCGCTCCAGCGCCGGGTAGGCACTGGTGTGCACCGGGTACCACTTGGGCAGGGGCAGCGGGTTGGAGGCGCGCATCTTGTTGCGGATGATGAGGATGCCCGTCGAGCCCGGGCCGCACTGCCACTTGTGGCCCGCGCCGGACATGAAGTCCATGCCCAGCTCCGCATAGTTGTAGGCCATCATGCCCGGCAGGTGGGCGCCGTCCACGATGCTGATCAGGCCATGCGCCTTGACCACGCCCATCAGGTCGGCAATGGGCAGCATGGTGCCGGTCTTGTAGGTGGGAGAGGACCACATCATGGCGCGCACACGCTTGCCCTGGGCCTTGAGCGCGCGGATGCGCTCGTCGAACAGGTTCACGTAGGTGGCGGCCGTCTGGTTGTTGCCCACGGGCAGGGCAATGCGCGAGACCTCGATGCCGTAGCGGTCCTGGGCGATCTTCAGGGGCGTGTCGCCGCCGCCGTGCTCGTGGTTGGTGGTGACCACCACGTCGCCGCGCTGCCAGTCGATGCCCAGGATGGCGTGGCACATGCCCGAGGAGGTATTGGCCGAGAAGGCCAGTTCGTCGGCATCCACGCCAAAGCCCGGCGCCACCTGCTTGCGCAGGTCCAGCAGATTGCTGTAGCCGTTGCCCGAGTCGGCAGCCTTCTTGCGGTTTTCGGTATCGAACACATCGAGCACCAGCTTGGGCATGGAGCCGGCCGTGCCGATGTTCATGTAGGTCTTCTCGGGCTTGAGGATGAACATGTTCTGCACGTCCGTCCAGAACGCCTCGTCGCGCATGAGCTGCTCGCGCAGGGCCTCGGCCGAGGTCTGGGCGTTGCTGCTGCCGCAGGCGGCCAGCAGCGGCCCCAGCGTGGCCACGCCGGTGCCGTAGCCCAGCATGCGCAGGAAGTCGCGGCGCTTGGAAGTCCAGCGCGCGGGATAGCCGGATTCGCCGGCGGCCGCAGTGGCGGTCAGGGATGTGGCCTGCTCGGCCGCGATCTGGGGGTGTCGTGCGTTCATGCGGTCCTCCTGTCGTTGCGCAAGCGGTCAGCGGCGGCCGACGATGGCCGAGATTTCGATCTTCACATCGCGCGGCAGGCGCGCCACTTCCACCGTGGCCCGAGCGGGGGCGCCGGTCTTGAAGTACTCGCCATAGACCTTGTTCATGGCGGCGAACTCGTTGAGGTCCTTCATGAAGACCGAGGTCGAGAGCACATCCTCATAGCCCAGGCCCTGGGACTTGAGCTTGGCGCCGATGTGGTCGAGCACGGCGCGCGTCTGCTCTTCGATGGTGGCGCCCTGGATGGCCGTGCCCTGTGCGTTCAGCGGCAGCACGCCCGAGAAGTAGATGGTGTTGCCATGCGCCACCATCTGCGAGTACGGGCCGATGGCCGGGTAGATCTGCGTGGTGGACAGCACCTCGCGCTTGTTGGGCGCAGCGCAACCCACCAGCGCCGCGGCCGTCACCACCACCCCGCATGCCAGCGCCACGCGCCGCAGGTTCATTCGAATATCCATGGTATTGCCCTTCTCAAAAAAAATACAAGCTGCCACTGCCGTGCCACGCATTACTGCATCGGCACCCTGGAAACACTTTGTCACCACTAACCCACTCATCAGAGCTGACCTGAATCACCGATACAAAATGATTCAAACTCGTGATTTCACGGAGAAATTCTAGGCATGGATCAGGAGCATTCGATAATGAATTTTCCCCTACGCACCACTACGCAAACGGACCCACGCAGTGCTACGCAGCGCTTCGACATTCTTTAAAAACAAAGGCTTGGCATGGAATCTGCTGATCTACCACCGGCACATCAGGCATCAGAGGTACGGCGCACCACAATACGGCAAAACGATTATCCAAAACCCCAAAAAGGGGAGTACGCACCAAGAAATGGCATCTCGCCTCTCCAGTATTCACGGGATATTTCTTTCGCGCCCGAAAATCATTTTCCATGGTGTTTTCCTTGGGATATTCAAACGTCTTTTCACGCGCGCGTGAATCCGCGTGAATCCGCATGGATATACAAGGCGCACAGGCCACTGGGAAATACGGCGCCCGCCATTCAAAGGCCGCCACCCTGGCGCCGGCGGCATGCGCGCAAGCCCTGTTGACAAGGCCCGGCCCCTGGGCGGAAAAGATCGTCGGTGCACCCCACACAGGCTCCCATGCAACTTCCGCTGAAACTTGCACTTCTGTCGATTGCCGCCATCGCGCTCGCCCTGGGCCTGGTCGCGGCGACCGTGCAGCACCAGACCCTGGAACTGGCCCACCAGGAACGGGAACTGGTCGAGACCGCCTACCTGCACAGCAAGGAGACGGAGCTGCGCCACTACGTCCAGCTGGCGACCACGGCGCTGACGCGCATCAAGTCCAGCGGCGAGGAGCAATCCTTGCAGCGGCGCCAGGCGCTGGAGATGCTGTCGCGCATGCAGTTCGGCGAGGACGGCTACTTCTTCGTCTACGACGAACACGGCAACGTGCTGCTGGATGCGCGCCAGATGGGCCTGTCGGGCGTGGACCTGTGCGATCCCAATAGCCCGGGCGGCGCAGGACCCGCAAGGATCATCCTGGACGCCGCGCGCAGCGGCGGCGGCCTGGTGCGCTACCAGTGGCAAAAACCGTCATCGCTGCGTACCGAGGCCAAGCTCGCCTACGTGGCCACGGTGCCCGAATGGGGCTGGTCGCTGGGCACGGGCCTGTACCTGGACGATGTGGAGCAGGCGCTGCGCCAGATCGACGAAAGCGCCCAGGCCAACATCGCGGCCACGCGCTGGCGCATCTTCGGCATTGCGGCGCTGTGCATCGTGCTCATCGGCGTGGCCGGGCTGGTCTTCAATCTCAGCGATCACCGCGTGTCCAGCAACAAGCTGCAGCGGCTGGCCCAGCGCGTGGTGCATTCGCAGGAAGAGGAACGCACGCGCGTGGCGCGCGACCTGCATGACGGCGTGGTGCAGGTGCTGGTCTCCTCCAAGTTCCTGCTGGAGACGGCCCAGGCCCAGCTCAGGCGGCTGGCCGCGCAGGACCCGGCCACGGCCCAGCGCATGGTGGACCAGGGCCTGGAGCAGCTCAATCACGCGCTGGTGGAGATACGGCGTGTCTCCCACGGCCTGCGCCCCGCCCTGCTGGACGACCTGGGCCTGGCCCCGGCCCTGGCGCTGATGAGCCAGCAAATGCAGGCCGAGGACGGCCTGCGCATGCAATTCGGCTGCCGCGGCGAGACCCGCTTTCTGCCGCCCAGCCACGCCACGGCCCTGTTCCGCGTGGCCCAGGAGGCCGTGACGAATGCGCAAAACCATGCCCAGGCCACGCGCATCGATGTCAGCCTGCACTTTCAGCGCCGCCGCGTGGTGCTGCAGGTCAGCGACGACGGGCAGGGCTTCGACATGCGCCGCGTGCAGCGCGACCGCCAGGGCGGCATCGGCCTGCGCAACATGCGCGAGCGCATCGAAGGCCTGGGCGGCCACCTGTCCATCAGTTCGGGGCGCCGGGGCACCCGGCTGGTCGCCGTGCTCTACCGCGATGGCGGCATGCCGCTGTCTCCCTCACCGGAATTCGAACTCCAACGGGCCGCTGCATGAACCCCATGATCCGCATCCTCCTGGTGGACGACCACCCTCTCGTGCGCGACGGCGTGTCCATGCGCCTGCAGGCCACGGACCATATCCGCGTGGTGGGCGAGGCCGCCAGCGTGGACCAGGCCCTGCCGCTGGCCCGTGCGCTGTCGCCCGACCTGGTGGTCACCGACATCCGCATGCCGGGCGCCAGCGGCATCGACCTGGCCGCACTGTTCCGCGATCAATTCCCGCTGGTGCGCGTGCTGGTGCTGTCCATGCATGAGGACCCCGAATACGTGCGCCGCGCCGTGGCGCTGGGCGCGCGCGGCTATGTGCTCAAGGACGCGCCTGCGCAGCAGCTCATCGAGGCCATAGACCAGGTCTACGCCGGCGGACTGTATTTCAGCCCAGGCCTGCAGCCCGTGGCTGAGGACGACGGCGATGCGGCCGGGCCCCGGCGCGCCCTCACTCCGCGCGAGGCCAGCGTGCTGCAGTGGATTTCGGAGGGCCGCTCCAACAAGGAAATCGCAGCGCTCATGGGCACCTCGGTGCGCACCGTGGAAACCCACCGGCTGCACCTGC
Source organism: Delftia sp. UME58 (assembly GCF_014170385.1). Classification (NCBI taxonomy): domain Bacteria; kingdom Pseudomonadati; phylum Pseudomonadota; class Betaproteobacteria; order Burkholderiales; family Comamonadaceae; genus Delftia; species Delftia sp. UME58. The sequence continues at coordinate 237,634 of NZ_LZZV01000055.1, forward strand.
GCCGCAAGCTGCGCATCGACGGCCATGCGGCCTTCATCAAGTACGCGGTGGATTACGCCGACCTGCTGGGGCCGGCACCCCAGGAGGCCCGCGCAAGCTAGGGCCCGCGCCTCCACATCCGCTTCAGTGCGCGTGCGCCGCGCGGCTGACCACGGTGACCAGCACGATGCCCAGAATCAGCCAGCCCACCTGAGCCATGGTCTCGCGTGCGCTCAGGCGCTTTTGCAGCTGGGGAATCAGGTCGGCCAGCGCCACGTAGATGAAGCTGCTGGAGGCCACGGCCAGGAAGTACGGCAGCAGTTCCTGCAGCTGTCCCACCAGGAAATAGCCGCCAATGCCGCCCAGCGTGGTCACGGCCCCGGCCATGGACACCTTGATCAGCGCCACGCGCCGGTTGGAACTGGACTGGCGCAGCACCACGATGTCGCCCATGTGGTGCGGCACCTCGTGGGCCAGCACCGACACCGCCGCAATCAGCCCCAGGCGCATGTCGGCCATGAAGGCGGAGGCGATCAGCACGCCATCGCCGAAGCAGTGCACGCTGTCGCCGGTCAGCACCGCCCAGCCGCCGTGGCGGTGGCCGTGGTGGTGTTCGTGGGAATGGCCATGGTCGTGATCGTGGGGGTCGTGCTCATGGGCCGGCGGCGCGCCATGCTCATGCCCGTGGTGCCACAGCTCGGCCTTGGACAGCAGGAAAAAGAACACCAGGCCCACCAGCAGCGTCACGAACAGGTCATGCGCCCCGGCCTCGCTCTCGAAGGCTTCGGGCAACAGGTGCATGAAGGCCGTGGCCAGCAGCGCGCCCGCCGCCAGGCTCAACAGCCGCTGCGGCATCATGCCCGGCGAGCGATTGCCTCCCAGCCCCATCAACAACGCGGCCACCCAGACGCTGCCAATACCGGCGGCCAGGGTGGCCAGAATGATTGCTACCAATGTCATAGCGATTTGTGCTTCAACCGTATGCCCTTGCAGGCGAAACCCGCGAATTCTCGCAGAAAGACGGGTCCCATCGCAGCCGTGGCCTGCGATCCCATGAAGAAAGCAGGCCACGGTGTCGGGTGCCCTCGGTTTCAGCCTACAGAAGCTGTCAAGCCCCCCTGCGCGAATAAAGTTGAAAGCTAGTCAGCAATACCTTAAAAACTGGCGCGTCCTCACACCAGGGACACCGAGGAAGGGCCTACGCCGGCCGCGCCGCCCCGCACCGAGGGTGTCGCCGGTTGCCCGGACGCCCCCCTCCCGCGAAGCGAGAGAGGGCGCCGTGCAACGGGGGAAGCGGCGCAGCCGCTCAGGGGGTCACCCCATGCTTATTGAACCAGGCCAGCATTTTTTGCCAGCCGTCGCGTGCAGCCTGCTCGCGGTAGCTGGGCCGGTAGTCGGCATGGAAGGCGTGTGGCGCCTCCGGGTAGATCACGAACTCCGAGGCCTTGGCCGCTGCCGAGCCCTGCTTGAGCGCCTCGCGCATGCGCTCCACGGATTCCAGCGGAATGCCCGTGTCCTGCCCGCCATACAGGCCCAGCACCGGCGCCTTGAGGCTGGAGACCAGCTCCAGCGGATGGCGTGGCTGCAGCGCCGTCTTGGCGCCTTCCAGCCGGCCGTACCAGGCCACGCCGGCCTTGACCGGGCCATGGGCCGCATACAGCCAGGTGATGCGCCCGCCCCAGCAAAAGCCCGTGATGGCCACGCGTGCCGTATCGCCACCCTGGGTGCCGGCCCATTGCACGGCGCCGTCCAGGTCGGCCATGACCTGCTCGTCGGGCACCTTGGAGACCAGCTCGCTCATGAGCTTGGCGATGTCGCCATAGGTCTTGGGATCGCCCTGGCGCGCATACAGATCGGGGGCGATGGCCAGGTAGCCGGCACGCGCCAGGCGGCGGCAGGTGTCGGCAATGTATTCGTGCACGCCGAAGATCTCGGAGATCACCAGCACCACCGGCACATTCTTCTTGCCCGCGGGTGCGGCGCGGTAGGCAGGCACCTTGAAGCCGTTCACGGTGAAATGCACCTCGCCGGCCGTCAGTCCGTCGGCCGGCGTGGAGATGGCGGTCTGCGCCATCAGCGGCGTGGCCGCTGCAGCATAACCCAGGCCCAGGGCGGTCTGCAATGCCAGGCGCCGCGTGGGCCCCTCTTCGCTGCTGCGCCCCGGAACCAGGGCCTTCAGGTCTTGCTGCTGATCATCGCGCATGCATCTCTCCTTGGTGGTGGTTGAGAACCGGCCAAGTCTACGATGCCTGCGTGAAGCTCAATGCGCCTTGTCCCAGTTGGGTCCCAGACCCACTTCAGCAAGCAAGGGAACCTTCAGATCCGCCACGCCGGCCATCAGGCGCGGGATCTCGGTGCGTACCCAGTCCGACTCGCCTTCGGGCAGCTCGAACACCAGTTCGTCGTGCACCTGCATGATGACGCGGACCTCGGACTGTCTGGCATCGAGTTCGGCCTGCACCGCCACCATGGCCTTCTTGATCAGGTCGGCTGCCGTGCCCTGCATGGGCGCGTTGATGGCCTGGCGTTCGGCCGCCTTCTTGCGCGGGCCGCTGCCGCCGTTGATGTCCACCAGGTACAGGCGGCGGCCGAAGACGGTTTCCACGTAGCCATGGTCGCGCGCGAATTCCACCGTCTCGTCCATGTAGCGCTTGACGCCCGGATAGCGCTGGAAATAGCGGTCGATATAGGCGGCCGCAGCCTTGGTCTCTATGCCCAGGTTCTTGGCCAGGCCAAAGCTGCTCATGCCGTAGATCAGCCCGAAGTTGATGACCTTGGCATAGCGGCGCTGCTCGCTGCTGACCTGCTCCAGCTCCACGTTGAAGACTTCCGATGCCGTGGCGCGGTGCACGTCCCGGCCTTCGTGGAAGGCGCGCAGCAGCGATTCGTCGCCCGACAGGTGGGCCATGATGCGCAGCTCGATCTGCGAGTAGTCGGCGCTGGCGATCACATGGCCGGGCGCGGCAATGAAGGCCTCTCGCACGCGCCGGCCCTCGGGCGTGCGGATAGGGATGTTCTGCAGGTTGGGGTCGTTGCTGGACAGGCGCCCCGTCACGGCCACGGCCTGGGCGTAGTGCGTGTGCACGCGGCCCGTGCGCGGCAGCGCCAGCTGCGCCAGCTTGTCGGTATAGGTGCCCTTGAGCTTGGACAGGCTGCGGTGCTCCAGCAGCTTTGCGGGCAACGGATAGTCCTCGGCCAGCTTCTCCAGCACCTCTTCGTCGGTGCTGCGTGCGCCGGTGGCCGTCTTCTTGACCACGGGCATGCCCAGCTTGTCGAAGAAGATTTCGCCCAGCTGCTTGGGGCTGGCCAGGTTGAAGGGCTGGCCCGCGATGTCGTAGGCCTCCTGCTCCAGCTGCACGATGCGCTGGCCCAGGTCGTTGCTCTGCCTGGCCAGCGTGGCGGCATCGATGAGCACGCCGTTGCGCTCTATGCGGAACAGGGCCTCGCTGGTGGCGATCTCCAGCTCGTACACGCCGCGCAGGCCGTCGTTGGCCTGCAGCTGCGGCCACAGCACGCGGTGCACGTCCAGGGTCTGGTCGGCATCCTCGCAGGCATAGGCGGCAGCCTTGTCCACGGGCACCTGGGCGAACGGGATCTGGTGGGCGCCCTTGCCGCACAGGTCTTCATAGCTGATGCCCGTGCGGTTGGTGTGGCGCAGCGCCAGGCTGGCCAGGCCGTGCGGGCGGTGCACTTCCAGCACATAGCTTTGCAGCATGGTGTCGTGCACATAGCCGTGCACCTCGATGCCGGCATTGGCGAACACATGGCGGTCGTACTTGACGTGCTGGCCCAGCTTGGGCCGGGCCGCATCTTCCAGCCAGGGCTTGAGGCGCTGCAGCACCTCGTCGGCCGGCAGCTGCTCAGGGGCGTCGGGGCCCGCATGGCGCAGCGGGATATAGGCAGCGGCGCCGGGCTCCACGCTCAGCGAGATGCCGACGATCTCGGCACGCATCTCGTCCAACGAGGTGGTTTCGGTATCCAGGGCCGTGAGCTGGGCGGCGCTGATCTTGGCCAGCCACTGGTCGAACGCTTCCCAGGTCAGCACCACGTCGTAGTCCAGCGGGCGCTGCTGGGCGGCCTCGGCCTCGGTGGTGGCGTCGTCGGACTCGGCCTGCTCTTCGGCAAACATGTCGCCCGTGGCCTGGTCGGCACGCGGCTTGGCCGCTGGCTTGCGGCCGGCCTTGACGGCTTCCAGCGCATCGGGCTCGGGCGCGGCACCGCCGAGCATGCGCGCCAGGCCCTTGAAGCCGTAGCGCTCATAGAAGTCGCGCAGCGGCGCGGTATCGGGCTCGCGCGGCGCCAGCGCGTCGAGCACCGGCAGGGTGGGCACTTCGGCGCTCAGGTCGCAGTCGGTCTTCATGGTGACCAGCTGGCGGCTCAGCGCCAGCTGGCCCGAGGCGATGGCATCGCGCAGGTTCTGGCCGGCCACGCCCTTGATGCCGTCGGCCGCAGCAATCAGGCCGTCGAGCGAGCCGTGCTCGGCCAGCCACTTGACGGCCGTCTTGGGGCCCACCTTGGACACGCCGGGCACGTTGTCCACGGCATCGCCGACCAGGGCCTGGTAGTCGATCATCTGCGTGGGCGGCACGCCGAACTCGGCCGTCACGCCGGCCACGTCGCGGCGCTTGCCGCTCATGGTGTCCATCACCATGATGTGGGAGTCCACCAGCTGGGACAGGTCCTTGTCGCCACTGGAGATCACCACGTTCACGCCCTGGGCGGCGGCCGTCTTGGCCAGGGTGCCGATCACATCGTCGGCCTCCACGCCCTGGATGGCCAGCACGGGCCAGCCCAGCAGGCGCACCACTTCATGGATGGGCTCGATCTGCGAGCGCAGATCGTCAGGCATGGGCGAGCGGTGCGCCTTGTATTCGGGGTAGAGCGTGTCGCGGAAGGTAGGTCCGCTGGTATCGAACACGCAGACCGCGTAGTCGGCCGCCACGTCCTTCCTGATCGCCTGGAGCATGTTGATCATGCCGCGGATGGCGCCTGTGGCGGGGCTTTCCGGGTTGCCGGGCTCGGCGCGCAGGTCCGGCATGGCGTGGTAGGCGCGGTAGAGATAGCTGGAGCCGTCGATCAGCACCAGGGTCTTGGAATTGCTCATGCGCCGATTGTGCACGCGCCGGCAGGGTGACAGGGCGGGACAGCGCCCGCAGCAAGTCCTACAATGGAGCCCATGCGCGCCGCTCCACTTTTCATCTTCCTGACCCTGGCCGCCAGCTCCGTGCTGGCCCAGAACCCCACGCCTGCCCCGGCTGCCTCCACCGCTCCTGCGGCGGCGACCGAGCAGACCGCGCCGGACACGGCCAAGCCCGAGGGCCGCGACCGAACCAACCAGCGCGTGGAACACATCCATGTGGAAGATGGCGGCAGCCGCGTTGACGAGCTGCGCGTGGGCGGCCAGACCCGCAGCATCACCGTGCAGCCCAAGGTCGGCGACATGCCTTCTTATGAAGTGCAGTCCAACGACGGCGCCCGTTCCTCGCGCAACCGCGGCGACGGCGATGGCACCAACGGCACGCGCGTCTGGAACCTCAAGAAGTTCTGATCCTCACCGGACTGTCCGGGCTCCCGGCCCGGCGGCATCCCACGGGGCAGCACCTGACGGCGCTGCCCTTTTTCCATATCTGAAGTCAACGATTTCCGCCGAGCCGCGAAGGCCGGAACAGCAACATGGCCGTTTTCACCGAAGTCTCCGAAAAAGACGCACGCGAGCTGCTGCGCCGCATGACCCTGGGTTCCTTCAAGGAGCTGCGCGGCATCCAGGGCGGCATAGAGAACACCAACTACTTTCTCACCACCGAGCAGGGCGAGTGGGTGCTGACGCTGTTCGAGCGCCTGACGGCCGAGCAACTGCCCTTCTACCTGTACCTGATGAAGCATCTGGCGCAGGCCGGCATTCCCGTGCCCGACCCGCAGGCCGAGACGCGCAGCGGCGACATCCTGCTGAGCGTGTGCGGCAAGCCGGCCTCCATCGTCAACCGCCTGCCCGGCAAGAGCGAGCTGGCGCCCCAGCCCGCGCACTGCGCCGCCGTGGGCGAGATGCTGGCGCGCATGCACCTGGCCGGACGCGACTACGATCGCCAGCAGCCCAACCTGCGCAGCCTGCCCTGGTGGAACGAGACCGTGCCCACGGTCATCCCGCACATCGACGCACCCACCGCCGACCTGCTGCGCTCCGAGCTGGCCTTCCAGAACCATGTGGCCGCCTCGCCGGCCTATGCGGCACTGCCGCGCGGCCCCGTGCACGCCGACCTGTTCCGCGACAACGTGATGTTCGATGGCGAGCGCCTGACCGGCTTCTTCGACTTCTACTTCGCAGGCGTGGACAGCTGGCTGTTCGACCTGGCCGTGTGCCTCAACGACTGGTGCATCGAACACGCCACCGGCGCCCATGACGCCACCAAGGCCAAGGCCATGATCGACGCCTACCAGTCGGTGCGCCCCTTGAGCGCCGCCGAGCGCGAGCTGTTCAACCCCATGCTGCGCGCGGGCGCGCTGCGCTTTTGGATTTCCCGCCTGTGGGATTTCCACCTGCCGCGCGAGGCCTCCATGCTCGTTCCCCACGACCCCACCCATTTCGAGCGCGTGCTGCGCCAGCGCCTGGCCCACCCCGTGGCGCTGGACTGACGTCCGAAGACCGCCACAGCGCGGCTGACAGAGGGCTTTGCGGTCCACGGGCCGCGCGTCCTCGGGTACAGTCCCCGTTCGGGCGCCAGCGGCGCGGCCCATGCCAGAGGCCATGCCCCATCCAGGCGCCCCGACTTCCTCACCCCATGAAACTTCTCATCGTTCCCGCCCGTACCGGCCTGCAATGGGTGCAGCAGGGCATCCGCACCTTCCGCCAGCAGCCGCTGGCACTGGCAGCGCTGTTCTTTCTGTCGATGGCGGCCATGTCGCTGGTCACGGTGCTGCCGCTGATCGGCCCCGTGATCGCGCTGGGCCTGCTGCCGGCCACCTCGCTGGCCATGATGGTGGCGGCGGCCGAGGCATCGCACGGGCGTGCGCCCACGCCGGCCCTGCTGCTGGTGGCCTTTCGCACCGGGCGCCAGCGCCTGAACTCCATGCTCACGCTGGGCGCCATGTATGCGGCAGGCTTCCTGCTGATCATGGGCCTGTCCATGCTGGTGGACGACGGCCAGTTTGCCAACGTCTACCTGGGCGGCGAGCCGCTGACGCGCGAGATCGCCGAGTCGCCCGACTTCCAGGCCGCCATGTGGCTGAGCATGGGCTTGTACCTGCCGCTGTCCCTGCTGTTCTGGCACGCGCCGGGGCTGGTGCACTGGCACAACGTGCCCCCGGTCAAGGCCGTGTTCTTCAGCCTGGTGGCCTGTGTGCGCAACATCGGCGCGCTGGTGGTCTTCGGCCTGAGCTGGATGGGCGTGTTCATCGTGGCCGGCATCGTGATGGCCCTGATCTCGGCCGTGCTGGCCCAGGTGCTGGGCAGCATTGCCAACGGCCTGATGATCGGCACGGCCATGCTGCTGGCCGCCATGTTCTTCACCTCCATCGTCTTCACCTTCCGCGACTGCTTTGCAGCGCCCGATGAAAGCGATGGCAGCGACGCCATTGGCACCGAGCCGCCTGCGCCGCCTGCGCCGCCTGCGCCGCCTGCGCCGCCCGGACTGTCCGGCTGAGCGCCACGCCACTGCAACCCCAAAGCCCCTTTTCAAGGGGCTTTTTCTTTGGTTTTCTTGACTGGCCGTATCGCCCGGCACCCCTCGCCTGCCGGCTGTCATATGACGCTGTCACGGTTTCGTCATGCGGGTGCCATCGCTCTGTCATACCGGCTGCCTAGCATGCCGTGCGGATGTCAAGCCAGCGAGTGCGCGGCGGCATCCCGGCCCATCCCGCCCCCGATGGGTTGACGCTGACAAACCCATAACGGAAGCCCCATGTCCCAATCCACGATGCTCTCCCGCCGCAAGGCGCTGCAATTCCTGACCGGCGCCCCCTTGCTGCCGCTCGGCTCCGCCGTGTCCGCCACCGGCCTGCTGACCGCCTGCGGCGGCGGCGACGACGGCCCCGCGAAGAACTACGTGGCGGCCAGCTTCACCTCCATGGCCGCGCCCACGCTGGCCAACCCCCAGGCCATGGCCAGGATGACCGTGGCCTCGCAGCTGAAGGTGCAGTACAGCGACAACAGCGAGCAGAGCTTCGAGCTGGGCTACCAGCCGTTCTTCGTGACCGGCGATGAAGTGTCCGACGGCAAGGGCGGCAAGATCCTGGCCGGCGGCTACTACGACATCAACAACAACAAGATCATCGACCGCACCGTGGCCGGCAGCGAGCGCCACTTCTTCTCCGATTCGCCCGACGGCACCTCGCTGCTGACCGTGCCCAATGCCAAGGTGGATGGCGTCAAGGGCAAGCCCGTGTTCGCCGTGGTGCAGTTCGAATACACCACCTGGGCGCAGGACGGCAAGACCGACATGTACGGCAAGCTGCCCTCGCCCATTGCCGTGCTGACGCTGGACCAGGATCAGACCACCGGCAAGCTCAGCCTGGTCAAGTACCACAACGTGGACACCTCCAAGGTGCACGGCCTGTGGATCACCTGCGGCGCCAGCCTGTCGCCCTGGGGCACCCACCTGTCCAGCGAAGAGTACGAGCCCGACGCCTTCGCCACCGGCAATGCGCAGCTGCAGGCCTTCAGCCAGAACCTGTATGGCGACCAGAACAGGGCCAACCCCTACCACTACGGCCACATGCCCGAAGTGACGGTCAACGTGGACGGCACCGCCAGCATCAAGAAGCATTTCTGCATGGGCCGCATCTCGCACGAACTGGTCCAGGTCATGCCCGACCAGCGCACGGCGCTGATGGGCGACGATGCCACCAACAGCGGCTACTTCGTCTTCGTGGCCGACAAGGAAAAGGACCTGTCCTCGGGTTCGCTGTACGTGGCCAAGGTGGGTGCGGGCTTTTCCATCGACCCGGCATCGGGCAGCGCCGCCGCGCTGACCTGGATCAAGCTGGGTTCGGCCACCAGCGCCGAGATCGAGCAACTGGCCAACACGCTCAAGCCCACGGACATCATGACCGTGGCCAAGACCGATCCGGGCGACGCCAGCTACACCAGGATCACGGCCAACGGCAAGGTCGAGTGGATCAAGATCAACCCCGGCATGGACAAGGCCGCCGCCTTCCTGGAAACCCACCGCTACGCCGCCTTCAAGGGCGCGAGCATGGGCTTCACCAAGATGGAGGGCACGACCGTCAACGCCAAGGACAAGGTCGCCTACTCGGCCCTGCAGAACTGCGAAAAGTCCATGGTGGCCGGTGATGCGCTGAACGTGGCCGGCAACGGCGTGTCCATCCCCAAGCAGCTCAAGGCCGGCGCCGTGATGGCACTGAACCTGCGCGGCGGCCAGAAGGACACGGCAGGCGCCGCCATCAACAGCGAGTGGATGCCCGTGGACACCAAGGCCCTGCTGGCCGGCGAGGACATCAGCGCCGACGCGCTGGGCAACACCGGCAACCCGAACAAGATCTGCAACCCCGACAACCTCAAGTTCTCGGAGAAGATGCGCACCCTGTTCATCGGCGAGGACAGCGGCCAGCACGTGAACAACTTCCTGTGGGCCTACAACATCGACACCAAGCAGCTGTCGCGCCTGATGTCGATTCCCGCAGGCGGCGAATCCACGGGCCTGCATGCCGTGGACGAGATCAACGGCTGGACCTACATCATGAGCAACTTCCAGCACGCCGGTGACTGGGGCGCCATCCACAACGTGGTCAAGCCCACGCTGGACCCGCTGATCAGCGCCAACTACCGCGGCAAGTTCGGCGCCGCCGTCGGCTACCTGACCGGCACCGCTGCCCAGCCCAAGCTGTCGGCCTGACCGCCGCCACGGCGCCCCGCCGCCCTGCGGCGGATGGCGCAGCAACACAAAGGCCATGGATTTCCATGGCCTTTTTGCATGCCTGCGCCGCGACTCCATGGATGTCATGACCCCGACTCTTAGCGTGCAAAACAAGAGTCATTCTCACCTGGTCGCTATAATTTCTGATGCACCGCGAGGCCCATCACCGGGCATTGCGCCCCATTCAGCCCCGCCCGGACCCCAGCCTTCAAGGCCCGGCTGGCGGACGCAGAACCACACCACAGGAGAGACTCCATGAACCCAGCTTCCCGCATCCTTCGCAGCACGGCCTGCGCATGGCTGGCAGCCGCTGCCGCCCTGGCAGTGCCGGCCGCACATGCCGACTATCTCTGGCTGCAGCAGGACGCAGGACAGGCCCGGGCCTATGCCGGAGAACTGCGCAAGCCGCTGGAACAGCTGCCGGCCCTGGAAGATGCCAAGCAGGTCCTGCCCGACGGCAAGAGCCTTCCCCTGAAGGCCGACGCCAATCATTTCACCGTGGACGCAGGCCAGGGCGATGTGCGCATCGCCGCCACGCGCCCCGGCGCCAATGGCGTGCTGACCTACTACCAGGCCCGTTTCGGCCGCAACGACACCAAGGCCGTGAACGACCTGGAGTTGGTGCCGACCACGGCGGGCGGCGATACGTTCCAGCTGGTGTTCAAGGGCCGCAAGGTCGCGGCCAGCCAGGTCAACGTGCAGACCAGCGAGGGCTGGTACCGCACGCTCACGCCATCGCAGGACGGCACGGTGAGCTTCAAGCCCTACTTCCCGGGCCTGTACGTGCTGGAGGTGACGGCGCGCGTGGACAACGGCTCGGTCACGCTGGACGGCAAGAAATACACCGACGTGCGCCACACCACGACGCTGAGCTTCGAAGTCAGGCCCTGAGCGCCGCGCGCGGCAGCGCGCGCCTCACTCCACGACCGTGAGCTTGGCAATGGACAGCGCCAGCCACTTCGTGCCGTGGCGCCCAAAGCTGACCTGGGCGCGCGCGTCGTCGCCCGTGCCCTCCAGGGCCAGCACCTTGCCTTCGCCGAACTTGTTGTGGAACACGTCCAGGCCCACGCGCAGGCCGTGGCCCGGAGCGGCCTTTTGCGGCGGCACGGGCGGGCTGGCGAAGACCTCGCTGCGCCAGCCTTCGGCCTTGTTGCCGAAGCCGCCGCGATCGCGTGAACCATAGCCGCCACCACCACCACTACCGCCGCCACCGGGCCGGGGCGCGTAGCTGCCAAAGCCGCCATGCTTGGGGGTGATCCACTTGAGCGCCTCATCGGGCAGCTCGTCGAAGAAGCGGCTCTTGACGTTGTAGCGCGTCTGCCCGTGCAGCATGCGCGTCTGCGAATGGCTCAGGTACAGGCGCTTGCGCGCGCGGGTGATGGCCACATAGGCCAGGCGGCGCTCTTCCTCCAGGCCGCCGCGGTCCATCATGGCGTTCTCGTGCGGGAACAGGCCCTCTTCCACGCCGCCGATGAAGACGGCATCGAACTCCAGCCCCTTGGAGGCATGCACGGTCATCAGCTGCACGGCGTCCTGGCCGGCCTGGGCCTGGTTGTCGCCGGCCTCCAGCGCCGCGTGCGTCAGGAAGGCAGCCAGCGGCGACAGCGTCTCGCCGGTATCGGCATCCACCATGCCGGCCACGGTGCCGGCCGGCGGCGTGAGCGGCGTGTCCAGCAGCGGCAGCGCAGGGTCCAGGCCCTGGCTGGCCGGGCTTTGCGTCAGCGCCCTGGCGCCGTCGTGCTCGTCCAGCGGCAGGGCCACGGCATCGCGGCCAAAGCCTTCCTGGGTGACAAAGCTCTCGGCCGCGTTCACGAGTTCCTGCAGGTTCTCGATGCGGTCGGCGCCTTCCTTTTCGTTGCGGTAGTGCTCGAGCAGGCCGCTTTCTTCCTCGATGGCCTCGATGATCTCGCGCAGGGTGCGACCCTGGGTCTGCTCGCGCAGCACGTCGATCTTGGCGACAAAGCCTGCGAGCTTGGTGCCCGGCGCGCCCGGCACCGCCGAGACGGCATCGTGCAGCGAGCAGCCCGCGCTGCGCGCCGCATCCTGCAGCGTCTCCACGCTACGCGCGCCTATGCCGCGCGGCGGGAAGTTCACCACGCGCAGAAAGCTGGTGTCGTCGTGCGGGTTCTCCAGCAGGCGCAGGTAGGCCAGCGCATGCTTGATTTCGGCGCGCTCGAAAAAGCGCAGGCCGCCGTACACGCGGTAGGCAATGGCGGCATTGAACAGCTGCGATTCGATCACCCGGCTTTGCGCATTGCTGCGGTAGAGCACGGCGATTTCCTGGCGCTGCCAGCCGTCCTTTTTCACGAGCTGCTGGATTTCCTCGACCATCCACTGCGCCTCGGCCATGTCGGTGGGCGCCTCGTAGATGCGCACGGGCTCGCCCGGGCCCTGGGTGGTGCGCAGGTTCTTGCCCAGGCGCTGGCTGTTGTGGCTGATGAGCGCGTTGGCGCAGTCGAGGATATTGCTGTAGGAACGGTAGTTCTGCTCCAGCTTGATCTGCTGGCGCACGTCGAACTCGCGCACGAAGTCCTGCATGTTGCCCACGCGCGCACCGCGAAAGGCGTAGATGCTCTGGTCGTCGTCGCCCACGGCGATCACGCTGCCCGTGGCCTGCAGGCGGCCATCCACCATGTCGCCCGCCAGCTGCTTGAGCCACTGGTACTGCAGCTTGTTGGTGTCCTGGAACTCATCGACCATGATGTGGCGAAAGCGCCGCTGGTAGTGGGCGCGCAGCGCGGCGTCGTCGCGCAGCAGCTCGTAGGAGCGCAGCATCAGCTCGCCGAAATCGACCACGCCCTCGCGCTGGCACTGCTCCTCGTAGAGCTGGTAGATCTCGACCTTCTTGCGCGTATCGGGATCATTCGCCACCACGTCGCCGGGGCGCATGCCCTCTTCCTTGCAGCCGGCAATGAAGTACTGCAGCTGCTTGGGCGGGAAGCGCTCGTCGTCCACGTTGAACTGCTTGCACAGGCGCTTGACGGCCGACAGCTGGTCCTGCGTGTCCAGGATCTGGAAGGTGGACGACAGCCCTGCCGCCTGGTGGTGGGCGCGCAGCAGCCGGTTGCACAGGCCGTGGAAGGTGCCTATCCACATGCCGCGCACGTTGTAGGGCAGCATGGCCGACAGGCGGGCCAGCATCTCCTTGGCCGCCTTGTTGGTGAAGGTCACGGCCAGGATGGAGCCCGGCGTGGCCTGGCCCGTCTGCAGCAGCCAGGCGATGCGCGTGGTCAGCACCCGCGTCTTGCCCGAGCCCGCGCCGGCCAGAATCAGCGCGTGGCCGGCCGGAAGCGTGACGGCAGCAAGCTGCTCCTCATTGAGGTTGGCCAGCAAAGGGGAGTTGGGGGCGGGCGCGGCACCGGAGGTGCCGTCGAGCAGATCGATCGGAAACATCCTGGCATTGTAGAAAGCAGCTCGCTCCCCAGGGAAACCGATGCCGCATTTCCCGCAATAGGCCCGCAATCGGCCCGCAATCGGCACACGCAGCGCTCCCTTGCAGGCCCATAACGCCATCCCTATAACCGCTATATCGACAGGGAGCCCAGGCCCGCCGCCGGCAACGTATAGAATCAATCACCGGGCCCAAGTTTCTTGCGGTCCGGTTTTTTGTGCCCGGGCCACAGCCGCCCTGGCGACGCGGCCCGCCCGCGCCGCCCGCAAGACCGGCCTCCAAGCCAAGCGCCCCATCGCGGAGGGATGTTCCTGCCGCGACCTTTCATGGAGCTTGGAATCAAATGGAAATCTTCGACTACGACAACATCCTGCTGCTGCCGCGCAAGTGCCGCGTGGAAAGCCGCTCGGAGTGTGATGCCAGCGTGGAGCTGGGCGGTCGGTCCTTCCGCATCCCGGCCGTGCCGGCCAACATGAAGACGGTGGTGGATGAGAGCATCTGCACCTGGCTTGCCCAGAACGGCTACTTCTATGTGATGCACCGCTTTGACCTGGACAACGTGCAGTTCGTGCGCGAGATGCAGGGCAAGGGCTGCTTCGCCTCCATTTCGCTGGGCGTCAAGCAGCCCGACTACGAAACGGTGGACCGCTTCGTCGCCGAAGGCCTGTGCCCCGAATACATCACCATCGACATTGCCCACGGCCATGCCGACAGCGTGAAGAACATGATCGGCTACCTCAAGGAAAAGCTGCCCAGGTCCTTCGTGATCGCCGGCAACGTGGGCACGCCCGAAGCCGTGATCGACCTGGAGAACTGGGGCGCTGACGCCACCAAGGTAGGCATCGGCCCCGGCAAGGTCTGCATCACCAAGCTCAAGACGGGCTTTGGCACGGGCGGCTGGCAGCTGTCGGCGCTCAAGTGGTGCGCGCGCGTGGCGACCAAGCCCATCATTGCCGATGGCGGCATCCGCAGCCACGGCGACATCGCCAAGAGCGTGCGCTTTGGCGCCACCATGGTGATGATCGGCTCGCTGTTCGCGGGCCACGAGGAATCGCCAGGCCAGACCGTCGAGGAAAATGGCCAGCGCTTCAAGGAGTACTACGGCTCGGCCTCGGACTTCAACAAGGGCGAGTACAAGCACGTGGAGGGCAAGCGCATCCTCGAACCCGTCAAGGGCCCTCTGGCCAACACCCTGATCGAGATGGAGCAGGACGTGCAAAGCTCGATCAGCTACTCCGGCGGCAAGAAGTTGATGGACATCCGCAAGGTCAACTACGTGATCCTGGGCGGTGACAACGCAGGCGAACATCTGCTGATGTAGGCGCACTGCGCGCCAGCACCCAAAGGCGGCCTCGGCCGCCTTTTTTGCGGCGGCACACAGGGTGGCAGGCGGGCCCGGCTCAGCGCCGCCACGGCATGAACTAAAAATTTGGCGCTTCTTCCTGCAAGCACACAAAAAATGCCGCATAATTGCGGTCTCGTTTGCAGCGCAGACTTGTTTTGGGGCTCTTAGCTCAGCTGGTAGAGCAGCGGACTCTTAATCCGTTGGTCGAGTGTTCGAATCACTCAGGGCCCACCAAAAATTCCTTTTCAGCCTGGATCCGTCCAGGCTGATTCCTTCGGAATACCCGAGGGGGCTCTTAGCTCAGCTGGTAGAGCAGCGGACTCTTAATCCGTTGGTCGAGTGTTCGAATCACTCAGGGCCCACCAAGAATTTTTTTGCCTGATTCCATCAGGCATCCACGCAGGAATACGTGGGCTCTTAGCTCAGCTGGTAGAGCAGCGGACTCTTAATCCGTTGGTCGAGTGTTCGAATCACTCAGGGCCCACCATCAATACCCGGAACAAGGCACTCGGCGCGACGGCGCTCAGTGCCTTTTCTTGTTGTATTCCATCAGCACAGACATATTGCTGCTGCCCGCCTTGGCCACCCACTCCCGGCCAAAGCGCTCGCCCATCAAGTCCAGCATGCGGCGCAGGTCCGCCGATGGCGCGGCCACGGACATCTTGTTGTCGACAAGAACCTTCTTGCCCAGCTCATCAGCCTGCTGGGCCAGCGCCCAGCCTTCCTTCTCGGCCAGCACGGCGGCGCGGCTGATGGCCTGGCGTTCGGGCTCGGCAAACCCCTTCCAGGCGAGTTCGCTGACGCACAACATGTTCTTGGGAATCCAGGCCTTGATGTCCAGAAACACCTTCATGGTCTTCCAGGCCTGGCTATCGGCACCCGTGGTGCTGGACGAGATCATGGCGTCGAGACTCCCCTGCTCCAGCACCGTACCGAGATCACCCGCGCCAATCACCACCGGCTGAGCACCCCAGAGTTCAGCCAGCCGCTTGGTCGCATCGCTTTGCACGCGCAGCTTCAGGCCCTTGAGATCCACGATGCTGTCGACCGGACGCCGGCAGAACAGGCCCTGCGCCGGCCAAGGCACGGCAAACAGCAGCCGCACGCCCTGCTGGGCCAGCAAGAACTCCTGCAGCACGGGACGGGTCAGTTGCCACAGGCGCGCAGCCTCGTCAAAGCCACGCACCATGAAAGGCAACGAGTCCATGGCCAGCAGCGGATGGATATCCGCACAGGACGACATCAGCACTTCGCCAAACTGGATGTCATTGCGCCTGAGCGCAGGCAGCACCTGCGCCATGGGCTTGAGCGCCGAGTTGGACATCACCTCGATCTCCAGCGATTGCCGGGTGTCGGCACCCACGCGTGCCGCAAAGCTGCGCAGGTTCTGCGTGTGAAAGATGCCATCGCCATAGGCCGCCGAGAGCTGCAGTCGGCGGCCCTTGGACCAGGCCGCTGCGGCAGTCAGTTGCAACGCGGCCGTAGCCAGACCCGATATCAACGTGCGGCGAGAAACAGTCATGGAAGATCCTTGGCGAAAGCGCCTTGGACCATGCCCTCCACCCCACGGCGGACTCCTGCATGCCGGCGCAAAAGATAAATTCTATCGATGTTTATATCATTTAGATACAAACTATCAATCCACTCCATCGCCCAGATCATTCGCCAAGCCATCCGTCACACCGGATTCCAGCCAAGCCGCTACAGTGTCACCCTGCCGCAGGCGCAAGTGCGCGCGGCCTTTTCCTGCGCCTGCGGCCGCCCGCAACGCACAACCGCCTCGCCTGCATGCCACAAAATGTTTCCCCGCTATGGCAGGGCCCGCGCTGGGCCCTGGCCGTCCTGCTTGCCATCCTCGGCATGCTGGGGCCGTTCTCGATCGACACCTATATCCCCGCCTTCTCCGGCATCGCACAGGCCCTGAACGCCACGCCGCTGCAGATGCAGCAGACGCTGTCGGCCTATCTGTTCGGCTTTGCCTTCATGAACCTTTTCCACGGTGCCCTGGCCGACAGTTTCGGCCGCCGCCCCGTGGTGCTGTGGGGACTGGCCGTGTTCACGCTGGCATCGGCAGGCTGCGCGCTGTCGCAGAACATCACGCAGCTGGTGCTGTTCCGCGCGTTGCAGGGCCTGTCCACGGGTGCCGGCATCGTGGTGTCGCGCGCCGTGGTGCGCGACCTGTTTCCACCTGCCCAGGCCCAGCGCGTGATGGCGCAGATCACCATCTTCTTTGGCATCGCGCCAGCCCTGGCCCCGGTGATGGGCGGGTGGCTGTTCATACACCTTGGCTGGGCGGCAGTGTTCTGGTTCCTGACCCTGGTGGGCGTGCTGCTGTGGGGCATCAACTGGCGATTCCTGCCGGAATCCCTGCCCGAAGCGCAGCGCCAGCCCTTCCGCTTCAAGCCTCTGATGCAGGGCTACAAGGAGCTGTGCAGCGATCCGCGCTTCGTGCTGCTGGCCTTTGCCAGCGGCGTGCCGTTCAACGGCATGTTTCTGTATGTGCTGTCGGCGCCCGCCTTCCTGGGCGATCTGCTGCACCTGCAGCCGCAGCAGTTCTTCTGGTTCTTCGTGATCTCGATCTCGGGAATCATGGGCGGCGCCTGGGTGAGCGGCCGCCTGGCCGGGCGCATTCCGCCCAAGCACCAGATCCGCCATGGCTTTCTGATCATGTTCGTCGTGTCCATCATCAACCTGGTCGCCAACCTGATCTGGCCTGCCCACGTGAGCTGGGCGCTGATTCCCGTGGGCGTGTTCGCCTTCGGCTGGGCCATGATGGTGCCCGTGGTCACGCTGCTGGTGCTGGACATCCACCCGGAGCGGCGCGGCCTGGCCTCATCGCTGCAGGCCGTGGTCGGCTCCACGGCCAATGGCATCGTGGCCGGCATGATTGCACCGCTGGTGATGCATTCGACCGTGCTGCTGGCCCTGGGCTCGATCAGCATGATGCTGATCGGGCTGGCGTCCTGGATCTACCTGCACCACCGCTGGCCCGAAATCGGGCGGCACGCCTCGGAGGCCTGACAGGCACTGCGGTGCAAGACCGCTAAGCGCCGCCCGCGCGGCGGTCCAGCATTCTTTCCTTGTAGTAGCGCGCCTTTTCGGCATACATGGCCTGGTCGGCGCGCGAGACGGTGGCCTCGACCTGGCTGCCCGAATCGCAGCAGGCCACGCCCATGGACAGGCTGACCGCCTGGCCCGGATAGAACTGGTTGTTGAGCTCCAGCAGCGAGAGGATGCGCTCCTTGATCGCCTCGGCGCCGCGCTCGTCCGAAGCCGGCAAAAGCACCATGAATTCGTCGCCGCCTATGCGCGCCGCGCAGGCTGGCGCATCCACGGCCTTGGTCAGCACTTCGCCCACGCGGCGCAGCATGTCGTCGCCTGCGGCATGGCCATGCTCGTCATTGGCCTCCTTGAGGCCATTCATGTCGATGGCAATCACCGCCAGCGGCCAGGGCCCCTTGCGCGCCAGGCGATTGAGTTCCTCGATATAGAAGGCGCGATTGCGCAACTGGGTCAGCACATCGTGCTTGCCCAGGTATTCGAGGTAGGCCTCGGCCTTCTTGCGCGCCGTGATGTCCACCAGCGACAGCAGCACCAGCCCCCAGTCGTCGGCATGGCCATCGAGCACGGCCAGCTGCATGTGGATGTGCAGCGCGTCGCCTGACAGGGCGTAGTTCACCACTTCGCGGTGCTGCACGAGCTTGCCGCTCCACAGGTCCTGCAGCTGATCGGCAAAGGAGTCGATCATCTCGTCACGGAAGATGCGGCCCAGCCGGCTCAGCAGTTGCAGCTTGTCGGTGGCGCCGAACATGCGCAGCGTCTGGCGGTTCACGTCCACGACGCGAATCTCCTGCATGCAGCGCGAGACGAATTCCGGGTGCACCTTGAGGAAGGTGGCGAAGTCGCTGATGCCCTGGGCGCGCACATCGTCGAGCAGGCGCTTGATGGCGCTGAAATCCTCGACCCACAGCGATACGGGCGAGTACTCGAACAGGTCGCGCGAGTACTGTTCGCTGCGGTGCAGCTGGCGCGCGCTGCGCATCTCGGCCGTCACGTCTTCCAGCGACACCAGCACGCAGTCCCAGAGATTTTCATGGCCGGGCAGGATGCGGCCACGGATCTGCACATCGAGCCGCCGCCCGTCCAGCGTGTAATTGGCGGTGCGGTTGGCAAAGCTCAGAGAGCCCTGCCACAGATCCTCCAGCTCGCAGGCCAGGCCCGCGTGCATGTCATCGCGGAACACCTGGCCCAGGCTGGCAAGAAAGGTCTGCTGGTCACTGGCGCCGAACAGGTCCAGCGTGCGCTGGTTGACGCGCACCACCTTGAGCGCCGCGCTGCACTGCTGCAGTGCCTGGGGGTGGGCGAGGAAATGTGCCTGCAGATCGGTCACGCCCTGTGCACGCCACTGGTCTAGCAACTGCTTGAGCGCGCTGTAGTCCTCCAGCCATAGCGAGACGGGGGCCAGCTCGAACATGTGTTCAAAATCCACACTGGACGCGATCAAAGACTCCACAGGGCACCTCCGCGCCGCGATTATGGCAGTCACAGAGCCCGCCAGACAGCAGGTTCTGCACCATCAAGGGCAGGCCGCACCACGCGAGGACGCAGATGGCCGAAAAAAAACCGGCCCCGAAGGGCCGGTCTGCATGCAATGCCGAGATCGATCAGCGCACGACGCGCTTGCGATCACCGCCCTGGGGCGAGTAAGGCTTGGGAGCGCTCTTGCCGAAGGCAGGACGGCGCTCGCCGCCGCCGAAGCCGCCACGGGATTCGCCACCGCCAAAGCCGCGCGACTCGCCGGATGCACCACGGAAGCCGCCTTCGCGGGGAGCGCCGTCACGGCGATCGCCGCCACGCGGAGCACCACGGTCGCCGCTGAAGCCACGGCCTTCACCGCCACGGCCAAAGCCGCCTTCGCGCGGGGCCTGGCTGTAGCCGCCTTCACGCGGAGCCTGGCTATAGCCGCCTTCACGCTGACCTTGGCCCTGGCCGAAGCCGCCTTCGCGCTGGCCACCGCCGAAGCCACCGAAGCCAGCCTTGCGGCCATAGCCTTCGGAATCACGGCGTGCGCCGAAGCCACGATCGCCACCGCGATCACCGAAGCTGCGCTCGCGATCGCCGCCAAAGCCACGATCACCACCGAAACCGCCACGGCCACCGCCGCCGGCACCGCGGCGATCGCCGCCACGGCTTTCAAAACCACCGCCGCCACGACGGCCGCCACGGCCTTCGTTGCTGCTGGGTGCGCGCTGTGCGGGTTCCAGGCCAGGAATCACTTCGGCCTTGAATTGCTGGCGGCTGTAGGCCTCGATATCGAAAATGCGACGACGGTCACGGAATTCCGCGAACGTGACGGCCACACCTTCGCGACCGGCACGGCCCGTGCGGCCGATACGGTGGGTGTAGTCCTCCGCCTTCATGGGCAGGCCGTAGTTGAAGACGTGGGTGATGGTGGGCACGTCAATGCCGCGTGCCGCCACATCGGTAGCCACCAGCACCTGCACCTGACCGCTGCGCAGCGCCATCAGGCGGCGGTTGCGCAGGCCCTGGCTCAGGGCGCCGTGCAGTGCCACGGCGGAGAAGCCGTCTTGCTGCAGGTCATTGGCCAGGCCGTCGCACTCGACCTGGGTCGATGCGAAAACGATGGCCTGGTTGATCGTGGTGTCGCGCAGCCAGTGGTCCAGCAGCTTGCGCTTGTGCTGGGAGTTGTCGGCCCAGAACAGCACTTGCTTGATGCTGGCGTGCTTTTCCTGGGGCGTGTCGATGGTGACCTTCTTCACGCCGGAGCCGCCGTCATGCATCACGCGCATGGCCAGTTGCTGGATGCGGGGCGCGAAGGTGGCGCTGAACATCATGGTCTGCTTGCGCTGTGCCGTCAGGTCGTTGACTTCGGCCAGATCGTCCGAGAAGCCCAGGTCCAGCATGCGGTCGGCTTCGTCCACCACCAGGAACTGAACCTGGTCGAGCTTGATCTGCATCGAGCGCTGCAGGTCCAGCAAACGGCCGGGAGTGGCCACCACGAGGTTGGCGTTCTGCAGCTTGGCGATCTGCAGCTGGTAGGGCATGCCGCCCACCACGTTGGCGATGCGGATGCCGCGGCAGTGCTTGACCAGCTCGATGGCGTCATGCGCCACCTGCTGTGCCAGCTCGCGCGTGGGGCACAGGATCAGGGCGCCGGGAACGGCTGCCTTGAAGTTGCGGGGATTCGTGGGGTCCTTGCGCTTGTTGCGCTTGGGCGTGGGCTGGCCGCTGGCCGTTGCTTCGGCGCACTGGCGGTCATATTCGGCGCGGATGGCGGCTTCTTCGTCGGCCTTTTGCTGGATCAGCGTGTGCAGCACGGGCAGCAGGAAGGCTGCGGTCTTGCCCGAGCCGGTCTGGCTGGACACCATCAGGTCGATGAAGGCCTGGTCATCACTGCCCATGGCCAGGGGAATGGCTTGCGCCTGCACGGCCGTGGGCTGGGTGTAGCCCAGATCGGCAACGGCGCGGACCAGCTCTTCAGCCAGGCCCAGCTCGATGAAGGCATTGGGCAGTTCGGGGGCTGCTTCAACGGCCTCGGCGCCTTCGGCGATTTCGGCGATTTCCACGACTTCGGCGGCGGCCAGGGATTCGGCGGCCTGCTCGGCGCTGGCAACGGCGGCGTTCAGCACGGAAGATGCTTCAGCGGCGGAAGCAAAAGAAGAATCGGCAGCGGCAATGATGCCCTGCTCTTGAGAGATATCGTTCATGAATGGCTCTAACGAAAAGCACGCGCAGTCAGCGATCTGGCACGCTTTTCTCGACGGTTGGGTCAACATCCACCGTCAGACTTAACCGGCCCTTCGCAAAAGGGCGGATGGGCATTTTCGGCTGGTCCGAAACCGATGGTCCCGCCATCCATGAAAGCCTTCATGGTGGTCTATGGACACCGACCGCAGACACACAGCGCAGGGGGCCCTTGTGTGATGGAGATGTGCAAATTGCCCCTTGTTGATGGGGGCAAGCTGGAGATTGTCGCACTCCCCGGGTTTTCCCGCAAGCCCCTGGCACAAAAAATGACCGGCGCCGCCAGATTCAGACGTTCAGCAGGCGCGCGCGGTAGTGCGCCAGCTCATCGATGGACTCGTGCACATCGGCCAGTGCCGTGTGGCGCTGGGCCTTCTTGAAGGAGGCATAGGCGTCGGGCTTCCAGCGCCTGGCCAGTTCCTTGAGGGTGCTGACATCGACATTGCGGTAGTGGAAGAAGTTGTTGAGCCTGGGCATGTAGCGCTCCATGAAGCGCCTGTCCTGCCCGATGCTGTTGCCGCACAGCGGGGCCTTGGCCTTGGGAACGTACTGCGAGAGGAACTTGATCAGCGCAGCCTCCGCATCGGCCTCGCTGGTGGTCGATGCCTTGACGCGATCGATCAGGCCGCTCCTGCCGTGCGTGCCCTTGTTCCAGGCATCCATGCCATCGAGCAGCGCATCTGCCTGATGGATGGCAAATACCGGCCCTTCGATGCGAATGGCCAGGTCCGGACTGGTGACGACCACGGCGATCTCGATGATGCGATCGGTATCGGGCTGCAGCCCGGTCATCTCGCAGTCGAGCCAGACAAGGTTGAGATCGGATTTGGCCAGGGTGATGGGCGTGCCGGGTTCGGCGGGGACGGGAATGCAAGCGCTGGCGGCTTCGGAGGCTTCGGACATGGCCCAAATTGTCGCCTACACTGCGGCCACATGGCCTTCAACCCCGATTTTTCCTCGACGCTGTCCCTGCTGTTTGCCGCCGCCGTGCTGGCCCAGTGGCTGCTGCGCGCCTGGCTGGCCTCGCGCCAGGTCCGCCATGTGGCACGCCATCGGTCCGAGGTGCCTGAGGCCTTTGCGCAACGCATCAGCCTCGCGGCCCATCAGAAGGCCGCCGACTACACGCTGGCCAAGGCCCGCATCGCCCTGATCGAGATGACGCTGGGCGCCGTGGTGCTGCTCGCATGGACGCTGCTGGGCGGGCTCGACGCGCTCAACCAGTGGCTGCTGGAACTGATGGGCCCCGGCCTGTGGCAGCAACTGGCACTGCTGGCCGGCTTTGCCCTGATCTCCGCACTGGTGGAGCTGCCGCTGTCGCTCTACCAGACCTTTGTGCTGGAGCAGCGCTTTGGATTCAACCAGATGACGCTGCGGCTGTGGCTGACTGATGCCATCAAGTCCACCGCCATGGGCACGGCCATCGGCCTTCCACTGGCGGCCCTGATCCTGTGGCTCATGGGATCGGCCGGCGACCTGTGGTGGCTGTGGGCCTGGGCCGTGTGGACGGCGTTCAACCTGCTGCTGATGTGGATCTTCCCGACCTTCATCGCACCACTGTTCAACAAGTTCGAACCCCTGGCCGAGGGCACGCTCAAGGAGCGCGTTAGCGCGCTGATGCAGCGCTGCGGCTTCACGGCCAAAGGCCTGTTCGTGATGGACGGCAGCCGCCGCTCGGCCCATGCCAATGCCTATTTCACGGGCTTCGGCCATTCCAAGCGCGTGGTGTTCTTCGACACCTTGCTCAAGCAGCTCGACGCCGACGAGGTGGAGGCCGTGCTCGCGCACGAGCTGGGCCACTTCAAGCACCGCCACATCCTCAAGCGCATGCTGCTGATGTTCGCCGCCAGCCTGGCCGGCTTCGCACTGCTGGGCTGGCTGTCGCAGCAGCTGTGGTTCTACCTGGGCCTGGGCGTGCGCCCGGGTCTGGACCTCGCACTGGGCCATGGCGGGATAGGCGCCGGCAACGAGGCCGTGGCACTGCTGCTGTTCCTGCTGGCCGTGCCGGTGTTCAGCTTCTTCGTCACCCCGCTGTTCTCGGCCCTGTCGCGCCGCGACGAGTTCGAAGCCGATGCCTATGCCATGCAACAGGCCAGCGGCGCCCATCTGGCCTCGGCACTTCTCAAGCTGTACGAGGACAATGCTTCAACGCTCACGCCCGATCCCTGGTACGTGGGCTTTTACTACTCGCATCCGCCCGCCCTCGCCCGGCTGGCGCGCATGCCTTCTCCGACCTGAACCTTTCACATCCACCATGAGCACACAACGCTTGCAACAACAGGACTGGTCCACCCAGCAGCGCCGCGCGCTGACGCCGGACGAATTGCGCACCGCACTGGCGGACCTGCCGGGGTGGCAGCTCGATGGCGATGCCATCGCCAAGAGCTACGCCTTTGCCAATTACTACGAGACCATGGCCTTCGTGAACGCGCTGGCCCTGATCGCCCACCAGCAAGACCACCATCCCGACCTGACCGTGAGCTACGGTCGTTGCGGTGTGCGCCTGAACACGCATGACGTGAACGGCATCTCGTCCACCGACATCGAGTGCGCCCGCCGCATCGATGCGCTGCTGGAGCGTCCATGAATCCCACCCCGGCATCCCATGGCTGAGCGCTCCGCATTGCGAGAAGGCCTGGTCGTCTCCAGCCATGGCCGCCACTGCGTGGTCGAGACCGAAGAAGGCGCACGCCACATCTGCCATCCGCGCGGCAAGAAGAGCCAGACCGTGGTCGGCGACCGCGTGCGCTGGCAATTGCCACCCGCCGGCCAGGGCGAGGAGGGCACCATAGAGAAGGTGCTGGAACGGCGCAACCTGTTCTACCGCCAGGACGAGATACGCACCAAGTCCTTTGCGGCCAACATCGACCAGGTGCTGATCCTGATCGCGGCCGAGCCGGTGTTCTCCGAAAGCCAGCTGGCCCGTGCCCTCATCACCGCCGAAGCCACCCACATCAAGCCCCTGATCGCCCTGAACAAGCGCGATCTGGCCGAACCCTTCGCCGATGCCTGGGAGCGCCTGAAGCCCTATCGCGAGATGTACCTGGGCCAGGAAACGCCGCACTACGAGGTGCTGTCGCTGTCGCTGGCCAACGAAGGCGAGGCCGACCGGCAATTGCTGATGCAACACCTCAAGGGCAAGGCCACCTTGGTCCTGGGCCCGTCCGGCTCGGGCAAAAGCACCTTGATCAACCTGCTGGTGCCCGGCGCGCGCGCGGCCACCAACGAGATCTCGCAGGCGCTGAACTCCGGCAAGCACACGACCACCACCACCAGCTGGTACTGGATGGACGAAGAGCGCACCACGGCGCTGATCGACTCACCGGGCTTCCAGGAATTCGGCCTGCGCCACATAGAGCCCACGGACCTGCCCCGCTGCATGCCCGACATCGGCGCCCATGCGCAGGAATGCAAGTTCTACAACTGCACCCACCTGCACGAGCCGGGCTGCGCCGTCATGCCGCGCGTGGAAGACGAGGAAACCGGAATGGATGCCGACCACGACATCAGCGCCAACCGGTACTACATCTACGCCGAACTGTTCGATGAATTGAGCCAGGCGCACAAGTACTGAGCTCCTCAAAACAACGACCCGGCTGCATCAGGAAGGGCGGGCTGCTGCCTGGCAAGACAGGCAGGGCTTCGCCTCCTGCGGCGCAGCGATCAGCCCAGCAAACGCGCCAGCGACAGCAGGGCCAGCAGCAGCAGCCAGACAACGACCGAGCGCCAGACCAGGCCGACCACGCTGCGCAGATGGCCGATCTCGGGCTCTCGGCCCGGCGTGGCTTCGCTGTCCACATCGAGATCGATCTCCTCGCCGTCGTCGCGCGTCACCGAGATACCTTCGCGGCGCTTGAGCGCCTCGCCGCCCAGGCGCACGTTGATGGCACCAGAGGTGGCGGCCAGGATCACGCCATCGTTGTCGTTGGGAAAGCGCTGGGCATGGAAGCGCCAGCCCTCGATGGCCTCCTCGAAGCTGCCGACCACGGCAAAGGACAACGCCGTCAACCGTGCAGGCAACCAGTCGATCACGGTCCAGGCCAGCCGGGAGGTGTGCTGCAACTGGGGACTGACCTGGGTGCCCCCCACCAGGCCCTTGCGCGACCAGGAGCGCGACAGATGCTCCGTCATGCGGTAGAACACGGCGCCGAGCGGACCCAGCCCCAGCGCTGCCAGCGCAGAGAACCAGAACAGAACGCCAAACACATGGCGATGCGCGGCCAGCACCGAGTACTCGATCACATGGCGCACGACCTCGCTGCGCGGCACCTCGCTGGCATCGACCTGCTGCCAGTGAGCGAGCGCCTCGCGCGCCGCATACTCGTCGCCTGCATCCAGCGCATCGCGGATGCGTGTGAAGTGGTGGCTGAACTGGCGAAAGCCCAGCGTCACATAGAGAACGGCCACATTCCAGACCATGGCCAGCGGCCAGCCCACACCCCACAGCAGCAGCAGATAGATGCCCATCACCAGCACACACGGCAGTGCCACCGCCACGGTCCAGGCCAGCCAGCCATGGTGTGCCTGGCCGGCATCGAAGTTGCGGCGCACCGAAACCGTCCAGGCCCTGTAGCCTGTGTGCACGAGATTGGCCGGCGTCAAGGGGCGCGCCTGCTCGATCAGCAAGGCGATCAGAATGGCAAAGAAACTCATCCGGCCATCATACTGGCGCATGCAGACAGGTCAGTGACCCCGGGGTGGCGCAGCCCCCGTTCCGGGCATCAGGCCGACAGGAATCGGTAAAGATTTCGCAGCATGCCGGCCGTGGCGCCCCAGATGTAGCGCTGGCGATCGCCATCCTGGTAGGGCATGGCAAACCATTCGCGCGGCACGCCGTTCCAGACCATGGAGTGGCGCTCATGGTTGGCAGGATCGAGCAGGAAGGCCAGCGGCACCTCGAACACATCCGCCACTTCGTAGGGATTGGGATTGAGGTGCGCCCGGGGATCGACCAGGGCCACCACCGGCGTGATCAGGAAGGCCGTGCCCGTGATGTAGATGGGCAGCGTGCCCAGCACTTGCACATCGCTGGAGGCCAGTCCGACTTCCTCATGCGCCTCGCGCAGGGCCGTGGCCTGGGCAGAGGCATCCTCCGGATCGCGCTTGCCGCCCGGAAATGCCACCTGCCCCGAATGCGTGGACAGGTGGGCCGTGCGCTCGGTCAGCAGCACCGTGGGTTCGGGGCGCAGCACGATGGGCACGAGCACGGCGGCATCGGTGGGCTGGCGATCGCTGAAGCGCTTCTCGCGCACCACCTCGGGAGCCCACTGCGGCGGCAGCGCAAAGCGCTGGCGCAGGGCCTCGGGCGTGCGGGCTTCGGGGGGCACGGCAGGCAGGTGGCTGTCCTTGCCAATCAGTTGCGCCATGCGCGGGTCGGCGATCGACGGCACGGCTGCGGGCGCTGGGCCGCCGGTCGGCACGGGAATGGCGGTATCGGGCTGTGAGGACACGAATGAAGGGCTGTGATGGGAGACGGCCGGACAACAAAAAAGCCGCTACAGGCGACTGTAGCGGCTTTCCAGCTGTGACGCAGGTGCTTAGGCTTCGGCAGAAACCTTGACACGCGACGGCAGCTTTTCCTTGATGCGGGCCGACTTGCCGCTGCGCTCGCGCAGGTAGTACAGCTTGGCACGACGCACATCACCGCGACGCTTGACTTCGATGCCGGCGATCAGGGGCGAGTAGGTCTGGAACGTACGCTCCACGCCTTCACCGCTGGAGATCTTGCGCACGGTGAAGCCGCTGTTCAGGCCACGGTTGCGCTTGGCGATCACCACGCCTTCGTAAGCCTGCACGCGCTTGCGGCTGCCTTCGACCACGTTCACGCTCACGATGACGGTGTCACCGGGGGCGAACTGGGGGATGGTCTTGTTCAGACGGGCGATTTCCTCTTGCTCGAGGATCTGGATCAGATTCATGGTCAACATCCAATCGATCTTGTCCGCGCCAGGATTGGCAAGCGCCGGGATTGGCGCCATGGCTGCTTTGTTCGTAGCAGCGGCCGGATAGAGGATCGAAGAATCGCGGATTATAGCCCGGAGACGTTTTTTGCCAAAAACCCCTCGTCCTTGGCGTTGAGCAGGCCCTGGGCGCGCGCCTGCTCTATCAGCTCGGGCCGGTGCCTGGCCGTGATGGACAGGCGCTGGTCGCGGCGCCAGCGCTCGATCTGCGCGTGGTGGCCGGACAACAGTGGCGCCGGCACTTCCCGCCCTTCCCAGACTTCGGGACGGGTGTAGTGCGGGCAATCGAGCAGGCCGTCGAGCGCCGGATTGAAGCTGTCCTGCTGGAAACTACCTTCGTCATTGAGCACGCCGGGCTGCAGCCGTGCGACGGCATCCAGCAGGGCCATGGCAGCGATCTCGCCGCCAGAAAGAACGAAGTCGCCCAGGCTCAACTGGTGCGTGACATGGGCATCGATGAAGCGCTGGTCCAGGCCCTCGTAGCGGCCGCACAGCAAGATTGCGCCCTGCCCCTGCGCCCAGTCGGCCACCACGGCATGGCGCAGCGTGGTGCCGATCGGCGAGAACAGCACCACGGGAGCCGGCTCGGGCTCGCCGGCCTCGCGGCGCGCCTGCCGGGCCGCCTCCAGGCAGCGCTGCAGCGGCTCGGCCATCATCACCATGCCGGGGCCGCCGCCAAAGGGGCGATCGTCCACGCGCCGGTAGTTGCCCTGGGCATGGTCTCGCGGATTCCACAGGTGCACGCCGACCTGGCCCGAGGCATAGGCTCGGCGCGTGACGCCGCTTTCAAGAAACGGCGTGAACAGCTCGGGGAACAGCGTGATGATGTCGAAGCGCATGGAGGTCGGCGATCAATAGTCGGGCTGCCAGTCGGCAACGATGGTCTTGCCCGGCAGATCCACCTTGTCCACATAGGCATCGACGAAGGGAATCATGCGCTCGCGCTCCTTGCCATCCTCTTCATAGGCCAGCACCAGCACGGTCTGCGGGCCGGTGGACAGCAGGTCGCGGACGACGCCCAGGGCCACGCCCTCGCGGTTGACCACGGACAGGCCCAGCAGATCGACCCAGTAATACTCGCCATCTTCGGGCTGCGGGAAATCGCTGCGCGCCACGAAGATGCGCGCGCCACGCAGGGCCTCGGCGGTATTGCGGTCGTTCACGGCAGGCGATGTGGCGACGACGGAATCGGAGTGGACGCGCGCCTGCTTGACCGGCAGCAGCACCGTACCGGTGAACTGCCGCGCACCCTTCTCGGGGGGCTGCAGATACCACTGCTTTGCGGTGAACAGGGCCTCGGGGTCGGCGCTGAAGGCGGCCACCTTGAACCAGCCCTTGATGCCCCAGGCATCGGCGATGCGCCCGACCTCCACGGCATCGGCGGGCAGTACGCTGGCTTCGAGTTCAGGCATGTGGCTCATGGCAGTCGGTAGGCAGTAGATGGACAGTCGATGCAGATCGTTGCAGATTCCTGCAAGGCGATCCGGAGGGGAAAACAAAAACGGGCTCCGTCAGACAAGCCAACGGAACCCGATTTCAGAAGGGATGCTGAATTAGGCAGCAGTCTTCTGGGTGGCCTGCTTGATCAGGCGCTCTGCGGTCTCGGAAGCCTGCGCGCCAACGCCCTTCCAGTAGTTCACGCGGTCCAGAGCGACGCGCAGACCCTCTTCGCCGCCACGGGCGTTGGGGTTGTAGAAGCCCAGGCGTTCGATGAACGAACCATCGCGGCGCACGCGCTTGTCGGCGGCAACGATGTTGTAGAACGGACGGGCCTTGGAACCGCCGCGAGAGAGTCGAATGACGACCATGATTTTCCTTCGGGTGGGCGCAGCCACCACACAATTAACTAGACAATGAATGGCTGCACATGTTTTGCGGCGTTTGAGACACGCGACATGGCCACCCGGCCAGCGACACGCCGTAAAACCAGCGATTATATCCAACTTCCCTTTCCATGCCTACCATTCGCTCAAGCCTGGACGGCGATCTCGCCGCCATCACCGCCATTTACCGCCACCACGTGCTGCACGGCACGGGCACGTTCGAGACCGATCCCCCTGCCGAATCGGACATGGCCACGCGCCGCGCGGACGTGCTGGCCAAGGGCCTGCCCTATCTGGTCGCCGTGGACGAACAGGGCCAGGTGCTGGGCTTTGCCTATGCCAACTGGTTCAAGCCGCGCCCGGCCTATCGCTTCTCCGCCGAGGACTCCATCTACGTGCATGACGCGGCGCGCGGCCAGGGCGTGGGCCGACTGCTGCTCGATGCGCTGTCGCGCGAATGCGAGGCGGCCGGCGTGCGCAAGCTGCTGGCGGTGATCGGTGACTCGGCCAATGCCGGCTCCATCGGCGTGCACCGCGCCGCGGGCTTCACCCCGGCGGGCACGCTGAGCTCCATGGGATGGAAGTTCGGCCGCTGGCTGGACATCGTCCTCATGGAGAAGACCCTGGGAGACGGCAACCGCAGTTCGCCCGAATAATGGGTGCATGAACCGACCCAGCACGCCTTTGCCTCAGCCCGCTCAAGCACAGCAGGGGGCTGCGCGCTCCAAAAGCAAGACCCTGACGACCTGGCTGGCCTTTGTCGGCGGGCCGCTGGGGCTGCACCGCTTCTACCTGCATGGCTTCGGCGACTGGCTGGGCTGGCTGCTGCCCGTGCCCACGGCGCTGGGCGTGTACGGCATCGAGCGCGTCCAGCAACTGGGGCAGGACGACCAGCTCAGCTGGCTGCTGATTCCGCTGCTGGGCTTCACCATCGCCGGCTGCGCGCTGCGCGCCATCCTCTACGGGCTGACCGACACCGAAGCCTGGAACCGGCGCCACAACCCCGGCGTTGACTTGCAGGCGCAGGCCGGGCGCACGGGCTGGTCAACCATCTTTGCGATTGCGCTGTCCCTGATGCTGGGCGCCGCCGTGCTCATGGCCAGCATTGCCTACAGCTTCCAGCACTACTTCGAGCACCAGGTGGAGGAAGCGCGCAAGATTTCCCAGTGATGCGCAATGCCTCTCCTAAAAAGAAAGACCGCCATTGGCGGTCTTTCTTTTTGGCGATGGCTCTAGCTCAGTACAGCTGGAGACTGATCCAGTAGGCAATGGAAGCCACGAAGGCGCTGGCAGGAATCGTCAGCACCCAGGCCCAGACGATGTTGCCTGCCACACCCCAGCGCACGGCGCTGGCACGCTGGGTGGAGCCCACGCCGACGATGGCACCCGTGATGGTGTGCGTGGTCGAGACCGGCACGCCCAGGAAGGTCGCGAAGAACAGCGTCAGCGCGCCACCGCTTTCGGCGCAAAAGCCTCCCACGGGCTTGAGCTTGGTGATCTTCTGGCCCATGGTCTTGACGATGCGCCATCCGCCGAACATGGTGCCCAGGCCGATGGCCAGGTAGCAGCTGACGATGGTCCACAGCGGCGGCTCCGCATCGCCGGCATTGGCATAGCCGGTGGCGATCAGCAGCAGCCAGATGATGCCGATGGTCTTTTGCGCATCATTGCCGCCGTGGCCCAGGCTGTAGGCGCCGGCGGAGACCAGCTGCAGCCGGCGGAACCAGCGGTCCACCCGGTTGGGAGCGGCGCGGCGGCAGATCCAGGCCACCAGCACCATCATCAGCGAGCCCAGCAGGTAGCCCAGCAGCGGCGAGACGAAGATGAAGGCCACGGTCTTCCAGATGCCGCTGGCGATCAGTGCGCCCGCGCCGGCCTTGGCGATCACGGCGCCCACGATGCCGCCGATCAGCGCATGCGAGGAGCTGCTGGGGATGCCGTAGTGCCAGGTGATCACGTTCCAGGCAATGGCGCCGACCAGGGCGCCGAAGACCACGTGCGTGTCCACGATGCCGGGCTGGACGATCCCCTTGCCCACGGTGGCCGCCACGCTGAGGTGGAAGACAAAGACCGCCACCACGTTGAAGAAGGCCGCGAAGGCCACGGCCTGCGTGGGCTTGAGCACGCCCGTGGAGACCACGGTGGCGATCGAGTTGGCAGCATCGTGGAAGCCGTTCATGAAGTCGAACAGCAGGGCCAGCACCACCAGCAGGATCACGACCCACAGGGCCGCTTGTACGGATTCCATAACGAAACGACTCCGCGAGGGCTCAGGAATTCTCGAGGACGATGCCCTCGATCAGGTTGGCCACGTCCTCGCAGCGGTCGGTCACCGTCTCCAGCAGCTCGTAGATGGCCTTGAGCTTGATGACTTCGCGCACATCGGGCTCTTCGCGGAACAGCTTGCTCATGGCCGAGCGCATCACGCGGTCGGCATCCGATTCGAGGCGGTCGATTTCCTCGCAGGTCTTCATCGCCGCGTCCACCACCGATGGATCGGAGATGCGCGACAGCAGCTTGACCGCATCGCGCAGCCGCTCGCAGCAGCGCACGCACAGGTCGGTCAGGCGCGTGATCTCATCCGTCATGTGGCGCACGTCGTACAGCGCCATGGTCTCGGCCGAGTCCTGGATCAGGTCGGCCACGTCGTCCATGGTGTTGATCAGCGAGTGGATGTGCTCGCGGTCCAGCGGCGTGATGAAGGTCTTGTGCAGCGCCTTGGTGACGTCATGCGTCACGCGGTCGGCGGCACGCTCGG
The DNA here is from genome assembly GCF_014170385.1 of Delftia sp. UME58. NCBI lineage: Bacteria > Pseudomonadati > Pseudomonadota > Betaproteobacteria > Burkholderiales > Comamonadaceae > Delftia > Delftia sp. UME58. The sequence continues at coordinate 269,521 of NZ_LZZV01000055.1, forward strand.
CGTTGTTCACGTCCTCGTTGTACTTCTCGCGAAGATGAGGATCGTTGTAGTTGGCGACAAGCTGCGAGAAGGCATGCGCGGCATCGACGATGCGGTCGGCATGCTGGTTGAACATCTCGAAGAAATTGCCTTCGCGTGGCAATAGTTTGCCAAAAAGCATGAATGCTCCTTACCGGGAAAAGTGGGAACCAGGCGACTCACTGCGTCACATTGCGGATGCTTGGCATGGCTTCCCGGCTTGAACGGGGCGAAGTGTACTCTTGAGTCCCAAGCGCGTTTTTGCGCGTCGGCGCGCCGCCTTGTCAGCCGCTGCGAAAAATAAAATACACCGCGCCCACCATGCACAGGCCGGCCCAGAGGAAGTCCCATTTGAGGGGCTGGTTCAGGTAGAGCACGGCAAAAGGCGCGAACACCGACAGCGTGATCACCTCCTGGATGATCTTGAGCTGCGCCACGCTGAACTGCGTGTGGCCTATGCGGTTGGCGGGCACCTGCAGCAGGTACTCGAACAGCGCAATGCCCCAGCTGACAAGGGCTGCCACGTACCAGGGCGACGAGGCGTGGTTCTTCAGGTGCCCATACCAGGCAAACGTCATGAAGACATTGCTCATGGCCAGCAGGACCACGGTCTGCAGCCCGACGGGGATGTGTTGGAGCCAGTTCATGCGAGGTGCGCCCGGGTGCTGGAAGGCCTGAATTATCGCGCCCGCAGCGCCAGAAGCTGGATTTTCGATTTCTTTCCAAAAATTGCCTTTTTGCGCGAATTCTCTCGAAAAACCTGCTTCATCGCACAGATACGCAATATTTCGCATCGATTGGCATTCGATGAATCTTCATCAAATCGTCATATTTTTGCCATATCCCGTCGATGGCACGGGACATTCCAGCAACCTGTGCGCAGGCGGCAGCCCCGCAGCTCACTCGCCCAGGTAGGCGGCCCGCACGCGCGGATCGCTGAGCAGGGTCTGGCCGGGCCCGGTCATGGTGATCAGGCCGGACTCCATCACATAGCCGCGGTCGGCCAGCGCCAGCGCACGGCTGGCGTTCTGCTCGACCAGCACCAGCGTCACGCCCAGCGCATGCACATCGCGCACCACCTCGAAGATCTTGTCCACCATGATGGGCGACAGGCCCATGGAGGGCTCGTCCAGCAGCAGCACCTTGGGCTGGCTCATCAGCGCGCGCGCCATGGCCAGCATCTGCTGCTCGCCACCCGACATGGTGCCGGCCAGCTGGTCGCGGCGCTCCTTCAGGCGCGGGAAGATGCCGAACATGCGCTCGATGTCGGCGGCAATGCCGGCCTTGTCGTTGCGCGTGTAGGCGCCCATGAGCAGATTCTCGGTGATGGTCATGCGCGCGAACACGCCGCGCCCCTCCGGCACCATGACCAGGCCCTGGGCCACCAGATCCCAGGCGCCCACGTTGCGGATGCTGCGGCCCAGGTAGTGCACGTCGCCGTCCGCCATCTGCAGGCTGCGCGTGACGGCCTTCATGGTCGTGGTCTTGCCCGCACCGTTGGAGCCGATCAGCGAGACCAGCTCGCCCTGGCGGACCTCGAAGTCCACGCCCTTGACGGCCTGTATGCCCCCATAGGCCACCTTCAGTCCCTGGACCTTCAACAGCACCGGCGCGGACACGCCCTTGTCTTGCACTTGCTCACCCATGGTTCAGTGTCCTCCGGTGCCCAGATAGGCTTCGATCACCTTGTCGTTCTTCTGCACCTCGGCCGGCGTGCCTTCGGCGATGGGCTTGCCATAGTCCAGCACGGTGACGCGATCGCACAGGCCCATGACCAGCTTCACATCGTGCTCGATCAGCAAGATGGTGCGCTGGTCCCGGCGGATGCGGTCGATCAGCTCGCGCAGCTGCACTTTCTCGGTGGCGTTCATGCCGGCGGCAGGCTCGTCCAGCGCGATCAGTTGCGGGTCGGTGGCCAGCGCCCGCGCGATCTCCAGCCGGCGCTGGTCGCCGTAGCTCAGCGTGCGGGCCTTGAAGTCGGCGTATTTGGAAATCCCCACGTAGTCCAGCAGTTCACGGGCCCGCGCGCGGATCGCGGCTTCCTCGGCCTTGAAGCCTGGCGTGCGGAACACCGCGCCGATCAGGCCCGAATGCGTGCGCACATGGCGCCCGACCATCACGTTCTCCAGCGCCGTCATCTCGGCAAACAGCCGGATGTTCTGGAAGGTGCGCGCAATGCCGGCCTTGGCCACCTTGTGTACGGCCGAGGGCTCGTAGGCCTTGCCGGCCAGCTCGAAGCTGCCGCTGTCGGGCGTGTACAGGCCCGTGATCACGTTGAAGAAAGTGGTCTTGCCCGCGCCGTTGGGACCGATCAGGCCGTAGACCTGGCCCCGGCCGATGGTCATGCCCACATCGGACAGGGCCTGCAGTCCGCCAAAGCGCTTGGAAATGCCCGAAACCCTGAGCACCGGGGAGGTGGAGCCGTTGTCTGCCGTGTTCGCCATCTGCGTTGTCTCCATGCTCAGGACTGGTGCGGCAGGTTCTTGCCATGCTCGGGCGACGGCCACAGGCCGCGCGGACGCATCAGCATGATGACGATCATGGCCAGCGCGATCAGCAACTGGCGCAGGATGGAGGCGTCAAGCCGCCCGTCGGTCATCTGCTGCAAGGGACCGGCCACATAGCGCAGCACCTCTGGCAGGGCCGACAGCAGCACCGCCCCCAGGATCACGCCCGGCAAATGGCCCAGGCCGCCCAGCACCACCATGGCCACGATCATGATGGACTCCATGAGGCTGAACGACTCGGGCGAGACGAAGCCCTGGAAGGCCGCGAACATGGCGCCCGAGACACCACCGAAGGAAGCGCCCATGCCGAAGGCCAGCAGCTTCATGTTGCGCGTGTTGATGCCCATGGCCTTGGCGGCGATCTCGTCCTCGCGGATGGCCATCCAGGCACGGCCGATGCGCGAGTCCTGCAGGCGCCAGCAGATCACGATGCTGACCAGCACCAGGAAGAGGAACAGGTAGTAGTACAGCGTGACCGAGCTGATGTCGTAGCCGAAGATCTCCTGGCGCTTGGCCAGGTCCAGGCCCAGAATTTTCACCGAGTCGATCTGGCCTATGCCCTTGGGGCCGTTGGTGATGTTGACCGGCTGGTCCAGGTTGTTCATGAAGATGCGGATGATCTCGCCGAAGCCCAGCGTGACGATGGCCAGGTAGTCCCCGCGCAGCTTGAGCACCGGGATGCCCAGCAGTATTCCCGTGATGCCCGCCAGCAGCGCCGCCAGCGGTATCACCAGCCAGATGGAGGTATGCAGCCCGTCAGGGAACATGGCGGCAAAGCCCTCGAAGGTCTCCGCCAGATGCGGCGAGGCCATCAGCGCGAACATGTAGGCGCCCACGGCGTAGAACGCCACGTAGCCCAGGTCCAGCAGGCCTGCATAGCCCACCACCACGTTCAGGCCCAGTGCCAGCAGCACATAGAGCAGGGCCAGGTCGGCGATGCGCACCCAGGCATTGCCGAAGTACTGCAGCACCAGCGGCAGCACCATCAGCGCCAGGCCGCCCAGAATCCATTGCACGGTCTTCTTGCTGTTCATGCGGGTCTCCTCAGGCGCGGTCGGCCACACGCTCACCCAGCAGGCCCGAGGGGCGCAGCGTCAGGATGATGATGAGCACGATGAAGGCGAAGATGTCGGTGTAGTGGCTGCCCAATACGCCACCCGTGAGGTCGCCGATGTAGCCCGAGCCTATGGACTCGATCAGCCCCAGCAGCATGGCGCCGACCACGGCACCGGCCAGGTTGCCGATGCCGCCGAACACGGCCGCCGTGAAGGCCTTGAGCCCCGGCAGAAAGCCCATGGTGTGGTGGGCCGTGCCGTAGTTGGAGGCGTACATGATGCCCGCGATGGCCGCCAGCACGGCGCCGATGATGAAGGTGGCCGAGATCACCACGTCGGGCTTGACGCCCATCAAGGCCGCCACGCGCGGATTCTCGGCCGTGGCCCGCATGGCGCGCCCGAGCTTGGTGTAGTTGACCAGATAGGTCAGCGATGCCAGCGCGATCGCCGTGACCACCAGCACCAGGATCTGGGTGGGCGTGATCACCGCCGTGCCGATCTCGAAGGGCGTGCTCGGCAGCAGCGTGGGATAGGCCTTGTAGTTGGGCTTCCAGATGATCATGGCCAGCGTCTGCAGCAGCAGCGAGACACCGATGGCCGTGATCAGCGGCGCCAGGCGCGGGCTGCTGCGCAGGCGGCGGTAGGCCACTTTCTCGATCACGAAATTCAGTGCCGCGGCCACCACGCAGGCGATCACGGTCGCCAGCAGCAGGATCAGCCAGCCCGGCGCACCGGGCATGGCCTCCTGCATCAGGCCTATGCAGCTCCAGCTGGTCAGCGCGCCGACCATGAGCACCTCGCCATGGGCGAAGTTGATGAGCTGGATGATGCCGTACACCATGGTGTAGCCCAGGGCGATCAGGGCGTACATGCTGCCCAGGACCAATCCGTTGATGACCTGCTGAAGCAGTATGTCCATATGCGCTCTCCCCTTTAGTCCAGGATGGAGACATTCAGCGTGCCTCGCATCCAAACGAACGGAGCCAGCAATGCCATGGTGGTGGAAGCTCTCCCGCCGCATCCTGGCTTGTGGCCCGGAAACCGCAGGGGATTGGCGATTCTAGGCACCCCCTGGCGGCCTGCAACGCCTTGTTGCAGCGGGGTTTCCCGAGGCTTTACAAGCCACGTGCTCTTATGTAGCACTGCAGCAATTTGCCGTAGCCAGCATGAACTCCTACCATCAACGGCAGTGCCGCCAGCCCGCGGCGGCCACGGAGAACCCCGATGAAATACCACGGCAGCTGCCACTGCGGCGGCATCGCTTTCGATGTGGAAGGCGAACTCACCCAGGCCATGGCCTGCAATTGCTCCATCTGCTCGCGCAAGGGCGCCCTCATGTGGTTCGTGCCCCGCGAACAGCTGCAACTGAGCACGCCCGAGGAGCAGATGCGCACCTACACCTTCCACCGGCACCTGATCCAGCACCGCTTCTGCCCGACCTGCGGCATCCATCCGTTCGGCGAGGCCATCGACCCCCAGGGCCGGCACATGGCGGCCGTCAACGTGCGCTGCCTGGAAGGCGTGGACCCCGAGGCGCTGCGCACCACGCGCTACGACGGGCGATCGGCCTGAGGCTGGCTGCAGGCCCGCAGCGCTTGCTCCTCCACATCGCGCAGGCGGTCCTTGCCGAAGTAGATCTCGTCGCCAACAAAAAAGGTGGGCGATCCGAAAGCGCCACGGTGGAAGGCCTGCTCGGTATTTGCCAGCAGCCTGGCCTTGACCTCGGGCGTCTGGCTTGCGGCGATCAGGGCCGGGGCGTCCAGGCCCGCCCCGGACAGCTCGGTGCCGATCACCTGGGCATCGTCCATCTTGCAGCCCTTCTCCCACATGCTGGAGAACACCGCATCCACATAGCGCTCGAAGCAGCCCAGGCCCTGCGCCGCCACGGCCCCGCGCATGATTTGCAGGGTGTTGACGGGAAAGTGCGGATTCATCCGGAAGCGCGTGAGCCCATGGCTTTGCACGAAACGCTGCAGTTCCAGCGCCTCATAGGCGCGCTTGTTGGGAATATCGGCATTCGCCTCGGCCGGCGAGCGGTTGTTGGCCAGCTTGAACAGGCCGCCCAGCAGGACCGGCACATAGTCGAAGCGTATGCCGCTGCGCGCCTCGATTGCGGGGATGACCTGGTGGCAGAGATAGGCGTTGGGGCTGCCGAAGTCGAAGAGGAATTGCACGTTGGGGTTCATGGCGCGGCCTGCATCAAATGGGATGGAGCATCGAAGCGAAGGGGCTGAAGGGGCTGAAGGTGCGGAAAGGGCTGAAGGGCCTACCAGGACTCCATCCAGGGGCGGATTTCGGTTTCATGCGTCCAGGCATCGCGCGGCTGCTGGTGCAGTTGCCAGTAGAGGTCGGCGATGTGGTCGGGATTGAGGATGCCGTCCTGCTGCTTGAGGGCATAGCGCTCGGGAAAATTGGTCCGGATGAACTCCGTGTCGATGGCGCCGTCGATCACGGGATGGGCCACATGGATGCCCTTGGGCCAGAGCTCGCGCGCCATGCTCTGGGCCAGCGCACGCAGGCCGTGCTTGGCACCGGCAAACGCCGCAAAGCCCTCGCGCCCGCGCAGGCTGGCCGTGGCACCCGTGAAGAGGATGGTGCCCCGGCCGCGCGGCAGCATCACCCTGGCCGCCTCCCGCCCCATCAGGAAGCCGGCGAAGCACGCCATCTCCCAGACCTTGAAGTAGACGCGCGCCGTGGTCTCGGTGATGCCGAAGCGCACGTTGGCGCCGATGTTGAAGACGGCGACCTCGATGGGTGCGATCTCGGCCTCGATCTTCTGCACCAGGGCCACCATTTCCTCTTCCTTGCGCGCGTCGCTGCCAAAACCATGGGCCTGGCCACCGGCGGCGCGGATCTGTTCGACCAGGGGCTGGAGCTTGTCCGCGTCGCGGCGCGTGACGCAGGCGATATAGCCCTCGCGCGCAAAACGCCGGGCGATGGCGCCGCCCGTGGCGTCGCCAGCGCCGATCACGAGAATGGCTTTCTTGTCGGTCATGGGATCTCCGTGAATGATTGGTCAGTTCATTTTTTGAACCCAATGCACGGTAGGTTTAAAATCAGAACCCGTCAAGCGGGGAACTGCCCAATGAAATGGAACGAACTGGAAGAGGAGCGCTGCTCCATCGCACGCACGGTCTCGGTCATCGGCGACCGCTGGACACTGCTGGTGCTGCGCGACTGCTTTCTGGGCGTACGCCGCTTCGATGAATTCCTGGGACGCCTGGGCATTTCACGCCCCATGCTGTCGGACAGGTTGGCCAGGCTGGTCGAGGCAGGCGTGCTCAAGAAGGTGGCCTACCAGGAGGCGCCCATGCGGCATGAGTACCGTCTCACGCCCAAGGGGCTGGACCTGCATCCGGTGGTCATGGCCATCGTGCACTGGGGTGATGTACACATGTCCGGCGAGCAAGGCCGGCCCCTGCTGCACCGGCATACGGTGTGCGGCCACACGTTCGACCCCCTGGTCGTCTGCTCGGAGTGCCACGCCCCCCTGCACGCGCGGGACGTGGCGGTGGAGCCCGGCCCGGGCGCCTAGTCCCGGCACCGGCCCGCCCTCACCGGCTTCGGCTATGCGCCGCCAGCCTCTTCGTCCCACTTGCGCAGCACGGCCAGCTTCTCGCCGATCTTGATTTCCAGGCCCCGGGGCACGGGCTGGTACCAGCCCGGCTCAGCAATGCCCTCGGGCAGGTAGGTCTCGCCGGCCGCGTAGGCGTTGGGCTCATCGTGCGCGTAGCGGTATTCATGGCCGTAGCCCAGCTCCTTCATGAGCTTGGTGGGCGCGTTGCGCAGGTGCACGGGCACCTCGCGGCTCCTGTCCTGCTTCACGAAGGCCCGGGCCTTGTTGTAGGCGTTGTAGCCGGCGTTGCTCTTGGCGGCCATGGCCAGGTAGATGACGGCCTGGCCCAGCGCCAGCTCGCCCTCGGGGCTGCCCAGGCGCTCATAGGTCAGGGCCGCGTCGTTGGCGATCTGCATGGCGCGCGGGTCGGCCAGGCCGATGTCCTCCCAGGCCATGCGCACGATGCGCCGCGACAGGTAGCGCGCATCGGCCCCGCCATCGAGCATGCGCGTGAGCCAGTAGAGCGCGGCATCGGGATGAGAGCCGCGCACGGACTTGTGCAGGGCCGAGATCTGGTCGTAGAAGTTGTCGCCGCCCTTGTCGAAGCGCCTGGCATTCAAGGTCAGCGCGTTCTGCACGAACTCGGCATCGATCCGCGTGACGCCCGCAGCGCCGGCCGCCGTCTGGCATTGCTCCAGCAGGTTCAGGAAGCGCCGGGCATCGCCATCGGCATAGCCGACGATGGTGTCGCGCGCCAGGTCGTCGAACTCCAGGCCGCCCAGGGCCTTTTCCTGCGCCCGCAGCAGCAGTTGCCTGAGTTCATCGTCGGTCAGCGACTGCAGCACATAGACCTGAGCGCGCGACAGCAGGGCCGAGTTCACCTCGAAGGACGGGTTTTCCGTGGTGGCGCCGATGAAGGTCACCAGCCCGCTTTCCGCATAGGGCAGCAGCGCATCCTGCTGGGACTTGTTGAAGCGATGGATCTCGTCCACGAAGAGGATGGTGTGCCGGCCCATGGCCAGGTTCTGCTGCGCCTGCTCCATGGCCGCGCGGATGTCCTTGACCCCGGAGAACACCGCAGACAGGGCGATGAACTCGCACTTGAAGGCCGTGGCCGTGAGCCGGGCCAGCGTGGTCTTGCCCACGCCGGGCGGCCCCCAGAAGATCATGGAGTGCGGCTTGCCCGACTGGAAGGCCAGGCGCAGCGGCTTGCCCTCGCCCAGCAGATGGGACTGGCCCACGACCTCGTCCAGGGTCTTGGGCCGCAGGGCTTCGGCCAGTGGTGCGGAGGGCTCCTGGGTGAACAGATCAGCCATGGGCCAGCTCCGTCGCAGGCAGCGCCGCGCAGAAGGCGTTCGGCAGCCCATGTGCCGGATTCGCTGCCGAGGGGAACAGATGCAGTTGCAAAACCATGACGCCATTGTCCACGCCATGGCGGCAGCGGGTGCGCCAGCCCCTGATGCCTGTACCTGGCCGCGGGGGATGAAGCCATGGATCGCCAGCCGGTAGCCTGGCCATCGCCTGCAGGCATGTCACTCACATGACAGGAATGGTTTGCATGCATCTCATCAAGAGCAATCACTGACATTTTTCACCCGCTTCGGGCCACCGCCCTAAAATGCTGCCCTTTGCGGAGCCGGCCGCGCGGCATGCGCGGCCATCGGGCCTGCGCCATTGCTGCCCCATCGCTCCGCGCCTCCCACCGTTTCCGGAACTGCCTGCCATGCGGCAAGGCAGGACCTTTTCATTTCTGCATCCATGCAAACACTCAAGACCCGGGACCTTATCGCCCTAGGCTTCATGACCTTTGCGCTGTTCCTCGGCGCGGGCAACATCATCTTTCCGCCCATGGTCGGCCAGGGCGCCGGCGAGCACGCGGCCGCTGCGGCCACGGGCTTTCTGCTGACGGGCGTGGGCCTGCCGTTGCTCACCGTGGTGGCGCTGGCGCGCGTGGGCGGCGGGCTCGATGCGCTGACCTCGCCCGTGGGCCGCAAGGCGGGCATGGTGCTGGGCCTGCTGATCTATCTCATCCTCGGCCCGCTGTTTGCCACGCCGCGCACGGCCACCGTGTCGTTCGAGATGGGCTTTGCGCCCTTCGTGGGCCATAGCAGCACTGCGCTGTTCATCTACTCGGCGGTGTACTTTGTGCTGGTCATGGGCCTGTCCCTGTTCCCCGGCAAGCTGATCGACACCATCGGCAAGCTGATCACGCCGGTGCTGATCCTGGCCCTGGTGGTGCTGGGTGCCGCCGCCGTGCTGCTGCCGGCCGGTGCCGCCACCAGCGCCAGCGGCGACTACCTGGTCGCGCCCCTGACCGAAGGGTTTCTGGAGGGCTACCAGACCATGGACGCGCTGGGCGCCCTGGCCTTCGGCATCGTCATCGTCAACGCCATCCGGGACCGGGGCATCTCCCACCCCGGGCTGCAGACGCGCTACGCCATCATCGCGGGCGTGATCGCGGCCGTGGGCCTGGGCCTGGTGTACCTGTCGCTGATCCATCTGGGCGCCACCAGCCAGTCCATCGCCCCGCAGGCGCAGACCGGCGTGCTCATCCTCACGCGCTATGTGGATCACACCTTCGGCCCCATCGGCAGCCTGCTGCTGGCGGTGGTGATTTCCCTGGCCTGCCTGACCACGGCCGTGGGCCTGGTCAGCGCCTGTGGCGCCTACTTCAGCGAGATGCTGCGCCTGCCCTACCGCGCGGTGGTGGTGGCCATTGGCCTGGCGTGCATCCTGGTGTCCAACCAGGGCCTGGCCCAGCTGATCGCCCTGTCCGGCCCCGTGCTGGTGGGCATTTATCCGCTGGCCATCGCCCTGGTGGTGTTGAGCCTGCTGTCAGGCCTGTGGCGCAATGCGCAGCGCGTGTTCGCGCCGGTGCTGGCCGTGGCCCTGGTGTTTGGCCTCATCGATGCGGCCAAGGCGGCCGGCTGGCAGGACTGGCTGCCCGCCTTCCTGAACAGCCTGCCGGGCAACGGCATGGGCTGGGCCCTGCCCGTGGCAGCCACCCTGGTGCTGGCGGCGCTCCACGACCGGCTGCGCCCGGCCCCGGCCACCGCGTTCAGGCCGTCCTGAAACGCGCCATGAGTTCGACCAGCTGATGGGCCTGCTTGCGCAGGCTCTCGGCGGCCGAACTGGTCTGCTCCACCAGCGCGGCGTTCTGCTGGGTCCCCTCCTCGATGCGGACGATGGCGCTGTTGACGTGGCTCACGCCCGCGCTCTGTTCGCCGCTGGAGTGGCTGATGGCGCCGATCATGCGCGAGACCTTGGCAATCACCTCCTGCACCGAGGCCATGGTCGCACCCGCGCTGTCCACCTCCTCGGCACCCAGGGCCACGCGCTGGGCGTTGGCCTGGATCAGGTCACGGATTTCCCGCGCCGCGCCCGAACTGCGCTGGGCCAGCGTGCGGACCTCGGCGGCGACCACGGCAAAGCCCCGGCCCTGTTCTCCGGCCCGTGCGGCCTCCACGGCCGCATTGAGCGCAAGAATATTGGTCTGGAACGCGATGCCGTCGATCACCTCGATGATGCTGACCACGCGCTCGGATGCATCCTGGATGCTGCGCATGGTGCCCACGACGGCCGAGATGGCATCGCCGCCGCGCGTGGCGATGTCGCTGGCCGTGGAGGCCAGGACGTTGGCCTTCTCCGCATGGTCCGCATTGCCGCGCACGGTGGAGTCGAGCTGGTCCATGGACGAAGCCGTCATCTGCAGGGCCGATGCCTGCTGCTCGGTGCGCTGGGCCAGGTCGCTGTTGCCGGCCGCGATCTGCGAGCTGGCGGATGCCACCTGCTCCGCATTGCCGCGCACTTCCACGACGATACTGCGCAGCTGCTCCTGCATGGCGCCCAGCGCCCGCAGCAGCTGGCCCAGTTCGTCGCGCCCGCCGCTCGCTATGGCATTGGTCAGATGGCCCTGGGCCACCTTCTCGGCCAGCTGGACCGCGCTGCGCAGCGGTGCCACCACGGCACGGGTGATGAGCCAGCCAATGGCCACGCCGGCCACGGCCGCCACCAGCATCAGCACCAGGCTCAGCTCCGTGGCATGCTTGCCGCTGCTGTAGGCATCGTCGGCCACCGCCTTGCTCTGCGCCGCAATGCCGGCCTTGAGCTGGGACAGCAGCTCGGCCGGCTCGCGGTCCACGCCGCGCACGGCCATGTCGCCCACGGAAGGGTCGAAGCCCGTGGCCTCGAATTTGTCCAGCCCCACGCGGTAGCCTTCGGCCATCTTGCGGTGCTGCGCCACAAAGCCCTGGGCGATCTCGCGCAGCGAGGCATCGTCCACCAGGGCCAGCAAGGCTGCGGTCTTGTCCTGCACGGCGCGCTCATCGGCCAGAAAGCCCTTCCAGTGCTGCTCGCGCAGCGCGTTGTCCGAGCCGCGCAGCAGCACGTTCTTCCATTCCTGGACCTGGGTTTTGAAGTGGCCTTCCACCTCGGCGGCAAGGCGTTCCGCCGCCATGTGGCGCTGGACATCGCCGTGAAAGACGCCGAGGGATCGATGGGCCGACCAGAGTCCGAAGAATCCGGCAGCGAGGGTGAATAGCAGCGCCATGGCAATGGCGAGCGGCAACTTGCGACTGAGGTTCATAAAGGCATGCGAGAGCCGGCCAGCATGTCCTCGGAGGGACGTCGAAACAATCGCTGGCCGCAGGCCGCCATTGTCTCGACGATATTAGGCAAAACCATTACAAAACCTCACAAACTGCGCACTGCAGCCTGCGACTGGCCTGAAGGGTTGCCCCGCGCGGCAGCGCGGCTTACTGCTTGAGCACGTCGGCGCCCGCTGGCACCTTGAACTCGAAAGTCGAGGCCGGCAGGGACGCCTGGGTCTGCAGCCGGCTGAAGCGGATCAGCGAACGCTGGCCAAAGCTGTCAAGGATGTCCAGCGCCGAAAGCTGGCCATCGGCCGCAAAGCCCACGCGCACGCTCTTGAGCTGGCCGTTCTTGTCCTTGGGGCTGGCCTGGACCCATTGCAGGCCATCCTGCTCGGGCGCGGACTGCAGATCGAAGTCGGCGCTCAACGCCTTGAGATCGTTGGCCGACGCCAGGATGGCGGCCGGCGTGCTGCCCAGGGCCTGGGCCTGGGGGCGCTGCGTGACCTGGTTGAGGTCGGCGTCATAGAGCCACAGCGTCTTGCCGTCGGCGACGATGGTCTGCTCGAACGGCTTGGTGTAGACGAACCTGAATTTGCCGGGACGCTGGAATTCGAATTGGCCGCTGGAGTTCTTGGTGCGCGGCGGCTGGCCGTCCTTGGACGGGGCCGTGACGGCCTGGGTGAATTCGGCGCGGCCGGCCTGGGAATTCTTCATGAAGGCTTCCAGGCTCTTGAGGCCGTCGGCCCACGAGGCCGTCGCGCTTGCCGCGATCACAACTGCAGTCAACAGACGTTTCATTCTTTCTCCATGATTGCGGGGTGGCGGGCTCATTCCCCGGCGCGCGCGGGCACCAGCACTTCGCGCTGCCCGCTGGCCGTGAGACCGCTGACCAGGCCCGCCTTTTCCATATCTTCCAGCAGCCGCGCCGAGCGGTTGTAACCAATCCTGAGCTTGCGCTGCACATACGAGATGCTGGCCTTGCGGTCCTTGAGGACCACTTCCACGGCCTGGTCGTACATGGGATCCTTCTCGCCGCTGCCGCCGTCGCCGGACTCCGAGCCGAACTCGCTGTCGCCCTCGGCCGTGCCGCCTTCGAGCACGCCTTCGATGTAGTCTGCCTCGCCCTGCTCCTTGAGGTAGCCCACCACGCGGTGCACTTCCTCGTCCGACACGAAGGCGCCGTGCACGCGCACGGGCAGGCCCGTGCCGCTGGCCATGTAGAGCATGTCGCCCATGCCCAGCAGGGATTCGGCGCCCATCTGGTCAAGCACGGTGCGGCTGTCGATCTTGCTGCTGACCTGGAAGGCGATGCGCGTGGGGATGTTGGCCTTGATCAGGCCGGTGATCACGTCCACGCTGGGGCGCTGGGTGGCCAGGATCAGATGGATGCCGGCCGCGCGAGCCTTCTGGGCCAGGCGCGCGATCAGCTCCTCGATCTTCTTGCCGACCACCATCATCAGGTCGGCCAGCTCGTCGATGACGATGACGATGTGCGGCAGGCGCTGCAGCGGCTCGGGCTCCTCGGGCGTGAGGCTGAAGGGGTTGGGAATGGATTCCTCGCGCGCCTTGGCCTCGTCGATCTTGACGTTGTAGCCCGCCAGGTTGCGCACGCCCAGCTTGCTCATGAGCTTGTAGCGGCGCTCCATCTCGGCCACGCACCAGTTCAGGCCGTTGGCGGCCTGCTTCATGTCGGTGACCACGGGGCACAGCAGGTGCGGAATGCCTTCGTAGACCGACATTTCCAGCATCTTGGGGTCGATCATCAGCAGGCGCACATCGCGGGCCTCGGCCTTGTACAGCAGCGACAGGATCATGGCGTTGATCCCCACCGACTTGCCCGAGCCCGTGGTGCCGGCCACCAGCACGTGCGGCATCTTGGCCAGATCGGCCACGACCGGATTGCCCACGATGTCCTTGCCCAGGCCCATGGTCAGCATGCTCTTGGCGTCGTGGTAGACCTGCGAGCCCAGCACCTCGGACAGGCGGATGGACTGGCGCTTGGCATTGGGCAGCTCCAGCGCCATGAAATTCTTGCCGGGAATCGTCTCGATCACGCGGATGGACACCAGGGACAGCGAACGCGCCAGATCCTTGGCCAGGTTCACGATCTGCGAGCCCTTGACGCCGGTGGCCGGCTCGATCTCGTAGCGCGTGATCACGGGGCCGGGCATGGCGGCCACCACATGCACATCGACGCCAAAGTCCTTGAGGCGCTTTTCGATCAGCCGGCTGGTCATCTCCAGCGTCTCGGGCGAGACGCTTTCCTGGCGCTGCTGCGCCGCATCGAGCAGGTCCACCTGGGGCAGCTTGCTGTCGGGCAGTTCGGAGAACAGGGGCTTCTGGCGCTCCTTGACCACGCGCACGCTGGGGGCCGCAGCCTCTTGCAACACGGGCTCGATGATCTGCACGGGCTGCGGGTGCTGCACGGCGCTTTCCGTGCGCTCCTCCTGCACCACTTCCTCGCGCTCGCGCGCAGCGCGGCGGCCTGCGGCTTCGTCCCGGGCCTTTTCACGGCGCGCAAAAAGAAAGAGCACCCAGCCGTCCAGGCGTGCGCCCATGGATTCGGCCAGATGACCCCAGGAAAAGCGGAACACCATGGCCAGGCCGATCACGGCCACGCAGATTCCGATCAGGCCCGAGCCCATGAAGCCCAGCCACTGCAGGCTGTGGTACCCCAGCATGTAACCGAAGACGCCGCCGGCCGGGCCGGGCAGCACGCTCTCGAAGCGGTACAGGCGCGTCCACTCCAGTGCGCAGCTCGCACCCAGCAGCAGCAGCAGCCCGCCCCAAAAACGCAGGCGCCGGCGCCACAGGGGCGGCAGTGGCACACCGTCGCGCGGCACGCCGCCGCGCAGCCAGCGCGCAAAGGAAGACAGCCAGGTCTGCAGCGAGGCCAGCACCAGCCACCAGACCGACATGCCGAAACCGAAATAACAGGCGTCGGCCAGCCAGGCTCCGACGCGGCCCATCCAGTTGGCGACCAGGCGCGCGTGTCCCGCCCCGGAGGTGGACCACGCTGGATCCTGGGGCGAGTAGCTGAGCATGGAGGCAAGCCAGAACACCAGGGCCAGCAGCCCCGCCAGCAGCAGCATTTCGTGGCCGAAGCGCGCCACCATGCCGGGGCGCGCCGCAGACCTGGATTTGCCCTTGGCGGATGTGGAAGCGTTCAGAGCGTTCAATGAGTAAGTCATACGCAGGCGGGAGCTTACCCCAGCCCCCTCGGACTGGCCGCAAAAACAGCCAGGGCGACCCGCTAGCGTAATGCAAGCACTTGCAACAGAGCATGACGCCGCCGCATGACGGCGCCACGTCGATCATTTTTGACAATCCGGGCCATTGATCCATATGGCAACGGGAACCTGACTGCGGAGCGATACTCCACTGCTCTGCCCGATGTATCTTTTTTTCTGCACGCCGACTGCCGGCGTGCGCCTTTTTCAAGAACTGCATCCATGTCTTCTACGCAACACGCCAAAGTCCTGATCCTCGGCTCCGGCCCTGCCGGCTACACGGCCGCCATCTATGCCGCGCGCGCCAACCTCAACCCGCTGCTGGTGACCGGCATGGCCCAGGGCGGCCAGCTGATGACGACGACCGAGGTGGACAACTGGCCTGCAGACGTGAACGGCGTGCAGGGCCCCGAGCTGATGCAGCGCTTCCTGGAGCACGCAGAGCGCTTCAAGACCCAGGTGGTGTTCGACCACATCCACAGCGTCGATTTCTCCAAGCGCCCCTTCACGCTGACCGGCGACTCCGGCACCTATACCTGCGACAGCCTGATCATCGCCACCGGCGCCTCGGCCAAGTACCTGGGCCTGCCCTCCGAAGAGGCCTTCATGGGCCGCGGCGTCTCCGGCTGCGCCACCTGCGACGGTTTCTTCTACCGCGAGCAGCCCGTGTGCGTGGTCGGCGGCGGCAACACGGCCGTCGAGGAAGCCCTGTACCTGTCCAACATCGCCAGCAAGGTCACCCTGGTGCACCGCCGCGACAAGTTCAAGGCCGAGCCCATCCTCGTGGACAAGCTCATGGACAAGGTCCGGGCCGGCAAGATCGAACTCAAGACCCACTTCGTGCTCGAAGAGGTGCTGGGCGACCAGTCCGGCGTGACCGGCATCCGCATCAAGAGCACCCAGGACGGCCATGCCGAGGACATCCAGCTGCAGGGCTGCTTCATCGCCATCGGCCATGCGCCCAATACCGAGATCTTCAAGGGCCACCTGGAGATGGACGAGACCGGCTACATCATCACCCAGGGCGGCCTCAAGGGCTTTGCCACGCAGACCAGCGTGCCCGGCGTGTTCGCGGCCGGCGACGTGCAGGACCATGTCTACCGCCAGGCCATCACCAGCGCCGGCACGGGCTGCATGGCCGCGCTGGACGCCCAGCGCTTCCTCGAACAGGAATAAGCAGGACGCCACCCTGCCCGCCCTGCTCTCCCGCAGGGCGGCAAAAGCCCCTGGCTCCAGCCGTGTTTGGCTGGCCCAGGGGCTTTTCTCATGGAGACGCTATAATCCGTGGCTTTGCTGAATTTGAAGCGTGCCTTGCTTGCATGGCCAGGACACTTTCAGCATGGGGTTACCGCCACCCTTTATGGCGAGGTGAGGTTGCCGGCAGGCCATGCAGCAAATGCAGGGCATCAGCGTCGGCGGCTGTACAACTATCGGAGTGTCCTCATGGCACGCGTATGTGAAGTAACGGGCAAGAAGCCCATGGTGGGAAACAATGTTTCCCACGCCAACAACAAGACCAAGCGTCGTTTCCTGCCCAACCTGCAATACCGCCGTTTCTGGGTTGAGAGCGAAAACCGTTGGGTGCGCCTGCGCGTTTCCAGCGCTGCTCTGCGCCTGATCGACAAGAACGGTATCGACTCCGTGCTCGCAGACCTGCGTGCCCGTGGCCAAGCCTAAATCCCTCAAGGAGAAACACCATGGCTGCTAAAGGCGGACGCGAAAAGATCAAGCTGGAATCCACTGCAGGAACCGGCCACTTCTACACCACGACCAAGAACAAGAAGACAATGCCCGAGAAGATGGCGATCATGAAGTTTGATCCCAAGGCTCGCAAGCACGTCACGTACAAGGAAATCAAGCTGAAGTAATTCAGCCTGTTCCCGGTACCGACAAGAACCGCCCGGCGCAAGCCCGGCGGTTTTTTTGCGTCCGTTTTATGCCAGTCACCCGCTACGCACCGGCTGGCCCAGCTGCGCACAGGCCATGGCACCCAGCTCGCGGCAGGCCTGCTCGACCACGGCATCCACCGGCAGGGTGCAGCCCAGGCGCATGCAGTGCTCGTAGCGCCCCGAGTTCGAGAACATGCTGCCCGGCGCCGTGCGGATGCCGCGCGCCAGCGCCTCGGTGAAAAGGCCGGAAGTGGAGACACCGGCCGGAAACTCCAGCCACAGGCTGAGCCCGCCGGGCGGCAGGCTCAGCCGCGTGCCCAGCGGGAAAAACCGCGCCACCAGCTGCGCCATGCCTTCACGCTGGCGCCGCAACTGCTGCTTGAGGCGCTGCAGATTGCGCAGATGCGCGGGCGAGCCCACGCAGGCGGCCGCCAGCAACTGGGCCAGGGTCTGGGTGCCCCGGCTGCGCGCGAACTTGAGCATCTGCACCCGGCCATGCCACTGGCCGGCGTTCATCCAGCCCTGGCGCAGGCCCGGCGCCATGCTCTTGTTGAAGGCCTCGCAATAGATCACCTGGCCCGGCAGGCGATCCCAGGCCTTGATGGGGCGCACGGGCTGGCTGCTTTCCACGAACAGGCCGTAGGAGTCGTCCTCGATCAGCGCCACGCCGTGGGCGGTACACAGCTCGACCAGCCTGGCCTTGTGTTCATCGGGAATGCGCGTACCCAGCGGCATCTGCAGCTCGGGCACGACCACCACGGCCTTCAGGCGCGGCTGGGTCTGCAGGGCCAGCTCCAGCGCCTCGATGGACAGGCCGGTGCGCGGGCTGCAGGGAATCTCCAGCGCCTGCATCTGCAAGGACTCCACCACCTGCAGCAGACCGTAGTAGGTCGGCGACTCCACGGCCACCACGTCGCCGGGCGAGGCCACGGCGGCCAGCGCCAGGCTCACGGCCTCGGAATTGCCCGTGGTCGCCAGCACATCGGCCGGTGCGACATGGATGCCCGCCGCCAACGCTCGCCGCGCCATGGCGCGCTGGAAATCAGGGTGGCTGCCCATCATGGAGCGCCCCAGCACCAACAGGTCGGGCTGCTCGCGCAGCAGCCGGGCGGCGGTCTGGTTCAGGTAGCCGCGATCGAACAGTTCGGGCGGCGGCGTGGCACCGCCCAGGTCCACGCGCACGTCGGCCTGGCGGCCGCGCTCCAGCATGAGCGAGATGTGCTCATTGATGCCCGCAAAGTGCTGTTGTGGCAACGGCTGCACGGGCTGGCTCAGATCCGGCTCGCTGGCGGGCGCCAGGCCTGCCGGCCGGGCATCGCGCACGAAGTAGCCCACGCGCGGGCGGGCTTCAAGCTGGCCCAGGTCTTCCAGATGCCGCAGCGTCTGCAGCGCCGTGGACAGGCTGACCTCATGGCGGCGCATCAGCTCGCGCACGGAAGGCATGCGCTCGCCCGCCTTGAGCGTGCCCAGTTCCATGGCCAGGCTGTAGTCGGCCGCCAGGCGGCGGTACAGGGTCGGGGAGGCGCTGGCAAGGGTCATGGAGCAGATGGAGAACGAATCGGGGACGAGCGGACTTGCCCGCGATCTTGCCGCAAGGCACTGTTACGCAACAGATACAGATCCATCGACCACAAAGCAGAACAGATCCACCGCCATCTGCACTGCTGCGATGCAACAAGCCGCGGGCTGTGCCTGTGCCGATGAGGGCCGCGTGCCTACGCTTGAGGGCCTGGAATCACAGGACACAGACCATGCACAACGCCGATACCCGCTCCTTCGAACTGCGCCATCTTGCTCCCGGCAGCGATCTGCACCTGCATGTGCAAGAGGGCAGTGAACTGTTCTGCCGCCACGGCCCGCTGGAAATCACCGCCCCGCAACAGGCCTGGGCGGATGGGGTGCCCGCGCCGGCCCTCAGGCTGCAGCCGGGCCAGGGCTGGCGTGCGGGCGCCGATCTGCAGATACGGGTCAGCTCCTTGTCCCAGGCCATGGCAAGCCTGGAGCTGCGGCCGAGCCCCACAGCAAAAAGCCGCATCGCCTCCGAAGAGGGGATGCGGCCCCGGGCATGGTCGGTGGCCGGCTGGCTTCGCGGCCTCAGGCGTGGGCAGCGCGCAGCTTGACGGAAAACTCCTTGAGCGCGGCAATGCCGCTGGCCTCGGCGCGATGGCACCAGGCCTGCAGATGGGCCGTCAGTTGCTCGCGCGACAGCGAGGTGTTCAGCCACAGCTGGCGCAGCTCCTCGCGCATGACCAGCATCTGGTCGAGCACGGGGTGGGCGGCGCGCGCCTGGGCCAGCTGTCCCTGCGCCTGGGCGGGCACCTTGTCGGCATCGCGGTGCAGCCAGCGGCGCGCCGTCTTGAGCAGGGACAGCTCGGCCTGCCGGGCCTTGCGCTGCTTGAGCGCATCGAGCTCGAACTGCACGGCGGCGCGCACGCCGCGCGCATAGCGGGCCATGACCTCGTAGCGGTTGGCGATCACGGCCTCCAGCGTCTTTTCGTCGGCCACGGGCTTGACGGCGCCCATGACCAGCCGCGGCGCCGTTTTCTTGACCTTGGCCCAGCCCAGCCTCTGCATGGCGCTGATGTAGACCCAGCCCACGTCGAACTCATAGCGCTTGACCGAGAACTTCGCCGAGGTCGGGTAGGTATGGTGGTTGTTGTGCAGTTCCTCGCCGCCAATGATCAGGCCCCAGGGCACGAGGTTGGTGCTGGCATCCTGGGCCTCGAAGTTGCGGTAGCCCCAGAAATGGCCCAGGCCGTTGACCACGCCGGCAGCCCAGAACGGAATCCAGGCCATCTGCACGGCCCAGATCGTCAGCCCGATGGCACCGAACAGCAGCACGTTGATGATCAGCATCAGCGAAGGGCCCCAGATCGAATGCCGGCTGTAGAGATGGCGCTCGATCCAGTCGTCGGGCGTGCCGTGGCCGAACTTCCTGAGTGTCTCGGCGTTCTTCGCCTCTTCGCGGTACAGCTCCGCACCCTGGCGCATCACGGTGTCCAGGCCACGTGTCTGCGGGCTGTGGGGGTCTTCCTCGGTTTCGCACCTGGCGTGGTGCTTGCGGTGGATGGCCACCCACTGCCTGGTGACCATGCCCGTGCCCAGCCACAGCCAGAAACGGAAGAAGTGCGAAGGAATCGGCCCCAGGTCCAGCGAGCGGTGGGCCTGGCAGCGGTGCAGGAAGATGGTGACGCCCGCAATGGTGATGTGGGTGGTGACCAGGGCGTACAGCAGCAGCTGCCACCACGACAGCTGCCACAGGCCATGGGCCATCCAATCCACGGCGAGGTTCCAAACCGATCCGAAATCCAGCGACATAACCGAAGCCTTTGGCAAGGCGGCGCCCAGTGGCGCCGATGCCTCAATTTTAGGCGATGCGCCTACAAAGGCATTCGGCAATCTCCTGCGATTTACAGCTTATTGCGTCTGCAAGTTACGGCTTCCGGGTCCAAACGGCGGCAAAAAAGCCATCCGTCTCATGGCGCTGCGGCCACAGGCGCAGGTACTGCGTGCCGGTCTCGCCGCCGCTGCACAGCGCATCGCCCTGCTCCACCTTGAGCTGGGCCAGCAGTTCGCAGGCATCCATGGCCACGAAGTCAGGGTGCTCCGCCGCAAAGGCCTCGGCGATGGCTTCGTTTTCCTGGGGCAGGACCGAACAGGTGGCATAGACCAGGCGCCCACCCGGCTTGACCAGGCGCGCCGCACTGGCCAGGATGGCCGCCTGCTTTTGCGTGAGCTCCTCGATGGCCTTGGCCGACTGGCGCCACTTGAGGTCGGGATTGCGGCGCAGCGTGCCCAGGCCCGAGCAGGGCGCATCGACCAGCACGCGGTCGATCTTGCCGGCCAGGCGCTTGACGCGGTCGTCGCGCTCATGGGCGATGGCCGCAGGGTGCACATTCGACAGGCCCGAGCGCGCCAGGCGCGGCTTCAGGGCTTCGAGCCGGTGGCCGGACACATCGAAGGCGTACAGGCGCCCCGTGCTGCGCATGGACGCGCCAATGGCCAGGGTCTTGCCGCCTGCGCCGGCGCAGAAATCGACCACCATTTCGCCGCGCTTGGCGTCCAGCATCAGCGCCAGCAGCTGGGAGCCTTCATCCTGCACCTCGATGGCGCCGCGCGTGAAGGCGTCCAGCCGGGCCAGCGCGGGCTTGCCCTGCACGCGCAGGCCCCAGGGCGAGTACGGCGTGGCTTCGGCGACGATGCCGGCATCGGCCAGTTCCTTTTGCACATCGGCACGCTTGGCATTGAGCGCATTGACGCGCAGATCCAGCGGCGCGGCCTGCTCCATGCTCTGGGCAAAGGCCCAGAAATCCTCGCCCAGCTGCTGCTTGAGCGGCGCGACCAGCCACTCGGGAAGGTTGTGGCGGTGCGGCTCCATCAGCTCATCGGGGCGCACGGCATCGCAGGCGTCCAGCCATTGCAGCTCCTGGGGGGACAGCGCTGCGCGCGCAAAGCCGAGCGCCTCCTTGACGCCCTGCTCGGACTTGCCGGCCACGCGGGCCAGGGCTTCCTGGCTGTGGGCAAAGCCCAGGATGGCCAGCCTGCGCTCGCGCGAGCCGCTGCCAGAACGCGCCAGGCTCTCAAAAAGCAGCTTCTTGCGCAGCACGGTGTAGGCGGTTTCGGCCAGCGCTGCACGCTCGCGCGGGCCCAGGTTGCGGTTTTCACGGAAAAAGCGTGACACCACGGCGTCGGCCGGGTGTTCGAAAGTCAGGGTGCGCTTGACCAGTTCGGCGCAGGCGTCGAGAAGCTGTTTGGGATGCATGGGCGCGATTGTCCCACTGCCTTGCAAATCCGAGAGGGCCGCAGGTCGGAACCCGGAGCAACGCCGGGCCGGCACAGCTACCATGGCGCCCCATGACCGATGACGACCTGCCCCCTCTGATCACCACGCCCCCGGGCCTGTACCGCCACTACAAGGGCGCACCCTACGAAGTGCTTGCCACCGTGCGCCACAGCGAAACGCGCGAGTCCATGACGCTGTACCGCGCGCTCTATGGCGAGCGCGGCCTGTGGGTGCGTCCGGCCGCCATGTTCAATGAAACCGTGGTCATCGACGGCGTGGAGCAGCCCCGCTTTGCACGCTGCCCCGAAGTGGAGCAGCAGGCCTTTCAGAGCGAAGGCCTTTGAGCAGGCCCTAGCCCCGCATCAGCTGCGCCACGGCGCGCGGGTAGATGAGGTGCTCCTGCACCAGCACGCGCGCGGCCAGCGCCTGGGCTGTGTCGCCGGGCAGCACGGGCACCACGGCCTGCTCCAGGATGGGGCCCACATCCAGCTCGGCCGTCACGCGGTGCACGGTACAGCCGGCAAAGCGGCAGCCTGCATCGATGGCGCGCTGGTGCGTGTGCAGGCCCGTGAAGGCGGGCAGCAGCGAGGGATGGATGTTGATCATGCGTCCCTCGTAATGCGCCACGAAGCCCGGCGTGAGGATGCGCATGAAGCCGGCCAGCACGATCAGCGAAGGCGCGTGGCGGTCGATCACCTGGGCCAGCTCGGCATCAAACGCCTCGCGGCTGGGAAACGGGCGGTGGTCCAGCACCTCGGTGGCAATGCCTTGCTCGCGCGCGAAAACAAGGCCCGAAGCCTCGGCCTTGTTGCTGACCACGGCGGCCACGCGGGCGCCGTAACGCCGCGCCCAGTCCTGTTGCTGCGAAGCACGCACAATGGCAGCCATGTTCGAGCCGCCGCCCGAGATCAGGATCACGATATTTTTCATGGGCGGCGATTGTCGCACCGCAGGCCGCGCGGCCTGCGCCAGCCCCGGCAAGGCCCATGGCCCTGCCGGGCCTTGTCACTTCTTCCGCCCAGACCCCCATGCCATTCGATCCCCGTTCCACCCCCCTGACCGCTGTCGAAGCCCGCGTGCTGGCCACCCTGATGGAGAAGGCGCGCACCGTGCCCGACAGCTACCCGCTCACGCTCAACGCGCTGGTCACGGGCTGCAACCAGAAAAGCAGCCGTGATCCGGTGATGGAAGTCAGCGAAGGCGAGGCCCAGGAAGCGCTGGACAGCCTGCGCCTGCGCACCATGTCCGTACAGATCAGCAGCGCGCGCGCCACGCGCTGGGAGCACAACTTCCCGCGCGGCGTGGGAGTGCCCGACCAGAGTGCCGTGCTGCTGTCCCTGCTGATGCTGCGCGGCCCGCAGACGGCGGGCGAGCTGCGCATCAACTCCGAGCGCTGGCACCGCTTTGCCGACATCTCATCGGTCGAAGCCTTCCTGGAAGAGCTGCGCGAACGCAGCGAGGAAAAAGGCGGCCCGCTGGTCGTGCTGCTGCCACGCGCGCCTGGCGCACGCGAGCAGCGCTGGGCCCATCTGCTGTGCGGCCCCGTGGACGTGAACGCCATGGCACAGCCCGCCGCTGCAGCAGGCGCACGCGGCGATGCCCTGGCCCAGCGCGTGGTCGATCTCGAAGCCCAGGTACAGCAATTGCAGGCACGTCTTGCGCATGTCTATGCACAGTTGGGGCTGGAGGAGGAGCCCGGCCAATCGAGCTGATCGCCTGCGCTCAGGCAGCCCCGGCATCAGGGATTGCCATAGGTTGTCACGCCCTGGACAGTCCAAAAAAGAACGTGCGTGCTACAAAAGCCGGGATTGAAGGAGACACAGTCCATGGACCTGGCATTTACCCCTGAAGAACAGTCCTTTCGCGAGGAAGTCCGCGCCTGGGTGCGGGCCAACCTGCCCCAGGACATTGCGCACAAGGTGCGCCATTCGCTGCGCCTGACGCGCGACGACCTGCAGAACTGGGCCAAGATTCTTGGCAAAAAGGGCTGGCTGGGCTACGGCTGGCCCAAGCAGTTCGGCGGCCCCGGCTGGAGCGCCGTGCAAAAGCATCTGTTCGAGGAGGAATGCGCCCTGGCCTGCGCCCCGCGCATCATTCCCTTCGGCCCCGTGATGGTGGCGCCCGTGATCATGGCCTACGGCTCGCCCGAGCAGCAGCAGCGCTTTCTGCCGGGCATTGCCAGCGGCGAAGTCTGGTGGAGCCAGGGCTACTCGGAGCCCGGCTCGGGCTCGGATCTGGCCAGCCTCAAGACCCGCGCCGAGCGCGTGGGCGACAAGTACATCGTCAATGGCCAGAAGACCTGGACCACGCTGGGTCAGTACGGCGAGTGGATCTTCTGCCTGGTGCGCACCAGCAACGAGGGCAAGCCCCAGACCGGCATCAGCTTCCTGCTGGTGGACATGAAGAGCCCCGGCGTGACCGTGCGTCCCATCAAGCTGCTCGACGGCGAGTGCGAGGTCAACGAGGTCTTCTTCGACAACGTCGAGGTGCCGGCCGAGAATCTGATCGGCGAGGAAAACAAGGGCTGGACCTACGCCAAGCACCTGTTGAGCCATGAGCGCACCAACATCGCCGACGTGAACCGTGCCAAGCGCGAGCTGGAGCGCCTCAAGCGCATCGCCAAGGCCGAGGGCGTCTACGAAGACCAGCGTTTCCGTGACGAGATCGCCAAGCTCGAAGTCGATGTGGTGGCGCTGGAAATGCTGGTGCTGCGCGTGCTGTCGGCCGAGAAATCGGGCAAGAACCCGCTGGACATCGCCGGCCTGCTCAAGATCAAGGGCAGCGAGATCCAGCAGCGCTACTCCGAGTTGATGATGCAGGCCGCCGGCCCCTTCAGCCTGCCCTTCATCGAAGAGGCCATGGAAGCCGGCTGGCAGGGCGACTTCCCCGGCGGCGTGGTGGACAACGCACCGCTGGCATCGACGTACTTCAACATGCGCAAGACGACGATCTACGGCGGCTCCAACGAGGTGCAAAGAAACATCGTCGCTCAGACGGTGCTGGGCTGATTTTGGCTGGAGTTTCGCTGAACCCGGAAGTGCGCCGGACGCGCTTCGATCAGCTTCGGGAGACAGAAAATGGACTTTGATTTTTCGGATGACCAGCAGCAACTGCGCGACGCCGTGCGCCGCTGGGTGGACAAGGGCTATACCTTCGAGCGCCGCCGCTCCATCGTCGAGGCGGGCGGTTTTTCGCGCGAGGTCTGGGGCGAGCTGGCCGAACTGGGCCTGACGGCCCTGACCGTGCCCGAGGAGCACGGCGGCCTGGGCCTGGGCGCCACCGACGTGATGGTGGTGATGGAGGAATTGGGCCGTGGCCTGGTGATGGAGCCGCTGGCGCAGGCCTTCGTGGCAGCCGGCGTGCTCGGCAAGCATGCCGACGCCACCGTGGCCGGCCAGTGGCTGCCGCGCGTGGCCAGCGGCGAGGCCCTGGTCGTGCTGGCACACCAGGAGCGCCAGGCCCGCTACCGCCTCGATGTCTGTGCAGCCAAGGCCAGCAAAAGCGGCAGCGGCTACACGGTGGATGCCACCAAGAGCGTGGTTCCCGCAGGCGATGCGGCCGACGCCTTCCTGGTGCCGGCCCAGCTGGACGGCAAGATCGCCCTCTTCCTGGTGGAGCGCGGCGCCAGCGGCGTCAGCACCCAGGGCTACCGTACCCAGGACGGCAGCCGCGCGGCCGAACTGCGCTGCCAGGCGGCCCCGGCCACGCTGGTGGCGGCCGATGGCCTGGCCGCCCTCACGCTGGCCCAGGACGCCGCCAACGCCGCGCTGTGCGCCGAAGGCGTGGGCGCCATGGAGCAGACGCTGAAGCTCACCACCGAGTACATGAACCAGCGCAAGCAGTTCAACACGGTGATCGCCAGCTTCCAGGCCCTGCGCCACCGCGTGGCCGACATGAAGATGCAGCTGGAGCTGGCCCGCTCCATGAGCTACTACGCCAGCCTCAAGATGAACACGCCCGAGGCCGAACGCCACGTGGCCATTGCGCGCGCCAAGGTCCAGCTGGGCCAATCGCTGCGTTTTGTCGGCCAGCAGTCGGTCCAGCTGCACGGCGGCATCGGCGTGACCGACGAGTACGCGGGCAGCCACTACTTCAAGCGCCTGACGCAGATGGAGATGACGGGCGGTGACACCCTGCATCACCTGGGCATCGTCTCCGCGAAGATGCAGGACACGGCAGGCGTGTTTGCCTGAGGTCTGACCTCACCGCAGCGCAGCGCACCAGGCCCCGCAGAAAACTGCGGGGCTTTTTCATCGCCGGGCAGCGGACCTTGCGCAGCAAGGGGAGCGTGGGAGCCATTTTTCATTCCACCAAGGCCGTGTCCGCACCAACGCGCTGCGCCAGCCTCAGGCCGCTGATGAAGCCGATCTGGCGCAGCGCCTCGGCGAATTCCTGCTCCGTCTCGCGCTCGGTACGCGATGCCAGTTCGGCAAACAGGCCGGCGCGCGTGTAGTGCCGCACGCAGGCGATGAACGGAAAGCCGTGGCGACTGCGGTAGCTGCGGTTCAGCCGCGCCAGCAGCTCGGCCTGCTCGCTGGGCAGCTCGCCCAGGCCCGCGCTCTGTTGCTCCTGCAGGGAGTCGCTGGTCAGCGTGCCCGAATGCACCGCGCCCGCAGACAGCTCGGGATGGCCGCAGAGAAATTGCACCACCTGATCGAGCGGACGGGAGCGCACGGCCATCAGCATGCTGCGGTGCAGGGCCTCGACGCTGGCAAAGGGCCGCTGGCGCTGTGCCGTTTCAGCGACCCAGGGCGCGTACTCGAAGACCTCGGCCAGCGCGGCGACAAAGGCCTGGGGCGCCATGGCGTTGAGTTCGGAAAGAGAGGGGCTGGAGGGGGTGGTCGTGGTCATGGCGCCAGTGTAGAAAGCGCCTCGCGCGCCACACAGTGGCGCGCTGTTATAGCCCGTATAGCAGGTTGTGCGGACTGGGTCAGGCGGGCAGCACCAGCGCCTGGGCAGCCGTGCCCAGCAGGCCGCGCAGCCAGGCATGGGATGCGCTGCGGTGCTGCGATGAATGCCACAGCTGGCAAAAGCGCATGCTGCCCGCCGCCATGGGCAGGGGCGCGATGGCCAGCGGCAGACGCCTCGCATGCCAGGCCGCGAAGTGACGGCTGGTGGTCAGCAGCAGATCGGTGCCCACCAGCATGTCGGGCGCCAGGCCGAAGTAGGAGCACTGCACGCGCCGGTCGCGGCTCACTCGCATGGTGCCCAGGCTGGACTCGACAACGCCGCGCTGGTCGCGCGAATACGGGGTGAACACCACGTGGGCGGCCTGCAGATAGCGCTCCACGGTCAGCTGGCCCGGCGCCGCCAGCGGATGGCCTGCGTCCATGAGGCAGACCACCTCGTCCTCCAGCAGGGTGGACATGTGCAGGTGTTCGGGCGGGCTGGGCCAGTTGCCGATGACGATGTCCACTTCCCCGTTTTGCAGCGCCTGCTCGTAGTCGAACTGCGGGCCCAGCGGCAACACGACCAGGCGGGCACCGGGTGCCTGCTCGCGCAACAACTGCACGGCGCGTGTGAAGAACGGCGGCGCCAGGTAGTCGGGCGTGGCAAGGGTGAAGCTCAGCTGGGTGGTCTCGGGCGCGAACTCGCGGCCCGATTCCAGCAGGCCGTCGATCAGGCCCAGCGCGGGCCGCGCCTGCTCCGCAGCCTGCAGGGCCCGGGCCGTGGGCACCATGTGGTTCTTGTCGCGCACCAGCAGCGGGTCGCCGAAGACCACGCGCAGCCGCCGCAGCGCCGCGCTGATGGCTGGCTGGGACTGGTTCAGCCGTATGGCCGTGCGCGACACGCTTTGCTCGCTGATCAGGGTGCACAGCACGCGCAGCAGATAGGTGTCGAAGGGGTCGTCACTGCGCGACAAGCGGGCACCTCACAGGGATATGCAATCTGATATGCGGCCTATAGCAGCGGCCTAGTTTCGCACAAGGCCGCGACTGGCGACCATGCAGGCGTCCACACCCATACAACGATTCGGAGACAAGGACCCTGCCATGAGTGCACCCACCGTGCCGCTGAGCGGCACCGCCACCGCCGTCGATCAGGTCGACGCCACCTATTCGAAGATCTCCTGGCGCCTGCTGCCCTTTCTGGGCGTGCTGTGGGTGCTGGCCTGGCTGGACCGCGTGAACATCGGCTTCGCCAAGCTGCAGATGCTCGACGACCTGCGCTTCAGCGAAGCCGTCTACGGGCTGGGCGCCGGCATCTTCTTCCTTGGCTACTTCCTTTTCGAGGTGCCCTCCAACATGCTGCTGCAAAGGATTGGCGCCAAGAAGACGGTGATGCGCATCACCATCGGCTGGGGCCTGATCTGCATGCTGCAGGCATGGGTCAGCACGCCGGCGCAGTTCTACATCCTGCGTTTCCTGCTGGGTGCGTTCGAGGCGGGCTTCTACCCCGGCGTCATCCTCTACCTGACCTACTGGTATCCGTCCAAGCGCCGGGCCAAGGCCTTCGGCACCTTCATGTCGGCATCGGCCATCGCCGGCGTGCTGGGCGGCCCGCTGGCCGGCGCCATCATGACCGGCACGGCCGGCCTGCACGGCATGCATGGCTGGCAGTGGCTGTTCATCATCGAAGGCATTCCCTCGGTGCTGGCCGGCGTGGTGGCCTATTTCTACATGACCGACCGGCCAGAGCAGGCCCGCTGGCTCAGCGATGCCGAGCGCGCCATCGTGCGCGAGCAGCTGGAGATCGACCACCGCGCCCAGGGCGAGCGGGACAGCGACTGGCGCACGCTGTTCGGCAACCCCAAGGTCTGGCTGCTGATCGCCGTGTTCTTCTGCCTGCTGTGTGCCAATTCGACGCTGACCTTCTGGATTCCCACCGTGATCCGCGAGGCGGGCTTTCAGTCGCCCATGCAGGTCGGCTGGATTGCCGGTGCGGCCTATCTGCTGGGCGCCGCCGGCATGGTCTTCAACGGCCGCCATTCGGACCACAGCGGCGAGGTGCGCTGGCACTTTGCCGGCTCGGCGCTGCTCGGCGCCGCCGGCATGCTGGCCCTGGCGGTGACCATGGGCAGGGACAGCATTCCCGTGCTGCTGGCTCTCACGGCCATGGTGCTGGCCCTGGTGGGCACCATGAGCGCCATCCCCGTGTTCTGGCAAATGCCCAACATGCTGCTGAGCGGCGGCGCAGCCGCCGTGGGCGTGGCGCTGATCAACTCGGTGGCCAATCTGGCGGGCTTTGGCGCGCCCTACCTGATGGGACTGATCAAGACCGCCACGGGCAAGGTGGCACCAGGCCTGTACCTGGTGGCCGTCATCGAAGTGCTGGCAGCCGTGCTGGCCATCGTCTTCATCGCACGCATGCAGCAGCGCAGCAACCGCCTTTGAGGAGACATGACATGAGCAAGAACATGAACATGAACATGGACAGCCATTCGTCCGCCCCGAGGGCACCGGAACGCCGCCGGTTTGCGCTGGGCAGCCTGGCCGTGGGCGCATCGGCCCTGACGGGTGTCTGTGGCTCCAGCGAGGCACAGCCTGCTGCCGCCCTGCCCGCGCCGGCCCAGGCCTCTGGCCCCATCGTCCTGCACGGCGCCAGCCCACGGCTGACCATGCATGCCATAGACACCTTCCACGGCATGGCGGCCACGGGCCTGCGCATCGACTTCTCGCGCTTCGACGGCCAGGACTTCGTTCTGCTGCGCAGCTTCACGGTCAATGCCAATGGCCGCGCGGACGAGCCGCTGCTGGTGGACGACAGCTACCGCGCAGGCCGCTACGAGATGCTGCTGCACGTGGACGACTACTTTGCGCGCAAGGGCGCGCAGCTGCCGCGCCCGGCCTTTCTGTCCAAGGTGCCGGTGCGCTTTCAGATCGTGAACACGGCCGAGCGCATCCATCTGCCCATCCAGTTCGGCCCGTGGAGCTACACGTACTCGCGCGGCAGCTGACTGGCCCGCACGCAAATACCGCACTCCGACGAAAGCGACGAAAGGCAAGCCATGGCAGGCATCAGCACCCATGTACTCAATCTCACCACTGGCCGGCCCGTGGCCGGCATGCAGGTGGAGCTCTATGACATTGCGCAGACGCCGGCGCAGCGCATCACCAGCGCGCGAACCAATGCCGACGGCCGCACCGACGCGCCCATGCTGCCCGCTCAGCAGGCCCGCACCGGGCAGTTCGAGCTGCGCTTCCAGGTGGGCGAGCACTTCAAGGCCGCCGACGGTCTGACGGACGAGGTGCTGGTTCGCTTTTCCATCTTCGATGCAGCCCAGCACTACCACGTGCCCATGCTGTGTTCGCCGTGGTTCTTCACGACCTACCGCGGCAGCTGATTCATTGACAAGGAGAACGACCCTATGAACGACCGCAACCAGGCCCCGGCCTCCCACGACGAGCATGACCGATACCTGCTCGAGTCCATACGGCTGGCCATGGGCAATGTGCACCGCGAACATCCGACCTGGCCCTTTGGCGCCGTGCTGGTGAAAGACGGCAAGGTGCTGGCCCGCTCCGTGAACGAGGTGGAGGCGCTGTGCGACCCCAGCGCCCATGCCGAAATGCAGGCCCTGCGCGCAGGAGCCAAGGCGCAGGGCAGCACCGACCTCGGCGGCGCCGTCATGTATGCCAGCGGCTATCCCTGCACCATGTGCTACACGGCCATGCTGCTGGCCGGCGTGAAGCAGGTCTATGTGGCCTATTCCAACGAGGATGGCGAGCCCTACGACCTGTCGGCCGCACGCGGCTATGAGGAGCTGGCCAGACCGCAGGCGCAGCGCGAACTGCAACTGGTGCAGCGCCGCGTGCGCGATCAGGGCGAAGACCTCTATGAAGCCTGGCGGCAGGCCACGACGGCCCGCGCCTGAGCAGCCTCCACCTCAGGTCAGCCGATAGTCCACCGGCCTGAGCGGCGCGGGCAGATCCGTCTCGCCCAGCGTGCGGCCCAGGCTGATCTCGATGGAGCGGCAGATGGTGTCCAGCGGCAGGTCATTGCTCTCCAGGCCGAAGGGCTCTTCGAGTTCGTCGCCCAGCGCGTCCAGTCCGTAGAAGGTATAGGCCACGATGGCCACGACAAAGGGCGTCATGAACCCGGTCGTGTCCACCAGGCCGAACGGCAGCAGAAAGCAGTACATATAGGCCGTGCGGTGCAGCAGCAGCGCATACGAGAACGGCATGGGCGTGTTGCGTATGCGCTCGCACGAGGCGGCGGCGGCCGTCATGCGCGTGAAGGTCTTGTCCATGGAGGCCGCCAGGCAGGGGTCCATCTCGCCACGGCGCACGCACTGCGCCAGATCACGGCCCATGGACATCATCAGCGCGTCGCAGCGCTGCTCCAACGGAATGGCCTGGAGCTGGCGCCATTCCTCGTCCACCAGCCAGCGGCCGGCCGCCGCATCGCCAGGCAGGCCACGCAGTTGCGCCCGCAGCAGGTGAGCGAAGGCAATCGCCCGGTGCACCATGCGCACGCGCACATCGCTGTCGCGCCGGCGCGGGTCGGGAAGGGTCTCGATGGAGATGAGGCTCTGGCACTGGCGCGCCAGCGTGCGCGCGCAGATCACCATCTCGCCCCAGAGCTTGCGGCCTTCCCAGTAGCGGTCATAGGCGGTGTTGTTGCGAAAGCCCAGAAAGATGGCCAGCGGCAGGCCGATCAGCGTGAAAGGGATGGGCGTCACCGTGATCTTGACGTCGAACAGGTTGCCATGCACCAGGGTGATGATGGCGGCGAACACGATGTTCACGAGCAGCGTGACCTGGATACGCTGGAGCACCGAGCCCCGCAGAATCAGAAACAGCCTGAGGCCGGCGGGGCGATCACGGACGATCATGGGGATATCGCTAGGTACAAACCCGTATTCGATCACACATTGAGCAAGTCAATTGGCTGCGGCCACGCCCAGATGAAAAAAAAGGCGCCCCGAAGGGCGCCCTGTGTCACGACCGACTGCCGGTCACAGCGGGTTGGCGCGGCGGCGGCGCGCCATGCCCCAGCCCATGATGCCCATCAGGCCGGACATCAGGATCAGGCCCCATTCGGAGAGCGTGGGGATGGAGGCCGGGCCCGCAGGGGACGCAATCACCACAGGAGACGCCGCCGCCTGGTTGTTGGCAGGAGTCACGTCGTTGTCCGCGCCCGTGGTGACCTGTACGTTGGAAGTGCCTGGAGCCGTCGGCGTGCCGGAGACCGGGCAGATCACCGTCTGGCCTGCAGCGACGGCATCGCCCTGGGTCCAGTCCACACCATTCACCTTGCACTGACCCACGGCAACCCCCGGCGGCAGGCCGGTCACGCTGCAGATCGCATTGTTCGCAGTGACGGCGCCCTGGTTGGTGCAGGAGAACGAAGCCGTCGGCGGATAGGGCACGCCCACCGTGCCCTTGGGCGGCAGTCCGCTCGGGTCCGTGGTCATGTCGCTGGAGGCCGTGGCGTCCAGCAGGTTGGTCTGCACCATGGCTCCGAGCAGCGTGGCAACACCGTCGCCGCCAATGACATAGTTGCCGTTGTTGATCTGGTCCGTGGGCGTTCCGGCCGGCACCTTCACAGTCATCGTGAAACTGAGTGTCTCGCCCTTCTTCAGCAACGGGACGGAGCAAGACGCTGGCGCCGTGGGCCCTGAGACAGGTCCCACGCAATATCCCTTCGTATCCTGCAAAGAAACAAAGGTAGTCGAGTTGCCAGCGCTGTCCTGAGGCATGGAAGGCGTTACCACGACGTTGCTCACGTCGGCATCGCTGCTGTTCGTGTAGGTGTAGGTGTAGGTAATCTCAGTGGCGTCATTCCTGGGGGCACTCACCGGCCCCGATGCCGTGATCCACAGGCCCTTGGGCAAGGCCGTGGTGAAGTTGTCGACATATAGGTGGCCGGAATGACCGCCCGGGCTGCAGCCAGCGGCAATGGCTTCGAGCCGCACCTTGTCTCCTATGCGCAGCACCTCGTTGCCCGGTGCGACGTCATAGGCCTGCGGCTCCGTGAACATCAGGGTCTCGCCGCCCTTATCGGTGAAGGTCTTCCAGGCCACACCCGCCTGCCCGCCATAGTGGTACTTGAAAAACAACTCTTTGGGCGTACCCAATGTCGTGTTCGACTGCACATCGTAGGTCTTCACCAACGAGATCGCGAAGTACGGGCGCTCATTGGGAGCGTGGTTGGAGTCATGCAGCACAGGCGCTGCGATGAAGCGGATGTGGATCTTTCCGTCCTTGTCCACGTCGTCGGCCGTCAGAGTGACTTCCTGCTGGATGGAACTCACCGACTGGATCTGCTTGCTGAAACCGACGGGTGGATTGACACTGCGAGGAATCTTGCTGTCCGTCAGATTGATACGCGCAGAGTTCATGGCTCGGATTGGCAGCATCAGCTCAGGCATGCCGGGGGGGGTCGATTGCCACAGCAGGTCGTGCACGGTCGCCTCCGGAGCGTCCGGAACCACCTGGTTGAGGGGGTCCATGCTCGCAGTCGCTGGCTGGCGCTGCAGGTCCGCGAGCTTCTGGGGGTTAGTTGTGGCTGTCGCCGTCGTTCCATCGTTCGTCCAGATACCCTGGGTCCAGCCGGTGAAATCCTTGGCTTCGAAGTCGCCGTTCACGAACCCCGCATGTGCACACAGGCTGGACAACAGAGCACAGCCCACAGCCCATCTGCCGGTCCTCCTCCACGCCCCGCCATGAGGCGCGGGCTGCAAGGCATTCAATTGCTTCATGGAATCCCCTTCTTCTAGTCGAGTGGTGCCAATGCACCGTTGCACAAATCAAGAACAACTTGCGTTCTCCGGTGGGGCATGCGAAGGCGCGGTTTCCCAAAAAAAGGACGAACGAATCCCTCACGTGCCAACGGCCGTGTTCAAAAACGCTGGGAAGACGGAAAAGTGGCGGGCGCTTAAGGCACGAACACCAGCCCTCGGCCGAACACTGCCCTCACCGGCAGGGCCAGCCCAGAGATATCCAGGGTCTTGCGGCGCAGCCGCGTCAGCTGCGATTCGATGCGGTGGAAGCCGTCATCCACATCGGCGTAGCCCATGGTCTCGATCAAGGTCTGCTTGGCCACCATGGTTCCGGGGGTGGCCATCAGGCAGCCGAGCAATTCCAGCTCGCGACTGGTCAGGGCGATGATCTGGTGGTTGGGTGCGACCATGCAGGCCGACAGGGGGTCAAGGCGCCAGGTCAGGAAGGGCGCCGGCGCCCGGGCTGGCTGGCCGGTGTTGCGGCGCAGCTGTGAGCGGATGCCGGCCACCAGCTCGTTCATGTCGGTGGGCTTGACGAAATACTGCAGGGCGCCGGCATTGAGGCCGGCGATGCGGCTGTCCAGGTCCCCGCGCGCCGTGAGCACCACGACGGGAATTTCCTGCTCGGCCAGGCGCTTGACCAGGCTCAGGCCGTCCTCGCCGGGCAAGCCCAGGTCGACAACGACCAGATCAGCCTTCTCACGCAGTAGCTTTATGTAGAAGTCTTCTGCAGAATCCGTGCCCCAGGCATGCAGGCCAGACTTTGTCAAAAAACGACACACATTGATACGAATATCCTCGTCATCCTCTACGACGGCGACAGTGAACTCGATCGATGGCTCTAGTGTCTGCTGCATGATGTTTGCCTATTGGTGCGCGGATTTTCATTGGGGCGAACGTCCGCCGCCATGCACGAACACTCTCGAATGCTCACAGTTCCGAGAAACACACAAAAATTTACGTTTATTGCATGGATCACGGTCTCACTCGGGCTGCTTGCATTTTTCGTGCTGAGCCCGGCGTCCATGCCCCCCCCTGACAAGGGACTGCGTCTTGGCAAGGACCTGCCCATGCAAGTGCTTGCCGATGCGGGCCGCAGCATGACCATTGAACAGGTCGCGGCCCTGCCCGATGATGCCTTCGAAACCCGGCGCACGCCTCTGAACGAGGGCTATACCCGCCAGGCTTACTGGGTGAGGATCGCCACGCCCGCCCTTGCGCCCGCAAGCGGGCTGGCCGACAACGATGCGCTGTGGCTGGAGATCACGCCCACCTATCTGGACAGGGTCACGCTCTACCAGCAGGCGCACGGCCTGTGGCAGGCGAGGGAAAGCGGTGACACCGTGCCCATGGCTCAGCGCATCCATGTGCGCCAGCTGGTGTTTCCACTGCGCTCTGGCCAGCCCTTTGTGCTGCGCATCGAGACCAGCAGCGCCATGCAGCTGTACGCCACGGTCTGGCGCAGCACGGGGCTGATGGCCTGGTTGTCCAGCGTGGAATGGGCCTCGGGCGTACATCAGGGTGTGAACCTGGTGCTGACCCTGCTGATCGCGGGCGCGGCCCTGGCCCTGCGCATGCGCAGCCTGATGGCAATGACCTTGCTGGCCTTCGTGGTGCTGACCCACAACGCCAATGTGCGCGGCTATGCCCAGCTGTGGCTGCCCGAGCCCTGGGCGCCGCATGCCGATCTATGGGTCAGCGTGGGCGTCTTCCTGCTGCCCGCCGCCTTTGCCTGGCAGGCACGCGAGACCTTGACGCGCGGCACGGCATGGCGCCGCATAGATCGCATGCTGGTGCTGCTGACCGTGGCGCCGCTGCTGGCCGTGCTCAGCATACCGACGGGGCACTACACGCAATGGGCCTGGCTGGGTGTCAGCGTGCCCTGGATGGCCAGTCTGCTGAGTGCGCTGGTAGCCTGGCAGAACCTGTTCCGCCAGGGGCCCAGCATCGTCAACCTGCTAGTGCTGATTCCCTACACGCTGCACACGGTCATGGGCATCCACGTGGCTGCGGCCTATACGGGACTGGTGTCTTCCGACATCGAGGCAGGCATGTACTGGCAGCTGGAATCGCTGCTGCTGTACATCCTCATCATCATTGCCGTGGGCGCCAGCCTGGTCGAGAAATTCCAGAACTCCATGGACAGGCAGGCGCAGCTGGTGGAGTCGCTGGCCCGGTCGGAACATGCACTGGAAGGACGGGTGCGCACACGCACGGCGGAGTTGCTGCATGCGCAAAACGCGCTGCAGGCCGCACTGCATGGCGAGCGCACCCTGCGGCTGGAGCAGCGTCAGTTCTTCAACATGGTCAACCATGAATTCCGCACGCCGCTGGCCGTGGTGGACAGCGCCGCCACCGAGCAACTGACCTTTCCGTCCACCGACATCGATTCCCAGCTGGAACGCGCAGCCCAGATCCGCCGCGCCTGCAGGCGCCTCACGGCCCTGGTGGACAACTGTCTGGTCAGCGACCGCCTGGACGCGGCTGCGTTCCGACTGCAGCTCGACCGGGTCCCCGTGATGGACTTGATCGACGATGCCGTGCAGCTCGTGCATTGGTCGCGCCGTCACCATCTGAAGCTGGAGACTGCCGGTGTCCCCGCTTCCTGGAAGTGCGATCCCACGCTGGTGCGCATTGCCCTGTCCAACCTGGTGGACAACGCCGTGAAATACGCCCAGGCCGGAGAGATCGCCGTGCGCGCCCGCATGGACGAGCAAGCTCGCCTGGAACTCACTGTCAGCGACGAAGGCCCGGGCCTTGCACCCGAACTGGCGCAGCGCATCTTCGAGCTGCACGAGCGTGGAGAACGCGCGGACCAGACCCGAGGCTTCGGCCTGGGGCTGTGGGTGGCACGGCGCGTGGCCCGGATGCATGGCGGCGATGTGCAGGTCACGCCAGCCCCGGGCGGCGGCACCTGCTTCACGCTGACGCTGCCCAGCCACATTCCCGGAGACAGCGGCCTTGCCACGGAGGCCACGCCCTGCGTTTCGCCCCCCTCGCCGACCTTGCCCCCCTCGCCATGCGTATCCTGAATCTGCTGCGCGTACTGAACCGGCTGGCGCTGCCGGGCTGGCTGGTGTTTTCGCTGCTCCTGGTGGTCTGCTTCATCCTCAGCCCGGCCTGGCAATCCCTGCCCGCCAAGCGCCTGCAGTTGGGCACGGACCTGCCCATGCTGGCGCTTGTCGATGCACAGGGCAGCCTCACCATCGACCAGGTGGCCGCCCTGCCGGACACGGACTTCACCCTGCTCGATACACCGCTGAACAAGGGCTATACGCGCGATGTGTATTGGCTCAAGGTGCAGGTGCCTTACATCGCAGCTGGCAAGGCAGACCCCGAGCACGATCCGCTGTGGCTGGAAATCCTGCCCAGTTATCTGGACCGCGTTGTGCTCTACCAGCACGTGGACGGCGCATGGCGCATGCGCAGCAGCGGCGATATGGCCAGCGACGAACCGCGCGTGCATGTTCGGCAGCTGGTGTTTCCGCTGTACTCGGGCCAGCCCTTCATCCTGCGCGTGCAAACCTCCAGCCCCATGCAGCTGGACGCCACGATCTGGCGCAGCAGCGGCCTGTTGACGCAGTTCTCTGCCGTGGAATGGGCCTCGGGCATCCATCAGGGCATCAACCTCATGCTGGCCCTGCTGATCATCGGCGCGGCCCTGGCCCTGCGCCTGCGCAATCTGGCCGCCATGGCCGTGGCCGCCATCGCCGTGCTGATCCACGGAGCCAGCGACCGGGGCTACCTGCAGATCTGGCTGCCTGAGCATCTCGCCTCCTGGGGCCATCTGTGCGTCAGCCTGGGCACCTTGATGCTGCCCGCCGCTCTGGCCTGGCAGATGCGCGAACTGCTGACCCGCGACACGCGCTGGCGGCGCATGGACCGGGCCTTGCTCGTCCTGGGAATCATCCCGCTGCTGTGCCTTCCCAGCATTCCGCTGGGCCGCTATCAGGATTGGGCCTGGATAGGGGTGGGCGCGCCCTGGGCCATCAGCGCGCTGTTTGCCGTGGTGGCCTGGAGCAACCTGCTGCGCGAGCGTGCCAGTCTGGTCCATGTGCTGATGGTGGTTCCCAGCACCATGTACGGGCTGATGGGCCTGTATGTGACGGCGGCCTATGTCGGCCTGGCCAGCCTGCCCACCATAGAGACCAGCGTGTTCTGGCAGCTCAACACCTTGCTGGTCAACATCGTGATCACCGTGGCTGTCGGCGCCAGTCTGATCCAGAAATTCCGCGACTCCATGGCACGCCAGGCACAGCTGCTCGAGTCCCTTGCCAAGTCCGAGCATGCGCTGGAGGAGCGTGTACGCCTGCGCACGGCCGAGCTGTTGCGCGCACAGAACGCGCTGCAGGCAGCGCTGCACAGCGAACGCAGGCTGCGGCTAGAGCAGCGCCAGTTCTTCAATATGGTCAACCATGAATTCCGCACGCCGCTGGCCGTGGTGGACAGCGCGGCCACCGAGCAGTTGTCCTTTCCCTCGTCCGACATCGACTCCCAGCTGGAGCGCGCCGCCCAGATCCGGCGTGCCTGCAGGCGCCTGACGACCCTGGTGGACAACTGCCTGATCAGCGACCGCCTGGATGCCCCGGCCTTCCGGCTGCAGCTACACAAGGCTCCCGTCTTGGAGCTGGTGGACGACGCCGTGCAGCTCGTTCACTGGTCGCGCCGCCACCATCTGCGCCTGGACAGCGCCCACGCGCCCGCCACCTGGGAGTGCGACTCCACACTCATCCGCATCGCCCTGTCCAACCTCGTGGACAACGCCGTGAAATACGCCAAGGCCGGAGAGATCGCCGTACGCGTACGCACCGACGAACACGACCAGCTCGAACTCACCGTCAGCGACCACGGCCCTGGCCTTGCGCCCGAGCTGGCACAGCGCATCTTCGAGCGTTTCGAACGCGGCCACCGCTCCGACCAGGCCCGCGGCTTCGGCCTGGGCCTGTGGGTCGCCCGGCGCATTGCACGCTTGCACGGCGGCGACATACAGGCAGCGCCATCAGCGCAGGGCGGCACCAGCTTCACGCTCACGCTGCCGCCGCGCCTCCTGCCTTCACCACAGGCCAAGACCTTGCCGGCATCGACTTGAAACATGGCTGGGCGAAGAATCCACGATAATGAAAAGTTCGCCACTGGCGTGGCCGCCAAGCGGCTGCACAATGATGGCCTCGCCACCCTTTGGCCAATTTCACCATTCTGTCCATGAGCGCAATTTCCATTCCCGCCGATATCAACCGCAAGCATCTGGAAACGGCTCGCCGGCAAATCGAACAAGGCGACCTTGAAAAGGCCGCCCAAACTCTGAACAAAGCCCTCCGTCAGATGCCAAACGACGCTCGCGTCTTCATGCTTGGCGCATTGATGGCGGAGAAGGCGGGCAATTTCAAAAAAGCAGAGGAAGCGTTTGAGCGCTGCAACGAGCTTGCCCCCGCCTGGGCCCCGGGCCTGCTGGAGAGCGCGCTGTATCGTGCGCGTCGTGACCAATTCATGCCCGCAATTGAGCTGGCGGAAAAAGTGGCGCGCATCGAGCCCAACAATCCTCGCGTTCTTGCAGGCGTAGTTGACATCGCTCATCGGGCAGGGAACCTGTCCATGGCCATCAAACATCTGCGACGAGGTCTCCAGCTGTTTCCCGGCGACGCGATGCTGCGCCAGTATCTCGCCAATGATCTGAGCAGCGTGGGTGAGCATGCTGAAGCGGGCCAAATCTGGGATTCTTTGGTTCAAGAGCATCCCGACCAGTCTTCGCTCAGATATGGGCGCATAAAAGCCAGCGTCGCGCGAGGAGAGCCTGCGACGGTCTTGGAAGACATCGAGCTGCTGCAGGAGAAATTTCCCGAGGACACCACGCTTGCCTACTATGCTGAGCTGGCTCGAGGCGAGACGCCTCAGCATCAGCCCGTAGAGCTGCATCGAACAATGTTTGATGGAATGGCCCAGAACTTCGATACACATCTGGTTCGGGAGCTTGGCTACCAACTGCCCAAGCGCGTTGCAGACCAGCTGATCCAGCGCCATCCGAGCAAAGACTTCAATCTGCTTGATCTTGGCTGCGGCACTGGACTGCTCGGTGTTTGCCTTGCGCCCATGCAAGGCTTTCTGATTGGTGTGGACAGTTCGGTCAAGATGATTGAGCAGGCGGCCAAGCACAACGTCTATGACCGTTTTCATACCGTTGGCGTACTGGATGCCCTGAGCCACACACCAGACCAGGAATACGATGTAATCACCTGCCTTGACGTACTCACCTACGTCGGCGATGTGAATGAAGTCATCCCAAATGCAGCACGCATTCTCAAGATGGGGGGGGAGTTCATCTTCTCCTGCGAAACCGCACCCGAAAGTGGTCCAGACTTGGTGCTGCAACCCACCCAACGGTACGCCCACAAGCGCAGTCACGTCGAAGCCCTTTGCCAGAAAGCAGGCCTCCTCGTATCCACAGAGGAGTTGGTACTGCGACAAGAAGGTGACCATCCAGTGGCCGGCTTTGTCGTAACAGCCACCAAGACCGCGCAAGCATAGCCTCACACAGGAAGTCCATGCATCACCTCATCGACTTCCATACTCATTCCTAGGTATGCGACCCAAATCGCTTCTTCGTCGCGTTGATTCCTATTTCACCCACGTGTTTCCATGAGCACTTCGCCCAACGATCCCAACCTGTCACTCTTGGCAAGGGCCCGCACCTTGATCAATAAGGACGAACTGCAAGAAGCAGCCCTTGTTCTCAATCAAGCCCGCGCACAGGCACCCAATGACCCACGCGTCTTCATGATGGCTGGTCTGATGGCAGAAAAGGCCGGGAACATCACGGGCGCCTTCCAGCTCATGTTCCGCGGGATCCAAATGGCACCCAAGTGGGCGCCAGGTTTGGTAGAACTCGCTCAGCTAAATGCGCGTCAGGGCCAGTTCACTGAGGCAAAAGAAGCGGCAGAGCGAGCGGCAAAGCTTGCACCTCAGGATTTCCAGATGCTTGGAGATCTGGTGCAGACGGCCTACCTTGTGCACGATACCGCACTGGCAGCCCGCTACCTGCGCCGCATGCTTGCCCTGCAACCTGATGAAACCAACCTGCAGAGGCAACTGGCCAACTGCTTGAGCAAGCAAGGCCAGCATGCTGAAGCATTTGAGCTATGGAACACGACAATTGCGCGAAACCCCAGGGACGCAGAAGCTCTGCTTGGGCGCGCGCGCACATCGCTTGCAGTTGGCCAATTTGAGCAAGCAATCGCTGACACAGATGCCCTGCTAGAACTGGAGCCGGGGAGCACGATCTATGCATACTATGCTGCCCGAGCCAGAGGCCAGACTCCGGAACAACAGCCGATCGAATTGAACCAAGAGATTTTTGATGGCGCGGCCAAAGAGTTTGACCATCTGCTGGTAAACGCTCTTAAGTACCAATTGCCCAAGCAGATTGCATCAAAGTTGCTTGCGACCCACCCCGATAAAAAATTCAATCTGCTGGATCTGGGCTGTGGTACAGGTCTGCTGGGAGCAAGCTTGGGACGCATTGCAGGACAGCTGGACGGTATCGATATATCCCAGAAGATGATCGAACAGGCACAACGCCTGAAGCTCTACGATCATTTGCAAACCATAGATCTGGACGGTGCATTGAATGCTGCCCCAGAAGCTTTCTACAACGTCATCACGGCGCTGGATGTATTGGTCTACGCTGGCAATCCAAGCTCCGCCATCTCCAACTCGGAACGTCTTCTGCTCCCGGCTGGCCAATTAATCCTTTCATGCGAGACAGCGCCCGAAGAAGGCCCGAATCTGGTGTTAAGCCCCGTGACTGAACGCTACGCTCACAAGCTCAGCCACGTCGAAAAACTGTGCCGAGACGCCAATTTCGAGAGCGTGGAAACAGAGCACACTACGCTGCGCTACGAAAAGGGCGAGCCCGTCAAGGGCTTTGTGATTTACGCCCGCAAACGCGGCTGACACATGGGCCGCTAGGCAAGCAATCGTGACGATTTCGGCACATGGGCGATCAAAAACTCCATCTGATCGGCCAGGATCCGCCGGTTGCGCAGGATGAAGTCCTCCCAGAGGCTGGGTATATAGGGCGTATAGAGCAGCGGCATGCGCGCCTGCTCGGGCGTTCGGGCACCCTTGCGGTGGTTGCAGGAGCGGCAGGCCGTCACCAGGTTCATCCACTGGTGGCCTCCCCCTGCGGAGATGGGCACGATGTGCTCGCGCGTGAGGTCGTTTTCGTGGAACAAGCGGCCGCAATAGGCGCAGATGCAGCGGTCGCGTGCAAACAGCTTGCCATTGGTCAAGCCGGGCTGCAGGCTGTGCGGATTGATGGAAGGCGCACCGCGCGTGCCGATGATGCTGTTGATGTGGATGACCGACTGGCAGCCCGTGACGGCATTGTGGCCACCGCGGAAACAGGCGACCTCTCCGCCGGACTCCCAGCGCACATCGTCCGCCGCGTAATGCAGCGCCGCCTGCTCCAGAGTGATCCAGGATTGGGGCAGCCCTTGGGCCGACAGCTTCAAGACCTTCACGACACGCCTCCTCTGACACCAAGGTGAACGGGAATGCAGCCAGTGCACAGGGCCTGCAAGGCAGGCCTTATCGAGGCAATATACTCTGTTTCCATGTCGGATTGACAGCCTGCGCTGGCTGCGCGCGTGCCAGCCGCTATTGAAAACAAAGCGTCCCATGAAGATTTTTCGAGGCTTCAACCATCCAGGGCGGGAATCGACCTGTGCCGTGACCATCGGCAATTTCGATGGTGTTCACCGCGGCCACCAGGCCATGCTGGCTCTGCTGTCCGCCGAGGCGGCGCAGCGAGGCGTGCCCACCTGCGTGCTGACCTTCGAGCCCCATCCGCGCGACTACTTCGCCCAGACCCTGGGACGGCCTGAAATCGCTCCGGCGCGCATAGGTACGTTGCGCGACAAGCTGTCGGAGCTGGAACGCTGCGGCGTGGACCAGACCGTGGTGCTGCCCTTCAACCAGACGCTGGCCAGCCAGTCCCCGCAGGCCTTCATCGACGAAGTGCTGGTGGCGGGCCTTGGCGCGAAATACGTGCTGGTTGGCGACGACTTCCGCTTCGGTGCCCAGCGTGCAGGCGACTACGCCATGCTGGATGCTGCAGGCCAGCGCCAGGGCTTTGACGTGGCCCGCATGAACAGCTACGAGGTGCACGGCCTGCGCGTGTCCAGCACCCATGTGCGCGCAGCCCTGGCCGAGGGGCGCATGCAGGACGCCGCGCGGCTGCTGGGCCATCCCTACACCATCTCCGGCCATGTGGTGCACGGCCGCAAGCTGGGCCGCAGCCTGGCCGAAAGCCGCCAGGGCGCGGGCGACGGCTTTCGCACGCTGAACCTGCGCTTCAACCACTGGAAGCCTGCGGCCAGCGGCATCTTCGCCGTGCTGGTCCATGGCCTGAATGAACGACCGCTGCGCGGCGTGGCCAACCTCGGCGTGCGCCCTTCCCTGGACCCGACGGATGTCAACGGCGGGCGCGTCCTGCTGGAGACGCATTGCCTCGATTGGCCCGGCGCGCCGGGAGGCGAAGAGGCCTACGGTAAAATCATCCGCGTGGAACTTCTGCACAAACTGCACGACGAGTTGAAGTACGACAGTCTCGACGCCCTCACCGCCGGCATCGCCAAGGACTGCGATGACGCGCGCGCGTTCTTCGCGACCATCCACACGCCCATCTACACCGAGACCCGTCGCCAGACCACGCGCGACCGAATTTGACGCTCTCCGTCACCTGCCCGGGCGCGGGTGCGCACCAGGCTTTCCTCCCCTTTTTCCGTGCCTGGACCAGACGGTCCGGGCTCTGGCCTGCTTTCAAGGTTCTCCATGTCTGATTCGAAAGTCTCTCCCAACGCCAATGCGGGCTATCGCGCCACGCTGAACATGCCCGACACGCCCTTCCCCATGCGCGGCGACCTGCCCAAGCGCGAGCCGGGCTGGGTCCAGGAATGGGAGGACAAGGGGCTCTACAAGAAGCTGCGCGACGCGCGCCACGGTGCGCCCAAGTTCATCCTGCATGACGGCCCGCCCTACGCCAACGGCAAGATCCACATCGGCCATGCGGTGAACAAGGCGCTCAAGGACATGATCGTCAAGAGCCGCCAGCTCGAAGGCTTCGACGCTTTGTACGTGCCTGGCTGGGACTGCCACGGCCTGCCCATCGAGAACGCCATCGAAAAGCTGCATGGCCGCAACCTGCCGCGCGACGAGATGCAGGCCAAGAGCCGCGCCTTCGCTACCGAGCAGATCGCCCAGCAGATGGTGGATTTCAAGCGCCTGGGCGTGCTCGGCGACTGGGACCATCCCTACAAGACCATGAACTACGCCAACGAGGCCGCCGAGCTGCGCGCCCTGAAACGCGTCATGGAGCGTGGCTTCGTCTACCGCGGCCTCAAGCCCGTGTACTGGTGCTTTGACTGCGGCTCCTCGCTGGCCGAGTTCGAGATCGAGTATGCCGACAAGCAAAGCCAGACGCTGGACGTGATGTTCCCCACGGCCGAGCCGGACAGGCTGGCGACCGCCTTCGGCCTGCCCTCGCTGGCCAAGCCCGCCTTCATCGTCATCTGGACGACGACGGCCTGGACCATCCCCGCCAACCAGGCCCTCAATGTCAACCCCGAGCTGGAATACAGCCTGGTGGATACCGAGCGCGGCCTGCTGATCGTGGCCTCGGCCCTGGTCGAGAAATGCCTGGCACGCTGGAAGCTCGAAGGCCAGGTCATCGCCACAGCCGTGGGCAGGAAGCTGGACCACCTGCAGTTCAAGCACCCGCTGGCCGATATGGACAAGGGCTTCGACCGCGTCTCGCCCGTGTTCCTGGCCGACTACGCCACGGCCGATGACGGCACCGGCATCGTGCACTCGGCACCCGCCTATGGCGTGGACGACTTCAACAGCTGCATGAACAACGGCATGGCGCGCGAAGACATCCTGAGCCCCGTGCAGGGCAACGGCGTGTACGCACCCGAGCTGCCGCTGTTCGGCGGCCAGCACATCTGGAAGGCCACGCCCGTCATCATCGACGCGCTCAAGCTGGCCGGCCGCCTGATGGACACCAAGACCATCACCCACAGCTACCCGCATTGCTGGCGCCACAAGACGCCCGTGATCTACCGCGCCGCAGCCCAGTGGTTCATCCGCATGGACGAG
The DNA here is from genome assembly GCF_014170385.1 of Delftia sp. UME58. NCBI lineage: Bacteria > Pseudomonadati > Pseudomonadota > Betaproteobacteria > Burkholderiales > Comamonadaceae > Delftia > Delftia sp. UME58. The sequence goes on from NZ_LZZV01000055.1 coordinate 313,967, forward strand.
GGCGAGGGCGTGTTCACCAAGCCCGGCGACAAGCCCGCGCAGACGCTGCGCCAGATCGCGCTGGAAGCCATCGAGCACACCCAGTTCTACCCGGAAAACGGCAAGACCCGCCTGCGCGACATGATCGCCGGCCGCCCCGACTGGTGCATCTCGCGCCAGCGCAGCTGGGGCGTGCCCCTGCCCTTCTTCCTGCACAAGGACAGCGGCGAGCTGCACCCGCGCACCATGGAGATCATCGACCAGGCGGCTGCCATGGTCGAGCAGGGAGGCATCGAGGCCTGGAGCCGCGTGACGGCCGAGGACATCCTGGGCGCCGAGGAAGCCGTGCGCTACACCAAGAGCACCGACATCCTCGAAGTCTGGTTCGACTCCGGCTCCACCTTCTGGCACGTGATGCGCGGCACGCACGCCGACATGCACCACGACCAGGGCCCCGAGGCCGACCTCTACCTGGAAGGCCATGACCAGCACCGCGGCTGGTTCCATTCGTCGCTGCTGCTGGCCTCGGCCATCTTCGGTCGCGCGCCCTACCGCGGCCTGCTGACGCACGGCTTCACCGTGGACGGCCAGGGCAAGAAGATGTCCAAGTCGCTGGGCAACACCGTCGCCCCGCAGGACGTGAGCAACAAGATGGGCGCCGAGATCATCCGCCTGTGGGTGGCCTCGACCGACTACTCGGGCGACCTGGGCATCGACGACAAGATCCTGGCCCGCGTGGTGGATGCCTACCGCCGCATCCGCAACACGCTGCGCTTCCTGCTGGCCAACGTCAGCGACTTCGACGCTGCGCAGGACTCGGTTCCCACCGAAGAGCTGCTGGAGATCGACCGCTGGGCCCTGGCCCGCGCGGCCCAGTTCCAGGCCGAGCTGCTGGCCCACTACAAGGTCTACGAATTCCACCCCGTGGTGGCCAAGCTGCAGTTGTTCTGCTCGGAGGACCTGGGCGGCTTCTACCTGGACGTGCTCAAGGACCGCCTGTACACCAGCGCGCCCAAGAGCCTGGCACGCCGCAGCGCCCAGACCGCCCTGCACCAGATCACGCATGCCATGCTGCGCTGGATGGCGCCCTTCCTGTCCTTCACGGCCGAAGAGGCCTGGAAGGTCTTCGGCGACAGCGAGTCCATCTTCCTGGAGACCTACACCGACCTGCCGGCCGGTGACGAGGCCCTGCTGGCCAAGTGGGCGCGCCTGCGCGAGATCCGCGACGTGGTGAACAAGGACATCGAGGCCGTGCGCACCGAAGGCCGTGTCGGCTCCTCGCTGCAGGCCGAAGTCAGTGTCTCGGCCCAGCCCGAAGACCTGGCCCTGCTGCAAAGCCTGGGCGACGACCTGAAGTTCGTCTTCATCACCTCGGCGGCCGAGGCCCTGGCGGGCGAGGCGCTGCAGGCCGCCGTCACGCCCAGCAGCCATGCCAAGTGCGACCGCTGCTGGCACTACCGTGCCGACGTGGGCATCAACCCCGAGCACCCCAGCCTGTGCGGCCGTTGCGACAGCAACCTGCACGGTGCTGGCGAAGAGCGCCACAAGGCGTAATCAACCCCTGAGGCGCTGCCATGACCCCTACCTTTGCTGCGGTCCCCGAATCCCGCAACATCCGCATCTGGCCCTGGCTGGCCTGGTCGCTGGCCATCATCGCCATCGACCAGCTCACCAAGCAGTGGATCCTTGGTGCCTACCAGCTGGGCGACTGGACGCCGATCACGGGCTTCTTCAACATCGTGCGGGCCCACAACACGGGCGCTGCCTTCTCGTTCCTGGCCGGAGCGGGCGGCTGGCAGCGCTGGCTGTTCGTGGGCATCGGCGTGGCGGCCACGCTGCTCATCGTCTGGCAGTTGCGCAAGCATCCGGGGCAGAAGCTGTTTTGCTTCTCGCTGGCCAGCATCCTGGGCGGCGCCATCGGCAACGTGGTGGACCGCCTGCAGCACGGCTACGTGGTGGACTTCTTGGACTTCTACTGGGGCCGTTCGCACTTTCCGGCCTTCAACGCCGCCGACATCGCCATCAGCGTGGGCGCAGCCCTGCTGATCCTGGACGAGGTGCTGCGCGCACGGCGAGCCAAAAGCACCTGATCCCCGCCGGGACGCAAGCCACGACAGCCAGCCCCTCCTGCGAGGGGCTTTTTCATGGAGGCTGCCGCCAACTGCGCGCCGACGGGTTTTCCCTTCGGGTTTTCCTGAGTGCGTTTTTGGTCAACTGAAATTCTTTTTGATTCGTTTTATTTCTACAATTTTCCTTATTTCGCACCAAACTGTGCGCTCATGCGGCCGACTCTCCTGCGCGCAAGCGGGGACCGGGGTTATATTGGTCCGCTTCTCCGCTCACAGCACATGAAGCACTTACTCAATCTACTGGCCGCCATCGCCCTGCTGGTCTGGGGCACGCACATGGTCCGCACCGGCGTGCTGCGGGTGTTCGGCGCCAACCTGCGCGACCTGCTCGCCCACAGCATGAGCAACCGTTTCTCGGCTGCGCTGTCGGGCCTGGGAGTGACTGCGCTGGTGCAGTCGAGCACCGCCACCTCGCTGATGACCTCGGCCTTCGTGGGCCAGGGCCTGATCTCGCTGCCGGCCGCGCTGGCCGTGATGCGCGGCGCCGACGTGGGCACGGCGCTGATGGCCGTGCTGTTCTCCACCGACCTGTCCTGGCTGTCGCCGCTGTTCATCTTCGTGGGCGTGGTGCTGTTCATCACCCGCCAGGACACCACGGCCGGGCGCATAGGCCGCGTGCTGATCGGCCTGGGCGTGATGCTGCTGGCCCTGCGCCTGGTGGTCGAGGCCACCGAGCCGCTGCTGGAAGCCCCCGCCGTGCGCACCCTGCTGGGCTCGGTCACCAGCGATATCTTCATGGAGCTGCTGCTGGGCGCCCTGCTGGCCGTCATGGCCTATTCCAGCCTGGCCATCGTGCTGCTGATCGCGGCCATGGCCAGCTCGGGGGCGATTCCCATGGAAGTGGCGCTGGGCCTGACGCTGGGCGCCAATATCGGCAGCGGCCTGGTGGCCGTGCTGACCACGGCCAAGTCCAGTACCGAAGTGCGCCAGGTCACGATCGGCAACATGCTGTTCAAGATCATGGGGGTGGCCATCGTCGCGCCCTTCCTGGGGCTGTGGGCCACCTATGTGATGCCGCTGATCGACGGCAAGGGCCAGAACATCGTGCTGTTCCACCTGGCCTTCAACATCTTCAACAGCCTGTGCTTCATCGGCCTGACGCAGACCGTGGCGCGCTGGGTGACGGCCCTGCTGCCCAAGCCGGAGGCCAGCGCCACCAGCCTGCTGCGCCCGCGCCACCTGGATCCCTCGGCGCTGAGCACGCCGTCGCTGGCCATTTCCTGCGCCGCGCGCGAGGCCCTGCACCAGGCCGACATGGTCGAGTCCATGCTGATCGGCATGCAGCGCGTGCTGGAGACCGACGACCTCAAGCTGTCCCAGGAGCTGCGCGAGCTTGAAGGCACGGTGGACGATCTGTACTCGGCCATCAAGTACTACATGACCAAGATCTCGCGCGCCGAACTCGACGAGCGCGAGGGCCAGCGCTGGACGGAAATCATCAGCTTCACCATCAACATGGAGCAGATCGGCGACATCATCGAGCGCGTGCTGCTGGACATCGAGGACAAGAAGATCAAGAAGGGCCGCCAGTTCTCCGAGGCCGGCACGCAGGAGATCCGCGAGCTGCTGCACCACCTGCTGGACAACCTGCGCCTGGCCATGAGCGTGTTCCTCAACGGCAATGTGCGCGAGGCGCAGAAGCTGCTGGAGGAAAAGGCGCGTTTCCGCGACCTGGAGCTGGCCTACTCGGCCACCCACCTGGCGCGCCTGTCCGACAACACCGTCTCCAGCATAGAGACCAGCTCGCTGCACATCGACCTGATCAGCGACCTCAAGCGCATCAACTCGCTGCTGTGCTCGGTGGCCTACCCCATCCTCGAATCGGCCGGCGCCCTGGCGCCCAGCCGGCTCAAGGAATCGGCACTGAACAAGACGGCGCGCTGAAGCGGCTCACCAGCCCAGCCAGGCCGCCAGCACCTGGGCGGCCTCGGGCGTGAAGCGGCCCTGCAGCAGCCAATCGACGAGCTGGTCGCGCTCGATCAGCGCAAAGGCCTGGACCTCGCCATCCCGGTTGCCGGGCTCCAGCGCCGGCGGCACGGTGGCGCTGAACCAGTCGATGCGCTCGCGCATGAAGCCCCGGCCCTCGGCCTCGTCGCTGGGGCGCTCGAACAGCACATGGCCGCCATGGCGCAGGCCCTGCAGCTCGGCCACGCGCAGGCCGGCCTCTTCCCAGGTTTCACGCTCCACGGCCTCGGCCACGGTATCGCACGCGGCCACCATGCCGCCCATCAGCGTGTCCCACATGCCGGGGTTGGTGGGCTTGTTGTCGGCGCGCTGCTGCACCCAGATGCGGCCATCGACTGTCTCGCCCACCAGATGCACGGCCTGGGTGGCAATGCCCAGCGGGCGCACGGCACCGCGCTCCACAGTGGCAATGCGCTGGCCCTGGACGTTGCACACGGCCAGTTGCTCATCGCGCCAGGGGCCGCTGTGGCCCGTGGCACGCAGCACCCGGGCCAGGGCGTTGAGCAGGACCGTGGCATCGCCCTGGCCTTGCAGATGCCATTGGCCGGCCTGCAGGCGCAGTGCCACGCCGTGGGCACGCATCACATCGTCCGGCAGCAGCGCGGCCAGGCCGTCTTCCAGCGAACCTGTCTCCTGCCCCGCCACCAGCAACGGCCGGCGCGGCTGCAGCGCGGGCTGGCGCGTGTCGGCGCGCAGGCGGCACAGCCAGGCCTTCACGGCCGGGTCGGCCGGATCAGTCAGGCGCTTTTGCACACTCATGGCAGCAGGATGGTCGAGCCGGTGGTCTTGCGCGCCTCAAGGTCCAGGTGGGCCTGGCGCACCTCGGCCAGCGGATAGCGCTGGTCGATATGGATCTTCACGGCACCGCTTTCCACCACGGCGAACAGATCGTCGGCCATGGCCTGGGTGGCCTCGCGGCTGGTAATGTGGGAGAACAGGGTCTGGCGCGTCACATACAGCGACTTGGCCGCCAGCACGGCAGGAGCGAAAGGCGCCACGGGGCCCGAGGCGTTGCCGAAGCTCACCAACAGGCCGAAGCGCCGCAGGCAGGCCAGCGAGCCTTCCCATGTGTCCTTGCCCACGCTGTCGTAGACCACCTTCACACCCTGGCCACCGGTGATCTCCTGCACGCGCTCGGCGAAGTTCTCGCTGCGGTAGTTGATGGCATGGGCTGCACCGTTGGCCAGGGCCAGCGCGCACTTCTCGTCCGAGCCCGCGGTGGCGATGAGCTGCAGGCCCAGGGCCCTGGCCCATTGGCAGGCGATCAGGCCCACGCCACCGGCCGCCGCATGGAACAGCACGGCATCGCCCGGTGCCAGGCCCTCGACCGGAATGCATTTCTTGAGCAGGTACTGCGCGGTCAGGCCCTTGAGCATCATGGCAGCGGCCGTCTCGAACGCAATGGCATCGGGCAGGCGGCACACGCACATGGCGGGCATGACGCGCACTTCGCTGTAGCTGCCCGGCGGATTGCTGGCATAGGCCACGCGATCGCCCACGCCCAGGTGCTGCACGCCGGCCCCCACGGCTTCGACCACGCCTGCGCCTTCCATGCCCAGGCTCAGGGGCATGGGCAGCGAGTACAGGCCGGAGCGCTGGTAGACATCGATGAAGTTGAGGCCCACCGCATGGTGGCGTATGCGTACCTCGCCCGGCCCGGGCTCGCCCACGGCGACCTGCACCAGTTCCAGGACTTCGGGGCCGCCGTTGCGGCGGATCTGCACTGCAATACCCATGGGAGCACTCCTGCAAAAAGCGACAAGAGCGGCATCGTGCCATGTTTCGGGAGGCCACGCGCAAGACGCTGCCCCGGGTCCGCACAGGACTGGCACAAGGCCGGCCAAGTGCGTTCGCAGCACCTATAGTGACGGGCCTATGAGCCACACGAGCCCGCCGCTGAAGCTGTCCACCGCCGCCATCCTGACGCTGCCTCCCCTGCTGTGGGCCGGCAACGCCATCGTGGGCCGCATGGTCCATGACCTGATCTCGCCGTTCGCGCTGAACTTCCTGCGCTGGGCCATTGCCTTTGTCCTGCTTGTGCCGCTGGCAGGATGGACACTGGGCCGCCACAGCGGCACCTGGAGCCACTGGCGCCAGTTCGCCATGCTGGGCCTGCTGGGCATCGGCTGCTACAACGCGTTGCTGTATCTGGCGCTCAAGACCTCGACGCCGCTGAACGTCACCCTGGTCAGCTCCAGCATGCCGGTGTGGATGCTGGCCCTGGGCCGCATTGTCTGGGGCATTCCCGTCAGCCCGCGCCAGATGGCGGGCGCACTGCTGTCGGTGCTGGGCGTGGCCGTGGTGCTGTCGCGCGGAGATCCCGAGCTGCTGCTGCATCTGCAGCTCGTGCCCGGCGATCTGTTCATGGTGCTGGCCACCATGGTCTGGGCCCTCTACACCTGGTTGCTGTCCAAGGCGCAGGTACCGCAGCGGCTGCGCTCGGACTGGGCAGGCTTTTTGCTGGCCCAGATGGTCTTCGGCCTGGTCTGGTCCGGCCTGTTCACCGGCGGCGAGATGGCCATGGGCCAGTTCCACATTCAGTGGGGCTGGCCGCTGGCCGGGGCACTGCTGTTCATCGCCCTGGGACCGGCCATCCTGGCCTACCGTTTCTGGGGACTGGGCGTACAGCGCAGCAGCCCGGCCGTGGCGGGCTTCTTCGGCAATCTGATCCCGCTGTTCACCGCCCTGCTGTCGATCGCGCTGCTGGGCGAAGCGCCGCGCCTGTACCACGGGCTGGCGTTCGCACTCATCGTGGGCGGCATCATGGTGTCTTCGCGCCGGGGATAGCCTTGGACAGGCCGTGCGCCGCGGTGCGCACGGGCACCTTGGCCAGCAGTTGCTCGAACGCGCGTATGGGAACGGGCGGGCTGAACAGATAGCCCTGGAAGTACTCGCAGCCGTAGTGCGCGAGCAGGGCGCGCTGCTCCAGGGTCTCCACGCCTTCGGCGATCACATCCAGGTTCAGGTTGCGCGCCATGCCGATGATGGTCTGCACGATCACGTCATCGGTATGGCGCATGCCCAGGTGGCGCACGAAGGACTGGTCGATCTTGAGCTGGTTCAGCGGCAGCTGGGTGAGATAGGTCAGCGAGGAGTGCCCGGTGCCGAAGTCGTCCATGGAAAAGCACACGCCATGGCTGCGCAGCTGCTTCATCTTGTCGATGGACTCCTGCACGTTCTCGATCACCAGCGACTCGGTCAGCTCCAGCTTGAGCAGATGGGGCGCAATGCCGGCATTGCGCACCTGCTCGATGACCTGGGAGGCAAAGTCCTGGTGCCGGAACTGGCGGGCACTGACATTCACGGCCACCTGCAGATGGCGCAGCCGCGCATCCTTTTGCCAGATCGCCAGTTGCTCGCAGGCCGTGCGCACCACCCACATGCCCAGCGGCACGATGATCTCGCTTTCCTCGGCCACTGCAATGAACATGCCGGGAGGCACCAGGCCGCGTTCGGGATGGCGCCAGCGCAGCAGGGCTTCGGCGCCTATGACCTCGCCGGCCAGCGTGAACTGGGGCTGGTAGTGCAGCTCGAACTGGGACTGCGCCAGTGCCTGGCGCAGGTCGCCCTCCATGCGCACGCGCTGGTGGATCTCCACCTGCATCTGCGGATCGAAGAAACACAGGCCGCTGCCGTTGCGCGCCTTGATCTGGTACATGGCGATATCGGCCTGCTTGAGCAACTCGGCCGCCGACTGCGGCTGGCGGCCGAACAGCGTGGCGCCAATGCTGCAGGCGCTGCGGTGCAGGTGGGCGCCAAGCACATAGGACTGGTTGAGCCGCGCCAGGATCTTCTCGCCGATGCGCTGGGCCAGCGTGGCCGCCTCGGCAGGCTCGTGCGACAGTTCGCAGAGCATGACCACGAACTCGTCGCCGCCCAGGCGCGCCACCGTGTCCGAAGATCGCACGGCGCTGCGCAGCCGGTGCGCCACCTGCTGCAGCAGCTGGTCGCCCACTTCGTGGCCCAGCGTGTCGTTGAGCATCTTGAACTGGTCCAGGTCCAGGAACAGCAGCGCCCCGGTCCAGCCTTCGCGTGCGGCCAGCACCGTGGCCTGGGCCAGCCGGTCCAGCAGCAGGCGGCGATTGGGCAGGCTGGTCAGCGGATCGTAGAAGGCCAGGCTCTCGATCTCGGCCGTGGCCAGCCGGATATCGGTGACATCGTTGTAGGTGATGACCACGCCGTCCTCGGCGGCCAGCCGTGCCGTCATCTGGACAAAGCGGCCGCTGGGCAGTTGCTGCTCAAAGGGCACGCCGGGCCGCAGCACCAGCTGGCGGTGCAGGTCCTTGACCTCGTCGGCCTGCGCCGGCGCCGCCACCAGGCCCACGGCACTGGGGCAGGAATCGAGCAGCGATTGCAGGGGCCGCCCAGGCTCCAGCTGGTCCGCGTGCCAGGGGAACATTTCCTCGTAGCAGCGGTTCCAGCGCAGCACGCGCTGCTGCGAATCCAGCAGCAAAAAGCCGCTGACCATGCTGTCCAGCGCCTGGTCCAGCCACTGCTCGGAACGCTGGGCCTGGCGCCGCGCGGCATGCAGGCGGTCCATGTAGCGGTGTACGGTCCAACCCAGCACGGCCAGCAGTACGCCGAAGATCATCACGGCCAGCACCATCAGCCAGGCAGCCACGCGCCAGCCTGCCAGCACGGAGGACATGGGCAGGCTGGCCGTGATCCACAGATGCTCCTTGGGCAGCGGATGGGCAGCCACCAGCGCGGGCACGCGGCTCAGGCGCGCGGCCATGTGCATGACGCCGCTGGACGGCAGCTGCGACGTCGTCGGCAGCAGCCGCACAGCTGCGGCATCGCCATACTGGGGCATGGACAGCAGCAGCTCGCCGCTGCCCTGCTCCAGCGTGACCTCCAGGCCGTCCAGCACACCGCCCTGGGCCAGCACGGCGCCCAGCGCCGCAGCCGGCACCTGCATCAGCACATAGCCGCCCTGCTCTGCCCGACTCAGGGGGCGCACAAGATACAGCATGCGCTCGCCACCCGGCACCTGCGGTGCGATGGCGGGCGGACTTGCCAGCAATTCAGAGCGGCTTTGGCCCGCCAGGCGCTCCCAGACCTGGGCAGGCAGGTCGATGGCGGGGCCATCGCCCGAAGCGGCCAGTTCCCGGCCCTGGATATCGTGCACCGAGGCGCGCTGCGCCAGCGTGTTCTGCCGCACCATGGTGTGCAGCATTTCCTGCAGTTGCGGCTGCGAGGCCGATGCGGGGTTGCGCGAACCCAGCAGCTCGTCCACGCCCAGCGCCAGGGCATCCAGGGATTCCAGACTGCGGCTGATGGCCGCCTCGGTGCCCAGCACAAAGCGCACAAGGCGCAGCGAGGCCTCTTCCTGCGCCGTGGTCCGCATGCCGCTGAGCAGCCAGACCATGGCGGCCGCCAGGGCCACCGTCAGCAGCACCAGCATCAGCGCCAGGGTATGTCGCATGCCCGCAGGGCTTGCAGCCCCTGCCGGGCTGGGCGCGCGGACGGAGTCGGCCGCCGTCCAGTCCGTCTGATGGGGCTGGCCCGTCATCTCCGGGCTCCCTGCATGGGGGGCGGCATGGGCAGGCTGCGGCAAGGCCGCTCGCCACGATGCAGGAACAGGACTGTCAAGGCTGCACCTGCCCATGGCCCGCCAGGCACTGCGCAGCCATGCAAGGGACCATTTCCCGGGCCTTGCCGGCCCTGGACCCGTTCATGGAGGCAGTGCACCGGCGCATCAGAAGGTTCCTGCGTACAGGCCGCCGTCGGGCAGGATGTTCTGACCCGTCATGTAGCCTGCGTGCGCGCTGCACAGGAAGGCGCAGATGGCGCCGAATTCATCGGGCGTGCCGAAGCGGCGGGCCGGCACCTGGGATTGCTGCACCAGGCGCACATCGTCCGGGCTCTTGCCGCTCTTGTTGGCGGCGGCCGTGAAGGTGGTGCGCAGGCGATCGGTGTCGAACTTGCCGGGCAGCAGGTTGTTGATGGTCACGCCCTTGGCCGCGATGCCGCTGCGCGCCAGGCCAGCCACAAAGCCTGTGAGGCCGCTGCGCGCGCCATTGGACAGGCCCAGGATGTCGATGGGCGCCTTCACGGCGCTGGAGGTGATGTTGACGATGCGGCCGAATCCGCGCGCCGCCATGCCGTCCACCGTGGCCTTGATCAGCTCGATGGGCGTGAGCATGTTGGCGTCCACCGCCTTGAGCCAGGCCGCGCGGTCCCAGTCGCGGAAATCACCGGGCGGCGGGCCGCCGGCATTGGTCACGACGATGTCGAAATCCACGCCCGGGCCACCGGCTGCCGACAGCACGGCGGCGCGGCCTTCCTCGGTGGTGATGTCGGCCGCCACGGCGAGCACCTTCATCTGCGGCGCCAGGGCCGCGAGGCTGGCCGCAGCCTCCTGCAGGGCCTCGGGATTGCGCGCATTGATCACCAGGTTCACGCCCTCTTGAGCCAGCGCCTTGGCACAGCCAAAGCCCAGGCCCTTGCTGGCGCCACATACCAGGGCCCACTTGCCCGCGATTCCCAGATCCATGTCTCACTCCTGAACAAACAAAACCTTGCTCGTTCCTTGCAGAACGGCAGCGCACATTGTGCGCGAGGCTTCGATGCTTTCACGCCAAACCTGTGAAAACGTGAAAACGCCGGTGCAGGGGCGCACAGGCGCATGGGCGGGCTGCGGGGGAGCGGGCTTCCTTCAGTGCGTGCCGGTCCCGTGCTGGCCACGGAACAGCCTGTGGTGCAGCCTGCGCAGCGACCACCATACGCCCAGCGCCACCACGGGAATGGCGACGGCGGCCGTGCTCTCCGGCGACCAGGGCCAACCCAGCGTCTTGGCGCCCTTGGCCAGATAGCTGATCAGGCCCGTGAAGTAGTAGGTGATGGCGGCCACGGACAGGCCTTCCACCGTGGACTGCAACTTCAACTGCATGTCCTGGCGCTGGTTCATGGCGCCCAGCAACTGCTGGCTGCTTTGCTGCTGCTCGATCTCCACCCGTGTCCGCAGCAGGCTGCTGACGCGCGAGACGCGCTCGGACAGTGCGTTCTGCCGCCGCGCCGCCCATTCGCAGGTGCTGCGCGCCGGCGTCAGGCGCCGGTCCATGAACTCGCGGATGGTCTGTATGCCGTCGATGCGCGATTCCTGGATGTCCTGAATGCGCTTGTCCACCAGTTCGAAATAGGCCGCGCTGGCGGAAAAGCGCGAATGCGTGGTGGCGTATTCGCTCTCCACCTGCCCGGCCAGGCGTGTCAGCCGGTCCAGCAGTGCCGGCTCGGCATCGCGGTCGGCAAGACGGATGGAATGGGCCAGGGCCGCCAGATCCCGCTCGGCCGTGGCCAGCACGGCGGCGGCCTGTCGGGCGGCAGGCAGGCCCAGCAGGGCCGCCATGCGGTAGGTCTCGATCTCCAGCAGCCGCTGCACCAGCCGCCCCAGGCGGCGTGGCGACAATGACTCGCCGGCCAGCAGCAGCATGCGCGAGAAGCCATCGGCATGGATGGCGAAGTCGGTGTAGACCTTGCCCGCATCGCCGGCCACGCGCGCACCCACCAGCGTGTCTTCCTGCAGCAGGTGGCGCACCAGATGCGGCTCATTGATCGCCCGCTCCTGCAAGGCCCACAGGTGCAGGCCGCTCAGGCACTGGCCGGGCAAGGCAGCCAGCCAGTCGTGCGGCACGTAGTCGATGGCGGCCTCAGGCTCACTCACATCGTCCATGCCGGCCTGCGACATGGGCTTGCTGAAGGTCCAGCAGACGAACTCCGTGTGCAGTTCCCAGCGCAGGTGAAAGGCGCCCAGGTCGATCAGCACATGCGTGGTCGCCGCATCGGGCGGCGGCAGGTGGTGGTTGCGCAGCAGGGTGGCCACATGGGCGCGGCTGGCCTCGCGCTGGGCCGCATCGGTGAGCATCACTACGTGGGTGATGGCCAGCGGCGCCAGCATCTCCTCGGCGGGGCGGGCGTGGATCTCGTTGTGCAGCAGCACGCGCTGCGGGTGCTGGGATGACAGTAGTGGGGACATCGGAACCTCGAAAGACTGCGCGCTATTGTGCAGTCACGGGCGCGTCGGCTCCCAGGCATCCGGGATCGACAGCTTTCCACCAGGATCGCTTGTTGACCAAAAAAAACGGCCCCGAGGGGCCGTCAAGCAACATGGTTGCAACGCTGAGGCGATCAATCCTCTACGAATGCTTCTTCGCGCTTGTTCTTCACTGCAGGCATCAGCACCACCACCAGCAGCACCACGGCGGCGAGCAGCAGGCCGGCCGAGATCGGACGGGTCACGAACACGCTCCAGTCGCCACGCGACAGCAGCAGCGCACGGCGCAGGTTCTCTTCCATCATCGGGCCCAGGATGAAGCCCAGCAGCAAGGGAGCCGGCTCGGTGCCCAGCTTGTGGAACACATAGCCCACGAAGCCGAAGATACCCACCATCCACACGTCCCAGGTGTTGTTGTTGGTACCGTACACGCCGATCGCGCAGAACAGCACGATGGACGGGAACAGCCAGCGGTAGGGCACGGTCAGCAGCTTGATCCAGACGCCGATCAGCGGCAGGTTCAGGATGATCAGCATCAGGTTGCCGATCCACATCGAGGCGATCAGTCCCCAGAACAGCTCGGGGTTGCTGGTCATCACCTGCGGGCCCGGCTGGATGTTGTGGATGGTCATCGCGCCCACCATCAGTGCCATCACGGCGTTGGGCGGAATGCCCAGCGTCAGCAGCGGGATGAAGGAGGTCTGCGAACCGGCGTTGTTGGCCGACTCGGGAGCGCACACGCCACGGATGTTGCCTTGACCGAAGGGAACTTCGCCCGGCTTGAGCTTGGTCTTCTTCTCGATCGTGTAGGCAGCAAAGGCCGACAGCATGGCACCGCCACCGGGCAGGATGCCCAGGGCAGAACCCAGGGCCGTGCCGCGCAGCATGGCAGGCAGCATGCGCTTGAAGTCTTCGGCGGTGGGCATCAGGCCCGTGACCTTGGCGGCGAACACTTCGCGCTCGTCTTCAGGCTTGGACAGGTTGGCAATGATTTCGCCGTAGCCGAACACACCCATGGCGATCACGACGAAGTCGATACCGTCGGTCAGTTCGGGAATGTCGAAGCTGTAGCGGGCCACACCGGAGTTCACGTCGGTGCCGACCATGCCCAGCAGCAGGCCCAGCACGATCATCGCAATGGCCTTGAGCAGCGAGCCCGAAGCCAGCACCACGGCGCCGATCAGGCCCAGGGTCATCAGCGAGAAGTACTCGGCAGGGCCGAACTTGAAGGCGACTTCCGTTAGCGGAGGCGCGAAGGCGGCCAGGATCACGGTGCCCACGCAGCCTGCGAAGAACGAGCCTATGCCTGCGGCAGCGAGAGCGGGTCCCGCTCGCCCCTTTCTGGCCATCTGGTAGCCGTCGATCACGGTCACCACGGACGAGGACTCACCAGGCAGGTTCACCAAGATGGCGGTGGTCGAGCCACCGTACTGCGCGCCGTAGTAGATACCGGCCAGCATGATCAGCGCCGCCACCGGAGGCAGGGCGTAGGTCGCCGGCAGCAGCATGGCGATCGTTGCCACGGGGCCGATGCCTGGAAGCACGCCGATGAGCGTACCGAGCAGACAGCCGACGAAGCAGTAGATCAGGTTCTGGAAAGTGAAGGCGACGCCGAAGCCGGTCGCCAGGTTCTGAAAAAGTTCCACGGACGATGCTCCTGCTTAGCCGGTGATGAAGCTGGGCCAGACGGGGAACTGCAGATTCAGTGCCCACACGAAGGCCACATAGCTGCCCACAGCAAGGACGGTGGACAGAATTGCCACTTCCTTGAAGTTGAAGCCATGGCCGCCCAGGCTGGCGATGAACACCAGCGCGTAGATGGCGACGATCAGACCGAACTGGGGAATGCCCAGGTTGGGAACGCCGACCAGCAGGATGCCGAAGGCAAAGTTCGCGGCCAGGATGAAGAACACCTGTTTCCACGCCCACTTGCCGATCTTGTCACCGCCCGAGGGACCCTTGGTCAGGCCTGTGAAGCAGATGGCCGTGCCCAGAATGGACATCAGCACACCCAGGATCAGCGGGAAGTAGCCCGGGCCCATGCGGGCACCGGTGCCGACGGTGTAGTTGGTTGCGCCGATCGCAAAAGCGAGGCCGATAACCAAAAACATCACGCCGGAAAAAAAGTCTTTCTGACTCTTGATTTTCACGAGAATGTCTCCTTACGGAATCACGACCCGGCGATTTTGCGTTCAGAAAAACTGTGTCCGAATGTGGATTCCACCTACAAAGGGCATACCCTCATGTCCTACCCGCATGAAGAAAAAAGGGTGCCAGCGAAGAGCAGGCCATCCATGGGCAGCAACGATCTGCACAAGAGCAGGCACTTACGTTTTCATGCGCAAATCAGCCCAGCAGGGGCGTGCTGGCCATGACCTCTTGCAGCGTGGTCACGCCTTCGGCCACGCGCAGGGCCCCGGCCAGGCGCAGCGGACGCATGCCGTCCTGCACGGCCTGGCGGCGCAGCGCATCCATGGACGGCGAGGTGTGGATCTGCTGCTTGAGCGCCTCGCTCACGGTCAGCAGCTCGTACAGGCCCATGCGCCCGCGAAAGCCCGTCATGCGGCAATCCACGCAGCCCACGGGCTTGTAGGGCTGGTAGCTGCCTGACAGTTTCCAGGGCCGCACTGCCTCGGCCAGCGTGGCGGCCGAAGTCTCCTCGTCGCGCTGCTTGCATTGCGGGCACAGCGTGCGCACCAGGCGCTGGGCCAGCACGCCCAGCAGCGTGGCGTTGATCAGGTAGGGCGGCACGCCCAGCTCCATCAGCCGGCTCACGGCGCTAGGCGCATCGTTGGTGTGCAGCGTTGAGAACACCAGGTGGCCGGTCAGCGCGGCCTGCACGGCCATCTCGGCCGTGGCCAGGTCACGGATTTCGCCCACCATGATGATGTCCGGGTCCTGGCGCATCAGCGAACGCAGTCCCTCGGTGAAGCCGAAGTCCAGCTGCGTCTGCACCTGGGTCTGGTTGAAGCTGGGCTCGATCATTTCGATCGGGTCCTCCACGGTGCTGACATTGACCGCCTCCGTGGCCACGCGCTTGAGCGTGGAGTACAGCGTGGTGGTCTTGCCCGAACCCGTGGGCCCGGTCACGAGGATGATGCCGTGCGGGCGGCGCACCAGCTCGTTCCAGCGCTGGGCGTCATGGCTGGTGAAGCCCAGTGCATCCAGGTCCTTGACCGTGTTGTCGGGATCGAAGATCCGCATCACCAGCTTCTCGCCAAAGGCCGTGGGCAGCGTGGACAGGCGCATTTCCACCTCATCACCGCGCGGGTTGCGGGTCTTGATGCGGCCATCCTGCGGGCGGCGCTTCTCCACCACGTCCATGCGCCCCAGCAGCTTCACGCGCGAGACCATGGCATTGAGCACGCCCATGGGCACCTGGTAGACGGGGTGCAGCACGCCGTCGATGCGAAAGCGGATCACGCCCTGCTCGCGCCGGGGCTCCATGTGGATGTCGCTGGCGCGCTGGTCGAAGGCGTATTGCCACAGCCAGTCCACCACGCGCACCACGCCCTGGTCGTTGGCATCGAGCTGCTTGCTGCTGTTGCCCAGCTCCACCAGTTGCTCGAAGCTGGCCGCGCTGGCCGCACCGCCGGCCTTCTCGGCAGCGCGCACCGACTTGGCCAAGGCGAAGAATTCGCCCGTATAGCGCTTGAGGTCCAGCGGGCTGGCCAGCACGCGGCGCACCTTGCGGCGCGCCTGGCGCTCGACCTCGGCCACCCAGTCATCGATGAAGGGCTCGGCCGTGGCCACCACCACTTCCTGCGGCGACACCTGCACGGGCAGCACCTTGTGGCGCTCGGCATAGCTGGCGCTCATGATCTCGCCGACGCGGCCCGCATCCACACGCAGCGGGTCGATGCGCAGGTAGGCCAGGCCGCTGCGGGTTGCCAGGTACTGGGTCAGTTCCTCGATGTCCAACGCACGCCCGTCGCTGGCGCGGGCCATGCCCACATTGGCCAGCCGGACCAGCGGGTGCTGGGTGCTCTCGGCCTGCGAGCAGCGCGCCACGGTGCGCTGGGCCTCTTCGGCCGTGATCACGCCATCGGCCAGCAGCCATTGCACCAGTCTGCGCCAGTCCAGGGGCCCCGAAGGATTGCTTGCAACAACGGCGAGTCTGGACTGTGCGGTGGAGATCGGATCGGACATGGCGTTGGGCCGGAAGCTGAACTGCGCCCTATGGTAAGCCTGGCGGCCGCCCTGCCCGGCCAGCCCCGCTCTACCAGGGCCGCACGAAGATCTTGGGCCAGCGCGTGGTGGGCAGGTCCCAGCGGGCCTGCACCTGGGCGCTGGCAGCCTGCAGCGCTGCGGGGTCGAGCGCGCGCGGCGTGCGCTGGGCCAGCACCACGGTGTTGCCCTCGCGCGTGGGGCGGAAGGCCCACATGGCCTCTTCGCCAAAGGCTTCGGCCATGCGCGCCAGGCTGCGCTCGTAGCTGGAGGTGCGGCCGAACAGGTTGACGGTCATGATGCCGTCCTCGGTCAGCAGATTGCGGCAGTCGGCATAGAACTCGGCGCTGTCCAGCACGGGCGCGGCCGCATCGTGGTCGTAGAGATCCACGGCCAGCGCATCGACCGTGCCCAGCCACTGGCTCTTGCGGATTTCCTGGGCCGCATCGGCCAGCACCACGCGCAGCGTGTCGCTGTCGGGCGGCAGCTTGAACCAGCTGCGGCACACGGCCAGCACCTGCGGGTTCAGCTCGATGGCCGTGGTGCGCATGCGCAGCTTCTTGTGGCAGAACTTGGTGATGGCGGCCGCGCCCAGGCCCAACTGCATGGCATGGCGGCCGGCCACGCTGGCGGGCTCCATGAACAGCAGCCAGCCCATCATGCGCTGCACGTATTCGAGCTCGATCTCGAACGGCTCGCGTATGCGCATGGAGCCCTGGATCCAGGGCGTGCCCAGGTGCAGGTGGCGCACATCGCCATCGTCGGAGACGCTGACTTCGGGCAGCTCGGCGTCTGCGGCGTTGGCGGGAGAGGAAGGGGCGGCCTTGGCGGCGCCACGGGTCTTGCGTATCACGTCGAAAAAATAGAAAGATTCAGAGCAGTTGATGGAGGGCCAGCGCCTCGCGCCAGGCCTGCACCTTGCGCTCGAAACGCCAGCTCGCGTTGGCCGGGCTGGTCGATGGCAGCTTCACGGCGGCCAGGCCCAGGGCCTGCGTGCGGCCTGCGTGCTTGTAGCTCTCGCCACCGTTGTGAAGGGCCAGCGCCAGCTGCGGGCAATGCGTGCGCAGCGCCACGAAATCATTCACCTCGGCAGCGCGTATGGCGCTGTCCAGGCTGCCTTCGCGCTCGCAGCTGGCATACACATCCCACAGGCCCAGGCCGCGGGCCAGCAGCCATTCGCAGCGGCCCGCATAGTCGTCGCGGCCGGGCTGCGGATGCCCGGGCCACAGGGCCTGGAGCAAGGGCCAGAACTGGTTTTGCGGATGGGCATAGTACTGCTGCAGCTGCAGCGATCGCAGGCCCGGAAAGCTGCCCAGCACCAGGGCCCGGGTCCGCGCATCGGCCACCGGCGCCAGGCCCTGCCAGCGCGGGGCGCCCTGGGGCGGCAGGTCGGAAACGGTCAAGGACATGGCCGGCATTGTCGCCCAGCGCCCGCCGGGCTGCTGGCAGCGGGCGGCAAGACCGCTCAGGTTCAGGTTCCGCTCAAGCCTGGCTCAGGCCATGGCGGGCAGCCCGCGCAGCGCGGCACGCGCGTTGCGGCCCGTGGCCTCGGCCAGGGCCTGGGGCGTGATGCCGCGCAACCGCGCAATCACGTCCGCAATGCGTGCCAGCTCGGCCGGCGTGTTGCGGCCCTGGGCCTGGCCCTGGGCACGCTGCCCGGCCGTGGTGTAGAGCCAGTGCGGCGGAATGTCGGGGGCATCGGTTTCCAGCACCAGCGCATCCAGCGGCAGGGCGGCTGCCAGCTCGCGCAGCCTGAGCGCGCGGTCATAGGTCACGGCGCCGCCGAAGCCCAGCTTGAACCCCAGGTCGGTGAAGGCCTGGGCCTGCTGCACGCTGCCGTTGAAGGCATGGGCAATGCCGCCCGCCACAGGCCGCGCGCGCAGGGTCTTGAGCAGCCGGTCGCTGGATTTGCGCACATGCAGGATGACGGGCAGGTCGAACTCGCGCGCCAGCGCGATCTGCTGCTCGTAGAACCAGATCTGCCGGTCCGCATCCAGCCCGGGCACGAAGAAGTCCAGTCCGATCTCGCCCACGGCCACCAGTTGCGCATCGCCGCGCAGCCGCGCCAGCGTCTCGCGCAATGCGGCAATGTCCTGCTCGCGGGCGTTGGGCGTGTACAGCGGATGGATGCCCAGCGCATAGCTGTCACCATGGCGCCGCGCCAGCGCCACCACCGTGTCCCAGTGCTCGCGCGCCACGGCCGGAATCACCAGATGCGCAACGCCGGCCTCGGTCGCCTGCGCGCGCATGGCATCGCGGTCGGCATCGAATTCAGGGGCATCGAGGTGGCAATGGGTATCTATCCAGGCGGGCATGGCCGCATCATGCCACCGGCCTGCGCCAGGCCCGCCAGAGACAGGCAATGCGAAAAACAAGGGCAAACCCTGAGCTTATTGCGAGCTGGCTCCGTTTGACAAAATCAATACCCGAAACACTTGGCGGTCCATATAAATACATAAAGAAACATTTAACCCTCGCGTCGAGCTTTCGCAACACCGGCAGGCATTCTTTGGAGAGAGGAATTTCCCATGAAGCGCTCAGCATGGAGTCGGATCCTGGACCTGGGTGGCGCACGCCGCCAGGTGGAACTGGATGGCCAGTTGGCAGCCATCCACAAGTCCCAGGCCGTGATCGAGTTCGATTTGCAGGGCCATGTGCTGGCCGCCAACCAGAACTTCCTGGACACCATGGGCTATGAGGAAGGCGAGGTCATCGGCCAGCACCACCGCATGTTCGTGGACCACCAGATGAGCGAGTCGCCCGAGTACGCCGCGTTCTGGCAGCGCCTGGGCAGCGGCATCCACGACGCGGGCCGCTACCGCCGCATTGCCAGGGACGGGCGCGATGTCTGGCTGCAGGCCAGCTACAACCCCATCTTCGATCGCCATGGCCGGCCCTTCAAGGTGGTGAAGTACGCCACCGACATCACGGAGCAGCAGCGCCGCAACGCCGATGCCGAAGGCCAGCTGGCGGCCATCTCCAAGGTGCAGGCCATCATCGAGTTCGACCTGCAGGGCCATATCCTGCATGCCAACCGCCTGTTCCTGCAGGCCATGGGCTACACGCTGGACGAGGTCGTCGGACGGCACCACAGCATGTTCGTCCAGCCCCACGAGAGCCAGAGTGCCGAATATGCGCAGTTCTGGCGCAAGCTGGCCGGCGGCCAGCACGATGCGGGCCAGTACCTGCGTATCGGCAAGCACGGCCGCCAGGTCTGGATCGAGGCCAGCTACAACCCCATCCTCGACGCCGATGGCCGACCGTTCAAGGTGGTCAAGTACGCCCGCGACATCACGCGCCGCTTCACTGCCGCGCAGACCTTGGGCGAGGCCATGCAGGGCCTGAGCGAAAGCGCCGAGCACGCAGGGCAGGCCAACGAACTGGCCCGCCAGGCCTGCTTGGTGGCCGAGCAGGGCGGGCGCACGGTGCACGAGGTGATGGGCACCATGGAGTCCATCAGCGCCAGCTCGCGCAAGATCAGCGACATCATCGGCGTGATGGACGGCATCGCCTTCCAGACCAACATCCTCGCGCTCAACGCTGCCGTGGAGGCGGCCCGTGCAGGCGAGCAGGGCCGGGGCTTTGCCGTGGTGGCGGGCGAGGTGCGGGCGCTGGCACAGAACAGCGCCGCTGCGGCCAAGGAGATCAAGCAGCTCATCCACACCTCGGTGGAGCAGGTCGCACTGGGCGCCAACCAGGTGCGCCAGGCCGGCGGCACCATGCAGGAGATCGTGGACTCCTCGCACCAGGTCACGGCCATCATGGGCGATGTGGTGCAGGCGTCCATGGCCCAGTCGGCGCGGCTGCGCGAGGTGACGGCCGACCTGACGGCGCAGAGCGCGGCCGTCGCGGATGCATCCAGGGAACAGGTGCAGCGCAAGCCGCTGCCGGCATCCATCGTTCCCGCTGCGCCGCAGATCAAGTCGGCCCCGGCAGCGGCCGTGCTTCCCGTAGGCGCCCAGCGCCTGCCGGGCACCTTGCTGCGCATGGCCTGAGTCCAGACCCAGGCCTGCCGGTCAGGCCAATTGGCCCTGCACCAGGCGCACCATGCGGTCGCAGCGCGCCGCGAGTTGCTCGTCGTGGGTGACCATGACGAAGGCCGTGCCATGGCTGCGCGCCAGCTCCAGCATCAGGCGGAACACGGTGTCGGCCGTACTGCGGTCCAGGTTGCCGGTGGGCTCGTCGGCCAGCACGCAGGCCGGCTGCGTGACCAGGGCGCGGGCAATGGCCACGCGTTGGCGCTCGCCCCCCGACAGTTCGGCCGGACGGTGCAGCATGCGTTCGCCCAGGCCCACGGCGGCCAGCATGCGTGCGGCGCGCTCCATGCACTCGGCCCTGTCGTCGCGGCGTATGCGCAGCGGCATGGCCACGTTGTCCTGGGCGCTGAATTCGGGCAGCAGATGGTGGAACTGGTAGATGAAGCCCAGGTGCCTGTTGCGCAGCGCGCCCTGCTTCTGGGCGCTGAGTTCATGCAGGGGCTCGCCCTTGAGGGTGACGCTGCCGCTGGTGGGAGCGTCCAGCCCGCCCAGCAGGTGCAGCAGCGTGCTCTTGCCCGAGCCCGAGGCGCCGACGATGGCCAGCGTCTCGCCCGCGCGCACCTGAAGGTCCACGCCGGCCAGCACCTGCACGTTGAGCCGGCCCTCGGCAAAGCGCTTGGTCAGGCCGCGCGCATCCAGGACCACGGCGCCCTGCTGGGACACTTCGAAACCGGGCATCACATTCACTTCATTCATAGCGCAGCGCCTCGGCGGGGTTCACGCGGCTGGCGCGCCAGCTGGGATAGATGGTGGCGACAAAGGCCAGCACCAGGGAGATCACGGCGATGGGCATGATGTCGCTGTACTGCGGATCGCTGGGCATCTTGCTGATCAGGTAGATGTCCTTGGGCAGGAAGTTGGCGTGCAGCAGGCGCTCGATGGCCGGCACGATGACATCGATGTTGAACGCAATGCCCAGGCCCAGCAGCAGGCCCGCGAAGGTGCCGATGACGCCCACCATTGCGCCCTGCACCATGAAGATGCCCATGATGCTGGACGGCGAGGCGCCCAGCGTGCGCAGGATGGCGATGTCGGCGCGCTTGTCGGTCACCGTCATCACCAGCGTGGACACGAGGTTGAACGCGGCCACGGCGACGATGAGCGTGAGGATGATGAACATCATGCGTTTTTCCAGCTGCACGGCCGCGAACCAGGTGCGGTTCTGCTGGGTCCAGTCGCGGATCAGCAGGCGGTCGGTGATGGTGTGGGCCAGCTCCATGGCCACGCGCGGCGCTTCGTGCAGGTCCTTGAGCTTCAGTCGGATGCCGGTCGGCCCTTCCAGGCGGAACAGGCGCTGCGCATCCTCGTAATGCATCATCACCAGGGCCGAGTCGTATTCGTAGTGGCCGGAGTCGAAGGTGCCGGCCACATGCATCTGCTTGAGGCGCGGCACCACGCCGGCCGGCGTGACCTGGCCGCCCGGGGCGATCAGCGTGACCATGTCGCCCTGGCGCACGCCCAGCGAGCGCGCCAGCTCCACGCCCAGCACCACGTTGAACTCGCCGGGCACCAGGCGCTTGAGCACCTCGGCATTGGTGGCGGCCACGTCGGTGACCTCGCCCTCGCGCGCCGGATCGATGCCGCGCACCAGGGTGCCCTTCATGTCCTCGCCACGCGCCAGCAGCGCCTGGGCCGCGACGAACGGGGCGGCGCCCAGCACGTCAGGGTTGGCGCGCGCCTCGCGCATGGTGCGCTCCAGATCGGGCAGCGCCGCGCCCTGGGGCGCGAAGATCTCGATGTGCGAGACCACGCTGAGCATGCGGTCGCGCACTTCCTTCTGGAAGCCGTTCATCACGCTGAGCACGATGATCAGCGCCGCCACACCGAGGGCGATGCCGAGCATGGAGACGCCGGAGATGAACGAGATGAAGCCGTTGCGTCGCGTGGCACGCCCCGCCCGGGTGTAGCGCCAGCCGACGGCCAGTTCGTAGGGAAATTGCATGGGCATGCATTGTGTCATCGCCCGCAGGCCCTGCATGGCGGCAGGCTTTGCCGTCGGCGTGTCAGCGCCGGTGCCGTCCGCGGTCCACACGCGGCAGGGCGTCGTAGCGGCCCTCCGCCTCCAGCGTCAGCGCATGGCGCTGCAGCCTGGCCAGCAAGGTATCGAATTGTGCGAGTTCCTCGTCGCTGAGCACGGACACCAGGTCCAGGTGGATCTGGGCCATGCGCGGCAGGATCAGGCCGTACATGCGCCGCCCCTCGGCCGTCAGCGACACGGCCACGCGGCGGCGGTCGCCGGGCATGGGGCTGCGCCGCACCCAGCCCTTTTCCTCCAGTCCGCTGAGGGCGCGCGAGGTGCGTGCGCGGTCCAGCTGCGCGCGTTCGGCCAGCTCCGACGACAGCAGGCCCTCGTTGGCGGCCACCGTGGCCATCACGCCCCACTCGCGGCGCGTGATGCCGAAATGCGCCTCGCACATGCGCATGGCCACGCCGCCCGCCGCGCCGAAGTAGCGGTTGATGCGAAACAGCAGCATCTGCTGGATGGAGGAGGGAGCGGGGCGGGTATTCACGGGGAACAGTTGATTAGATCAATTGCTGCGGGGACTTCTACAGTGGCCCCGTCCGGAAAGGAGACAACGGGAGCCACCGTCCGGAGCCGGCCTGGGGATTCTCGCAAAGCCCGGCGCCCCCGCAGCGCAGAAAGTTCGCCACCATGTTTTCCCTGTTCCAAGCCACCCATGCCACCCATGCCTTGCGCAGCCCGCTGCTGCGGGCCGGCCTGGCCCTTCTGCTGGGCCTGGGCTCCGGCGCCGGCGCCCGGGCCGATGCGGCCGCCGATGCCGCGGCCTGGCCCGCCAAACCCGTGCGCATCGTCGTCGCCTTCGCGCCCGCTGGCGCCGCCGACATCCTGGCGCGCAGCCTGGGCGAGGTGCTGCAGCGTGAACTCAAACAGCCCTTCGTCGTGGACAACCGGCCCGGCGCGGGCGGCAACATCGGCACCGACAACGCGGCCAAGGCGCCCGGCGACGGCTATACGCTGCTGGTCGGCATAGACACGACCTTCACCGTCAATCCCTTCATCTACAAGAGCATGCCCTTCAAGGGCACGGACCTGCGTCCCGTGATGATGATTGCCTCGCAGGGAATGGTGGTGGCCGTCAACCCGCGCACCGGCCTCAGGACCCTGGACCAGTTCATCGCCCAGGGCAAGAGAAGCGGCCTGACGCTGGGCTCGGCCGGCTACGGCACGCCGGGCCACCTGGCCTCGGCCATCCTGACCCATGCCACGGGCGCCAAGGTCAGCCACGTGCCCTACAAGGGCAACGCCCCGGCCAGCACGGCCGTGCTGGCCGGCGAGGTGGACGGCGGCATCATCAGCTCCTCGGCCATGCTGGGCCAGGTGGCGGCCGGCAAGGTCGTGCCGCTGGCCGTGACCACGCGCCAGCGCAACCCGCTGGTGCCCGGCGTGCCCACCGTGGGCGAGCTGGGCCACAAGGATCTGGAGCAGGAAGTGCTGTTCGCCCTATGGGTGCCTGCCGCCACGCCCGAGCCCCTGGCCGCAAGAATCCAGTCCGCGCTGGAAAAGGCCATGAAGGATCCGGCCCTGCGCGAGCGCATGCGCGCCAACGACCTGTTCTACGAAGGCCTGACCGGCCAGGCCGCCGCCGAACGCATACAGGCGCTGGCCGACCGCTACCGGACCGTGATCCAGTCCACCGGAATGAAGATGGAATGAGCGCCGCCGCTTCCCGCCCACGCCCCTGCACAGAACGCATTTCCATGTCCCGTCCCAACATCCTCTTCATCGTGGCCGACGACCTCGGCTATGCCGACCTCGGCTGCTACGGCGGCCGCGCGGCCGACTTCGGAGCGGTGTCTCCCGTGCTCGACCGCCTGGCCGCCGGCGGCCTCAGGCTCACCCAGGGCTATGCCAACTCGCCCGTGTGCTCTCCCACGCGCTTTGCCCTGGCCACGGCGCGCTACCAGTACCGCCTGCGCGGTGCGGCCGAGGAGCCCATCAACAGCAAGACACGCGGCACGCCGCTGGGCGAGAAGCTGGGCCTGCCGCCGGACATGCCCACCGTCGCCTCCATGCTCAGGGATGCGGGCTACCGCACGGCGCTGATCGGCAAATGGCACCTGGGCTACCCGCCGCACTTCGGCCCGCTGCGCTCGGGCTACGAGGAATACTTCGGCCCCATGTCGGGCGGCGTGGACTACTTCACCCACCTGAGCAGTTCGGGCCAGCACGATCTGTGGGTGGGCGAGGAGGAACACCATGACGAGGGCTACCTGACCGACCTGCTGTCGCAGCGCAGCGTGGACTTCGTCCACCGCATGGCCCAAGGCGATGCACCCTTCTTCCTCAGCCTGCACTACACGGCGCCGCACTGGCCCTGGGAAACGCGCGATGACCGCAGCACGGCCGAGGCGCTGGGCGCGGGCATTGCCCACCTGGACGGCGGCAACATCCACCAGTACCGCCGCATGATCCACCACATGGACGAAGGCATAGGCTGGATCGTCGAGGCGCTGCGCGCCAACGGGCAGCTGGACAACACCCTCATCGTCTTCACCAGCGACAACGGCGGCGAACGCTTCTCCGACAACTGGCCCCTGGTCGGCGGCAAGATGGACCTGACCGAGGGCGGCATACGCGTGCCCTGGATCGCGCACTGGCCGGCCGTGATCGCGCCGGGCCGCAGCAGCCCCCAGCACTGCATGAGCATGGACTGGTCGGCCACGGTGCTGGATGCCGCCGGCGTGCAGGCGCCAGAGGACCATGCGCTGGACGGCATCTCGCTGCTGCCCGTGCTGCGCGCCGAAGATGCCGAATTCCCGCGCACCCTGCACTGGCGCATGAAGCACCGCGGCCAACGTGCCCTGCGCGATGGCGACTGGAAATACCTGCGCGTGGACGGCATCGACTACCTGTTCGACCTTGCGGCCGACGAGCGCGAGCGCGCCAACCAGGCAGCGCGCGCGCCCGAGCGTCTGGCCGCCATGCGCAGCGCCTGGGAAGACTGGGACCAGGGCATGCCGCCCATCCCCGAGGACGCCACGGTCAGCCTGGTCTCTTCAGCCCGGGACATGCCCCAGCGCTGAACCGCGCTCCAAGGGGAAAAACGAAGGCGCCGGCACTGCGGCACCCCATGCCCGACAATAGCGGCCATGCTTTTGACCGCGCCCCTGGTGTCCTCCACCCAAGCCCCGCTGGGGGAAACGACCGAATGGATCATTCCCTATGCCGGCGGTCCGTCCTCGGATGCAGCGGATGACGCGGCCGTCGCGGCCGTCTGGGGCGGACTGGAGCTGCCCCATCTCCAATCCCTGCTGGCGCTGATGCAGCCCGCGCCCGCACAGACCGGCACGGAGATGGATTTTTCTCCCCCCCACGAACGCGCCCTGGCGCGCTCGCTGGGCCTGCCCGATGCGCCGGGCCGGATTGCCTGGGCCGCCTGGCAGGCCGGTGAGACGGCGCAGGCCTGCGCCTATGTCACGCCCTGCCACTGGCACATAGGCGCAGACCAGGTCCACCAGAGCGATCCCGCCACCACACCCCTCAGCGATGAGGAATCACGCCAGCTGCTGGCCCTGCTGGCGCCCTGGTTCGCTGACGACGGCATCGTGCTGGAGTACCAGCAGCCGCAGCGCTGGCTGGCGCGCGGTGCGCTGTTCGATGGCCTGGCCACGGCCTCCATGGACCGCGTCATCGGCCGCGACGTGCGGCCCTGGCTGCCCGATGCGCAGCAGGCGCGCGCCCTGCACCGCCTGCAAAGCGAGGTGCAGATGCTGCTCTACACCCATGTTTTCAACGACGCCCGCGCCGCGCGCGGCCAGGTGCCCATCAACGCCTTCTGGGTCCACGGCGCCGGGCGCCTGCAGCCCGGCACGGCCACCGGCGCCAAGGCCGCCGTGCAATGCCTGGACGACCTTCACGCCGCAGCCCTGCAGGGCAACCCCGCTGCGTGGCGCGAGGCCTGGAAGGCGCTGGACGCCGGGCTCATCGCCCGCCTGCTGGAGCGCGTACGCGCAGGCCACCCGCTCACGCTGACGCTGTGCGGCGAACGCCATGCCATCGCGTGGAGCAGCCGCCCGCCGCGCTGGCTGGACAGGCTGACGGGCCTCTTCGGCCCCCGCGCCCTGCCCGATCTGGGCCGCATGCTCTGACACATTTCCCATGAAAATCATCCCCCGCGAGATCCCTGCACAGCAGGCCTCGGCACTGCGCCAGGCCGGCGTCCACCCGCTGCTGGCCCAGCTCTACGCCGCGCGCGGCGTGTGCTCCGCCGACGAACTGGAAGACACGCCTGCGCGCCTGCTGCCACCCTCGGGCCTGCTGGGCATGGAGGCCGCCGTGCGGCTGCTGGCCGACGCCATAGAGCGCGGCCTGCGCCTGTGCATCGTGGCCGACTACGACTGCGACGGCGCCACTGCCTGCGCCGTGGGCTGGCGCGGCCTGCGCATGCTGGGCGCGGCCCACGTCAGCTACCTGGTGCCCGACCGCGTGGTGGACGGCTACGGCCTGACGCCGCCCATCGCACGCCGCGTCAAGGAAACCGGCGCCGAGGTGATGGTCACCGTGGACAACGGCATTGCCAGCGTCGAAGGCGTGGCCGAGGCCAAGGCCCTGGGCCTGCAGGTGGTCGTCACCGACCACCACCTGCCCGGCAACCACCTGCCGCTGGCCGATGCCATCGTCAACCCCAACCAGCCCGGCTGCAGCTTCGAGAGCAAGTCCATGGCCGGCGTCGGCGTGATGTTCTACGTGCTGCTGGCCCTGCGCGCCGAGCTGCGCACGCGCGGCCGCTTCGACAAGGCCAGCCAGCCCCGGCTGGAGGCCCTGCTGCCCCTGGTCGCCCTGGGCACCGTGGCCGACGTGGTCCGGCTGGACGCCAACAACCGCCGCCTGGTCGCCCTGGGCCTGAAGCAGATCCGCCGTGGCCAGATGCAGCCGGGCCTGCTGGCCCTGTTCGAGGCCGCTGGCCGCAAGGCCTTTGCGGCCACCACCTTCGACTTCGGCTTTGCCCTGGGCCCGCGCATCAATGCCGCAGGCCGGCTGTCCGACATGACCATCGGCATCGAGTGCCTGACCACGGACGATGCGGGCCGCGCCGCCAACCTGGCGCAGATGCTGGACGCCATCAACCGCGAACGCCGCGAATTGGAAGGCGGCATGCGAGAGCAGGCCCTGCTCATGGCCGAAGGCCTGTGCGAGGACGGCATGACGCCGCCGGCCGCCATCAGCGTGTTCGACCCGGATTTCCACGAGGGCGTGGTCGGCATCGTGGCCTCGCGCATCAAGGACCGCATGCACCGGCCCAGCTTCGTCTTCGCGGCCAGCGGCGCGCCGGGGCACGAGCATGAACTCAAGGGCTCGGGCCGCTCCATTCCGGGCTTTCACCTGCGCGACGCGCTGGACCTCGTATCCAAGCGCCACCCCGGCCTGCTGCTGCGCTTTGGCGGCCACGCCATGGCGGCCGGCTGCACCATTGCCGAGGCCGGTTTCGCGGTATTCGAGAAGGCCCTGGCCCAGGTGGCCCAGGAATGGCTGGACGCAGCCACGCTGACGCGCCGTATCGAAACCGACGGCCCGCTGGACCCGGATTTCCGCAAACCCGAAATGGTCGAGCAACTCAATCTCGCGGTCTGGGGACAAGGCTTTGCACCACCGACCTTCAGCGAACAGCTGGAAGTATTGTCACAGCGCCTGGTCGGTGAAAAGCACCTGAAACTGCAATTGCGCCATCAGGGCGAAACCGTGGACGGCATCTGGTTCGGCCATACCGACCCGCTGCCGCCATCGGCCTGCATTGCCTTTCGCATGGATATCAATGAATGGCGCGGAGAGCGCAAGGTTCAGTTCCTGATAGAGGGCGTGCATTCGGATGCGTCCTAGACGTCATTGCGGCGATTCAAACCACAGTCAGGTACCATCCCCGGCTTTGCAACAAATTATTGCAAATTCATTCCAATAAACGGGGAAACCATTCATGACTTCTCGCATCTGGCCATGCGCGGCCATTGCCATCACCTTGGCCGCAGGCCTTTCCGGCTGCTCCACCACCGAGCAATCGCGCACGCTTGAAACAGCCAAGCCCGCTTCTGCATCCAGCCCCTATCAAGGCCCGCGCAGCCCCATTTCCGTGGGCAAATTCGACAACCGCTCCAGCTTTCAACGCGGCATTTTCTCGGACGGCGTCGATCGTCTCGGCGGCCAGGCCAGGACCATCTTGGTAACCCATCTGCAGCAAAGCGGCCGATTCAGCGTGCTGGACCGCGACAACATGTCCGAGACCCGCCAGGAAGCGGGCTTCAACAGGCAGGAGCAGTCGATCAAGGGTGCGACCTATGTCGTGACCGGCGACGTGAGCGAATTCGGCCGCAAGGTGGTCGGGGACCGCCAGTTCTTCGGCGTGCTCGGCCGTGGCAAGGAGCAGGTGGCCTATGCCAAGGTCAGCCTGAACATCGTCAGGGTGCAGACCTCCGAAGTCGTCTATTCGGTGCAGGGTGCCGGCGAATACAGCCTGTCGAACCGCGAAATCGTGGGATTCGGCAGCACGGCCGGCTATGACTCCACGCTCAACGGAAAGGTACTGGATCTGGCCATCCGCGAAGCCGTGGACAAGCTGGCGGCCGGCATTGACAGCGGCGCATGGAAGCCCGCGCAATGAAGCGCCCCGTTCATTCGGCAACGGCCCTGGCCGCGCTGGCCGTTTGCGCCACGTTGGCCGGCTGCGCCGCGCCGCGCCAGCCGCTGTATGCCTGGAATGACTACCAGCCCCAGGTCTACCAGTACCTCAAGGACGACGGCAGTACCGGCGCCGAGGACCAACTGCTCAAGCTGGAAGAGACCCGCCTGAAGGTGCAGGCCGAGGGAAAGGCGCTGCCGCCCGGCTACCGCGCCCATATGGCCATGCTCTATTCCCGGACCGGCAACAACGAAAAGACGGTGGAGCAATTGGCCGAGGAAAAACATCATTTCCCCGAGTCCGCCATCTTCATGGACACGCTGCTGCAAACCTTCACGGCCCGCAAGAATTGACATGCGCCTGACCGACCACATCAAGACCCTGGCACTTGCCATGACCGTGGCGCTGACCGGGTGCGCCACCACCGCGCCCTATGACTATTCGGCGCTGCGGGCATCCAAGCCTGCCTCCATCCTGGTCATGCCTGCGCTGAACCAGTCCCCGGAAGTGAATGCACCGGCGGGCGTGCTGTCCCAGATCACGCTGCCGCTGGCCGAGGCCGGCTACTACGTTCTGCCCGTGGCTGTCACCGAGGAAATGTTCCGCCAGAACGGCATCGTCAGTGCCGACGACGCCCAGGAGCTGCCCGTGGCCAAGCTCAGGGAAATCTTTGGCGCCGATGCGGCCCTGTACCTGAACATCCGCAATTACGGCACCAGCTATGCGGTGATCAGCAGCGCCTCCGTGGTCACGCTGGAGGCCAGGCTGCTGGACCTGCGCACCGGCACCCAGCTGTGGGATGGCAGTGCCACGGCCTCCAGCGCCGAAGGACAAAGCTCAGGCGGCGGACTGGTCGGCATCCTGGTGACGGCACTGCTCAACCAGATCCTGGACACCATGAACGACCGCAGCGTGCAGATCGCCTCCATCGCCAACCAGCGCCTGCTGTCGCCCATGGCGCAGCGGGGACTGCTGCCAGGCCCGCGCTCGCCCGACTACGGCAAGCCGCGCAACTGACGAAGGCCTGCAGGCCGGCGCTGACTTGCACGCCGGCCTGCATCCCCGCTCCTCCCGCTCAGAAGGTCTCCCAGTCGTCATCCGCCCCGGCCTTGGCCGCTGTCCTGGCGGGTGCCTTCGCCACGGGCTGCTGGATCTGGGGCGCCGGTGCATTGCGCACGGCGGGCGCTGGACGTGCGGGTGCCGCAGGCGCAGGGCGCACCGCAGCAGTTGCACCGGTTGCACCGATAGATGCCGGCCGGCGTGCCGCTGCGGTGGCTGGCACCTGTGCCCTGGCCGGCGCCAGTGCGCTGCCCTCCTGCCCCAGCTTGAACACCGCCACCACCTCGGACAGGCGCCGCGCCTGGTCCTGCATGGCCAGCGCAGCCGCGCTGGATTCCTCGACCAGGGCCGCGTTCTGCTGGGTCATCTGGTCGAGCTGGGTCACGGCCTGGTTGACCTGGCCGATGCCGTCGCGCTGCTCGGTGGACGAGGCCGTGATCTCGCCGATGAGGTCGCTGACGCGGCGCACGCTGGAGACGATTTCCTCCATGGAACGCCCCGCCTGCTCCACCTGCTTCGAGCCCGACTGCACGTTGTCCACGCTGGTAGTGATCAGCAGCTTGATTTCCTTGGCGGCCTCGGCGCTGCGCTGGGCCAGCGAGCGAACCTCGCCCGCCACCACGGCAAAACCACGGCCCTGCTCGCCCGCGCGGGCCGCTTCCACGGCGGCGTTCAGCGCCAGGATATTGGTCTGAAAGGCAATGCCGTCGATCACGCCGATGATGTCGGCGATCTTGCGGCTGCTGTCCGTGATCTGCTGCATGCTGGTGACCACCTGGGCCACCACGGCACCGCCCTGCTCGGCCGCCTGTGCGGCCGTGGCCGCCAGCTGGTTGGCCTGGCGCGCCGTATCGGCCGACTGGGTGACGGTGGCCGTCAGCTCTTCCATGCTGGCAGCCGTCTCCTCCAGGTTGGCCGCTGTCTGCTCGGTGCGCGAGGACAGGTCCTGGTTGCCGCTGGCGATCTGGTTGGAGGCCGTGGACACGGACTCCACGCCAGAGCGCACTTCGCCCACCACGCCGCGCAGCCGCTGCGCCATGCCGTTGAGTGCGCCCAGCAGATGGCCCAGTTCATCGCCCCGGCTGCTTTGCACCGAGCCCGTGAGGTCGCCTGCGGCAATGCCGTCGGCCAGGGCCACGGCCTGGTCCAGCGGCCGCGTGATCGACCGCATGATGGCCACCCCCATGAGCAGGCCCAGGACCACGATGACCGCACTGGCCAGCGCGCCGATCCAGTACGCCTGGCGCCGATGGGCCACGCCTTCCTCGCGCCCCAGCTCGCTTTGGCGCTCCAGTTGCTGCACGAAGGCCTCCTGCGCGCTGTTGTAGCGCTCGGCTGCCGGGCGCAGCTGCTTTTCAACGATGTCGAACGTGGTGGCGAAATCGCTGGCCTTGCGCGCCTCCTGGGCTGCCGAGTTGGCCTTGAGCGTCTCGCGGCGCTCGGCCGCCACGGTGTCCAGCGCCTGCTTGGACTGCGTGCCCAGTTGCAGATCGCCCACCTGCTTTTGCAGCACGTTGATGCGCTCTATGCCCTTGCTCATCAACGCGCGCTGCTGCGCGGCCAGCGTCTCGTCGGGCGACATGGCCGCGACGATGGAACGCTCCACGCTCATCTGCGTCAGATGCCGCCACTCGCGCGCCAGCGTGGCGCCGCTTTGCGCGGTCATCACATCGGTGTTGATCTTCTCGTTGACCCCATGCAGATAGACCAGGATGCCGCCGTTGACCACCAGCATGCTCAACAGCAGTCCCAGCACCAGGGCCCACAGCTTCTGGGCGACCGTGATTTGATTCAAATTCATGGAAAAACCGATCTTTTTTATAACAATGCCGGAGCCAGGCCATGGCGCCCCTGCCGCCCATCGCTCCGGAAACCATTCTTGTCCACCCTTGACGGCGCCTGGCTGATCATCGTCATGCATCCGTCACTATTGAGCCCTGTTAACCCGCACTCAGGGAAGTCCCCCAGCCGCACTGCCCGGCTCGGAAAAGCACCGACACCTACAATGGACCGGTGCCCAAGTCCTATCTGAACGCCGATCTGCATAGCCACTCCGTGGTCTCGGATGGAACGCTGACGCCGGAGCAACTGGCCGAACGCGCCGCCTCCCGGGGCGTGCAGCTGTGGGCGCTGACCGACCATGACGAAGTCGGCGGCCAGCACCGCGCCGCCGCCGCTGCGCGCGCCTGCGGCATGGACTACCTGACGGGCGCCGAGATCTCGGTGAGCTTTGCAGGTGCCACCGTGCACATCGTGGGGCTGGGCTTTGACGCGGACGACCCCGCCCTGCTCGAAGGGCTGCACGCCACGCGCGACGGGCGCGGCCCACGCGCCCGCGAGATGGCCCGCCAGCTGGAGCTGGCCGGCATCGAAGGCAGCTACGAAGGCGCGCTGCGCTTCGCCGGCAATCCCGGCCTGATCTCACGCACCCATTTCGCACGCTTTCTCGTGGAATCCGGCCGCTGCCGCGACACGGGCGAGGTGTTCCGCCACTACCTGACCGAAGGCCATCCCGGCTACGTGCCCCACACCTGGGCCCGCCTGGCCGACGCCGTGCGCTGGATCACGCAGGCCGGCGGTGTGGCGGTGATCGCCCATCCGGCCCGCTACGCGCTCACCGCCAACGAGGAATACGCGCTGTTTTCCGAATTCAAGGCCCATGGCGGCCAGGGCGTCGAGGTCGTCACCGGCAGCCACCGGCCCAGCGAATACGCCATCTATGCCGACATGGCGCGCGAGTTCGGCCTGGCCGCATCGCGCGGCAGCGACTTCCACAGCCCCGAGGAATCGCACACCGATCTGGGCGACCTGCCCTACCTGCCGGGCCAGCTGACGCCGGTATGGGAATTGCTGGGCGAGCGCATACAGCTGGCCTGAGCCCCTCCCGCCAACAACGCACACCATGGTCCTACGCTTCGAAGCCCACCCCGACAATCCCCAGCCCCGTCTCATCAAGCAGGCCGCCGACATGCTGCGCCAGGGCGCCATCCTGGCCATTCCCACGGATTCCAGCTACGCGCTGGTCTGCCACCTGGACGACCGCCCTGCGGTGGAGCGGCTTCGCCGCATCCGGCAGATCAACGACAAGCACCATCTCACGCTGCTGTGCCGCGACCTGTCTGAACTGTCCAGCTATGCGCGCGTGGACAACCGCCAGTACCGCCTGCTCAAGCTGGCCACGCCGGGGCCGTACACCTTCATCCTGGAAGCCTCCAAGGAAGTGCCCAAGCGCCTGAGCCATCCCTCGCGCAAGACCATCGGCCTGCGCGTGCCGGACCGCAAGGGCACGCAGCTGCTGCTGGAGCAACTGGGCGAGCCGCTGATCGCCACCACGCTGATCCCGCCGGGCGAGACCGAGGCCTTGCACGACGCGGACGCCATCCTGGAGCGCTTTCCCCACGAGCTTGACGCCATCGTCGATGCAGGCGCCTGCCCTTCGGAGCCGACCACCGTGATTGACCTGGTTCCCATGGCCCTGGGCAATCCACCCACCGTGGTGCGGCAAGGCCGGGGCAGCCTGGAAGCCTTGGGCCTGGAGATGGCCTGAACACGGCCACACGCCGCCACACGCCGCACAAAAACAAACGCCGGACATGCCCGGCGTTTGTTCTTGGAAATTGCCGCAGGCAGCCGCTCAGTGCTGTGCCCACTCCAGCGGCCGGGCAGCGGGAACGGGAGCGCGCTGCACAGGCCTTGTCGCGGCTGCGGACAAGGCCGAGGCCGGCGCCATCGATGGCCTGTCCTGTATCGTCGGCGCACCAGTAACCGCAGCCTCCTGCGGTTCGTCGTCGAGCTTGAAGGCACCCACCGCCTGCTCCAGATCCTGGGCGCGCTCGCTCAACGCCGAAGCCGCACGCGAGGCCTGCTGCACCAGGGCGGCGTTCTCCTGGGTGGCGCTGTCCATGTGGCCCACGGCGGCGTTGACCTGGGCAATGCCCTCGCTTTGCTCGCGCAGCGCCTGCGACATTTCGCCCAGCAGGCCCGAGACCTGGCCCACGGCGCCGACAATCTCCTGCATGGTGGCGCCCGCCTGGTTGACCAGGCCCGCGCCGCTTTCCACCTGGCGCACGCTGGTGGTGATCAGTTCCTTGATCTGCTTGGCAGCCTCGGCCGAACGGCCGGCCAGGCTGCGCACCTCGCTGGCCACCACGGCAAAGCCCCGGCCCTGCTCGCCCGCACGTGCCGCCTCCACGGCCGCGTTCAGCGCCAGGATATTGGTCTGGAAGGCAATGCCTTCGATGACCTGGATGATGTCCACGATCTTGCGCGAGCTGCCGCTGATGGCCTCCATGGTCTGCACCACCTCGCCCACCACGGCCCCGCCGCGCCTGGCGGTGGACGAGGCATCGACGGCCAGGCCGCTGGCCGAATGCGCGCGGTCGGCGTTCTGGCGCACGGTGGCGGTGAGCTGTTCCATGCTGGCCGCCGTCTGGGCCAGCGCCGAGACCTGGGCCTCGGTGCGGCGCGACAGGTCGGAGTTGCCGGCGTCGATCTCGCCGGCAGACAGGCCGATGGAGTCCGTGGATTGCTTGATGCGGCCGACCAGCTCGGTCAGCGTGTCCTCCATGGTGCCCAGCGCGCCCAGCAGGCGGCCGAAGTCGCCCTGCAGCTCGGTAGAGAACTCCTGGCTCAGATCGCCGGCCGCCACCGTTTCGGCAATCAGGATGGCCTGGCCCAGCGGCTGCACGATGCCGCGCCGCAGGCTGAACCATGCCACCAGGGCCAGTGAGCAGACGGCCGCCCCCAGGCCCAGCACCCACCAGCGCGTGTGCACCAGCGCCTGCTCGGCCACCGTGGTCGCCCCTCCGGCCGCCAGCGCCTGTTCGGCCTGCCCCAGTGAAAACACCGTGACCGCCATCATCGTGAACACCAGCAGATTGATACCGCCGAACGCAATCACCAACCGCCAGCCTATCGGCAGCCTGCCCAAGCCCAGTACGCCCACGTGCCACCTCTTGTACATATGGCCCGAGGGCCTTGGTGAAAAACCTGTTGAGGAAACCATCTCATCGGTGTTTCATTTTGCAACACAGAACCGGGCATTGCCAATCTGCGGGAAACCACCATATCCACGCAGCCAGAGCGCAGCGCACGGGCTCTGGCGGCTGCCAGCGGCAAGGGTGGCCAGCGTCTGAGACAATGCCCGCCGTGGACATCTCCAACCTCATCCAGACCGTACTCATCTACGCCCTGCCCGTGCTCTTCGCGATCACGGTGCACGAGGCGGCCCATGGCTATGCCGCGCGCCACTTCG
This sequence comes from Delftia sp. UME58, assembly GCF_014170385.1. Classification (NCBI taxonomy): domain Bacteria; kingdom Pseudomonadati; phylum Pseudomonadota; class Betaproteobacteria; order Burkholderiales; family Comamonadaceae; genus Delftia; species Delftia sp. UME58. The sequence goes on from NZ_LZZV01000055.1 coordinate 349,183, forward strand.
GCGACAACACGGCCGCCATGATGGGACGCATCACGCTCAACCCCATCAAGCACATCGACCCCATCGGCACCATCCTGATGCCGCTGCTGCTGTACTTCGCCACCTCGGGCGCCTTTCTGTTCGGCTACGCCAAGCCCGTGCCCGTGCGCTTCGACCAGTTGCGCAACCCCAAGCGCGACATGATCTGGGTGGCCCTGGCAGGCCCGGCCTCCAATTTCGTGCAGGCCCTGCTGTGGGGCGTGCTGCTGGTGGTTCTGGTGGGATCGGGCGTGGGCGAGCGCTTCTTCATTGAAATGTGCCGCGCCGGCATCCTGGTCAATCTGGTGATGTGGGCCTTCAACCTGTTTCCACTGCCGCCGCTGGACGGTGGCCGCATCCTGGTCGGCCTGCTGCCCTGGCGCCAGGCGCAGTGGGTGGCGCGCATCGAGCCCTGGGGCTTTTTCATCGTCATGGGCCTGGTCATCGCCGGCGTGGTCGGCAGCCTGTGGCTGCGCCCGCTGATGGACCTGGGCTACGCCGTGATCGACTTCGCGCTGACCCCGCTGATCGCGCTGCTGCGCTGAACGTGCCGCAGAACGGCCCAACGGCTGTCTCTGCGGCTCCCTGTTTTTCTCTCTTGCCTGTCGAAGTCTCCCGTCATGAGCACCATCCGTTTCCTCACCGGCATCACTCCCAGCGGAACCCCGCACCTCGGCAACTATGCCGGCATGCTGCGCCCGGCCATCGCGGCCAGCCGCTCGCGCGAGGTCGAGAACTTCTACTTCCTGGCCGACTACCACGCCCTGATCAAATGCCAGGACCCGGCACGCGTGCAGCGCTCCACCATCGAGATCGCGGCCAGCTGGCTGGCGGCCGGCCTGGACCCCGAGCATGTGACCTTCTACCGCCAGTCCGACATTCCCGAGATCCCCGAGCTGTGCTGGCTGCTGACCTGCGTGACCGGCAAGGGCCTGCTCAACCGCGCCCACGCCTACAAGGCGGCCGTGGACAAGAACCATGCGGACGGCACCGAGGCCGATGACGGCGTGACCGCCGGCCTGTTCATGTACCCCGTGCTCATGGCGGCCGACATCCTGGCCTTCAACGCGCACAAGGTGCCTGTGGGCCGCGACCAGGTCCAGCACATCGAGATGACCCGCGACATGGCCTCCAGCTTCAACCACATCTACGGCGGCGAGTTCTTCACGCTGCCAGAGGCGCAAGTCGAGGAGAACGTGGCCACGCTGCCCGGCCTGGATGGCCGCAAGATGAGCAAGAGCTACAACAACACCATCCCGCTGTTCTCCTCGCGCGAGCAGCTGCGCAAGCTCATCGGCAGCATCACCACCGACTCGCGCACGCCCGGCGAGCCCAAGGAAGTCGAGGGCTCGGCCCTGTTCCAGATCTACCAGGGCTTTGCCAGCGAAGAGGAAACCGGGGCGCTGCGCCGCCAGTACGCCGAAGGCATTGCCTGGGGCGATGCCAAGCAGCAGTTGTTCGAGCGCATCGACCGCGAGCTGGCACCCATGCGCGAGCGCTACGAGCACCTGGTGGCCCATCCTGCCGAGCTGGAGGACATCCTTCAGGCCGGCGCCGCCAAGGCCCGCCGCGAGACCCTGCCCCTGATCCGCGAACTGCGCTCGGCCGTCGGGCTGCGCAGCCTGGCACAGGCCCCCGTGGCCGCCAAGGCCAAGGCCGCCAGGCAGGCCCTGCCCCAGTTCAAGCAATACCGCGAAGCCGACGGCAAGTTCTACTTCAAGCTCGTCGCCGCCGACGGCCGGCTGCTGCTGCAAAGCCTGGGCTTCGACGCACCCAAGGAAGCCGGCCAGGCCATCGGCCAGTTGCAAAGGGAAGGCGAGGCGGCCCTGTCCGCACTGCAGCCCCGCCTGCAGCCCGCAGACCCCCAGTTGGTGCTGGCCGCCCTGCAACAACTGCGCGATGCCGCAGAGTAAGGGTAAGCTTCGCTTGAGAAACCGCCTATTTGCGGGCAGTCTTGCCCGCGGGCCCTGCGCCGGGATTGCGGCGCGTGCGTGAAAGGACATTTGGATGCGTATAGCTGCTCTGGACGATGATCCGCTGCAACTGGAGATGCTGCGTCAGGTCGCGCTGGAGACGGGCCACAGCTGCCACACCTACCAGACGGGCTCGGCCCTGCAACTGGAGCTTCGCCGCGAGAGCTTCGACCTGCTGATCGTGGACTGGCACCTTCCGGACATGGAAGGAACGGACCTGGTGCGATGGGCGCGCGGCCATGTCAGCCGCGAACTGCCCATCCTCATCATCACCCACCGCAGCGAAGAGGCCGACATCGTCGAGGGCCTGTCCTGCGGCGCCGACGACTTCATGGTCAAGCCCGTGCGCCATGGCGAGCTGCGCGCGCGCATGGCCGCCCTGTTGCGCCGCGCCTACCCGGTGAACACGCAAAGCGTGCTGGAGTTCGGACCCTACCGGTTCCTCACCACCACCAACAGCCTGGAAATGCACGGCCAGCCCATCGAAGTGACGCACCGCGAGTACACGCTGGCCCTGACCCTGTTCCAGAACCAGGGCCGCCTGCTGTCGCGCGAGCACTTGCGCGAAGCAGTGTGGGGGCACAACGCAGAAGTGCAGTCGCGCTCGCTGGACACGCATATCTCGCGCCTGCGTGCCCTGCTGAACCTGCGCGCCGGACAGCCCTATGCCATCAGTGCCGTGTACGGCTATGGCTATCGCCTCGATGTGCCCGACGCAGCCCTGCAGGCGCTGCAGCAGGCATCATGACCGTACGCATGGCTGCCACCCTGGGCAGGCCCGTATCACGGGCCTGCATGCTTGCCGCCCTCGGCCTGCTGGGCCTGGGCAGCGCACAGGCCCAGATCAAGCCCGTGGGCCGCAACGGCGACACGATGGCGCACCGGGTCGTCGCCGGCGACACGCTGGAGCAGCTGGCGGCGCGCTACCTGGGCGATGCCCGCCAGTGGACCGATCTGCAGCAGCACAACGGCGTGGCCAATCCCTACCGCCTGCGGCCTGGCTCCGTGCTGGAGATCCCCGTGCGCCTGCTGCGCGCCGCCGTGGCCTCCGTGGAATTCGTGCAGGGCGATGCGCGCAGCACGCGCCCGCTGGACCACCTGGCCGATACGCAAGGCGCGGCCGGAGACGATGCGAGCCAGCCCCTGCGCAAGGGACAGACGCTGCAGGAAGGCGAACGCCTGCAGTTGGCCCCGGACGCATTCGTCGCCGTACGCCTGGCCGATGGCTCCCTGGTGCGCGTGCAGTCGCAGTCCGATGTGGTGCTGCGCCAGATGCGCCGCAAGGGCCGTGCCGGCAGCCTGCAGTCCGTACTGGACCTGCGCGAGGGCGGCGTCGAGGCCTCGGTGCCGCCTGAACCCGCCAACGCCCAGCGCCGCTTCGAGATCCGCACGCCCGCTGCATCGACCAGCGTGCGCGGCACCCGTTTCCTGGTCCAGGCCGATGCCGCCGGCAGCACGGCGGCCGCCGTCGATGAGGGCACCGTCGCCGTGGGCTCCGACGCCTCGGGCGCAAACACTGGCGATGCGCTGCTGCGCCCGGGCCAGGGCGTGGCAGTTGCTGCCAATGGCAGCGTGGGCGAGCCCCGCCCCATGCTGGGTGCACCCGACATCACGGCGTGGCCCGCGCTGGCGGAAGACGCCAACTGGATCAGCCTGCCCCTGCCCGGCTTGCCGGGCGCCGTGCGCTACCAGTTGCAGCTGTCGCGCGATGCCGACATGACCCAGGTGCTGCGCAGCGCCAGTTTCCAGGCCACGGCATCGCCGCTGCGCCTGGCGGGTGTGGAGGACGGCGACTACGTGCTGTCCCTGCGCGGCATCGATGCCCAGGGCATTCCGGGCGCAGCCAGCCGCCGCGCCCTGCGCGTCAAGGCCCATCCCGTGCCGCCGCTGTATGAATCGCCGCAGGCCGACGCCACCGTGGGCCTGGGTCGCGCCAGCCTGCAATGCACCCAGGTCGTGGGCGCTGCGCGCTACCGCATCCAGGTCGTCTCTGCCGATGCGCAGGCCGGCTTTGCCGAGCCCGCCATCGATGCACGCGACCTGCACGACTGCGCACTGCCCGCCACCACGCTGGCACGCCTGCCGGCCGGACGCTATCTCTGGCGTGCCGCCAGCATTCGCACGCTGGCCGATGGCCAACCCGACCAGGGTCCGTTCGCCCCCGCCCAGACCATGCAACTGGCTGCCGTTCCTGCCCAGCCCTCGGCCAGCGCGCTGCAGTTGGGCGACGGCCCGGCCGAAGGCAGCCGCCAGATCCGCTGGAGCGGCGAGCCCGGCCAGCGCTACCACGTGATGGTGGCGCGCGACCAGGAGTTCACCGCGCCGCTGGTTGACCTCTGGACCGACCAGCCGCAATGGAGCACCGAGGACCTGCCCGCAGGCAGCTACTACCTGCGCCTGCAGATCGAGGATGCCAACGGCCTGCGCAGCGACTTCTCGGCCGCGCGCCAGTTCCGCACCGGCCGCTGGATCGTCGATGCCAGCGGCGAGATGATGCATTCGGGCAACGGAGAGCGCCTGCAGCGCCAGTAGCCGTGCCCGTTCATTCCCTGACCGCGCTTGTCCACCCTGCCGCCCCCGCCTGACAGCCCCGCCACGACGGCGCAGCCAGCGCCAGCGCGTGGCCGTGGACTGCGGCGGGACTGGCTGCTGCTGGCGGCGGGCCTGCTGTCCCTGGTGTTCTGGCTCGGCGGCGACGGGCAGCTGGACCGCATCAACGGCTTCGTCCAGGACACGGCCAGCTGGCTGCACCGGCCCAAGGCATCGCAGGACATCGTCATCGTCGCCATAGACGATGCCAGCATCGACGCCATTGGCCGCTGGCCCTGGCGCCGCGCTCTGCACGCCGGCCTGCTGGAACGCATCAGCCAGGCACCGCCGCGCGCCATAGGCCTGGACGTGATGCTCAGCGAGGAAGACCTGGACTACCCCGGCGACGACCTGCTGCTGGCGCGCGTTCTGCAGCGCAGCGGCCGCACCGTCTTGCCCGTGGCGCCAGGCAGCGGCCCGCTGCCGACCTTCGCACAGGCCGCAGCGGCGCTGGGCCATACCCAGCTGCCCGTGGACGCCGATGGCGCCGTGCGCAGCTTCCATGCCGTCGAAGGCAGTGCGCAGCAGCCCTGGTGGCACATGGCGCTGGCCCTGCATTGCGTGGGCGAGAACGGGCGCGCATGCGCCCGCCCGGAGCCCGTGCCGCCCATGGACCCCGACGCACCCTCCTGGCAGCGCCGCCAGCAGGAGATCATTGCCTTTGCACAGGCCGGGCCGGAGCAAGGCGCCAGGGACCGCTCGCCCTTCACCACCTATTCCTACATCGACGTGCTGCGCGGCCGCATTCCTGCGGCCGCATTCCGCGGCAAATACGTGCTCATCGGCACGACGGCCGCCGGACTGGGCAGCCGGTTCACCGCACCACTGGGCACCAGCGCGCGGCCCATCTCCAGCGTGGAGATGCTGGCCCACGTGCTCAACGGCAGCCTGCAGGGCTCTCATGCGCATCCCGCTTCGGCCACGCTCAACCGCGCGCTCAATGCGGCAGCCGTGCTGCTGGCCCTGCTGGCCCTGGCCTGGCTGGGCCCTTCCGGCGGCATGCTGGCCTGCGCGCTGCTGGCCCTGGCCTGCCTCTCGCTGGCCGGACTTGCGCCGCGCCTGTGGCAGGTGCAGACGGCCCCTGCAGCCGGCCTGCTGGGCCTGGCCCTGGCCTATCCGCTCTGGAGCTGGCTGCGCCTGCGCGCGGCCGCGCGCTTTCTGGCGCTGGAACTGCGCGACCTGCAGGGCCAGGGCCTGCCCACCGCGCTGCGCCTGGGCGGCGACCTGCTGGACCAGCGCATCGCGGCCGTGGAGCAGGCTTCGCGCCAACTGCGCGCCCTGCACCATTTCGTCAGCGAAAGCCTGCGCCAGCTGCCCTCGCCCACCTTTGTCTGCGACCGGCAGGGCCATGTGCTGCTGGCCAATGCCGCAGCCCACGCCTATGCGCGCAGCCTGGGGCATGGCCTCAGGGCCGGCGATGCCCTGCCTCGGCTGCTCGATGGCCTGCGGGTCCTGGACACGGCAGCCGGCGCATCCGCCGGCCAGCCCTTGCTCACGCACGAGGCGCTTGCCGCCCACGGTCTGCCGCCCAGCAGCGAGGGGCGCGACCCCATGGGACGCAGCCTGATGCTGCTGACCCAGACCTTCGAGGCACCTCCCACCACGGGCTGGCTGATCACCCTGGTCGATATCAGCGATCTGCGCAGCGCCCAGGCCCAGCGCGACCAGGCCATGCAGTTCATCTCGCACGACATCCGTGCGCCCGTGGCCTCCATCATCACCTTGCTGGAGATGCAGCGCGGCGCCGCACAGGCGCCCGACCTCGGCCTCCTGCTGCCGCGCATCGAAGGCTATGCCCAGGCCTCCCTGCAGCTGGCCGACGATTTCGTGCACCTGGCACGCGCCCAGCAGCAGGCGCTGCGCCGGGAACGGCTGGACCTGGGCCTGGTGCTGGACCAGGCCGTGGAAAGCTGCTGGGCCCAGGCCTCTGCGGCCCACGTGCAGCTGGAGTTCCACCTGCCCGAACATGAATGCCCCGTGCTGGGCGATGCGGGCATGCTCCACCGCGCGGCCGTCAACCTGATCGGCAACGCCATCAAATACGGAGCGCGTGCAGATCAGGCAAACCCCGCCACGGTGCAATGCCTGCTGCAGCAGGACGCAGGCCATTGCCGCCTCACCATCCGGGACCACGGGCCCGGCATGGATGGGCAGGCCGTCGCCCGGCTGAGCCAGCCGTTCGAGCGCCTGGACCATCACCGGCACCTCGACGGCGTGGGCCTGGGCCTGGCCTTCGTGCGCACCGTGGCCGCCCGCCATGGCGGGCGGCTTGAGATAGAAAGCATGCCCGGCCAGGGCAGCGCCTTCAGCGTCGTGCTGCCGAAAGCGCAACAGGCCTGACCTGACATCCCAGGGATACGGATGCGGAAAACGAAAAAGCCCTGAAGTCTTTCAACTTCAGGGCTTTGCGTTTTTTGGTGCGGCTGGCAGGAATCGAACCCACGACCCCTTGGTTCGTAGCCAAGTACTCTATCCAGCTGAGCTACAGCCGCAACGCTTCGCATTGTAGCAGCGGGTTTTGGGGCTCCCGGACAAAAGCGCCATATTTCTGCAAAAAAACCGGCAGCCGCATCCACCGGCAACCGGGCGATGGCCCGCCATGCGGCAGCCCTGCGCCCAGCAAAAAAGCCTGCCGCCCGGAAGGGCGGCAGGCTTTCCATACCAATGGATGGTAGGGCCTCCCAGAGTCGAACTGGGCACCAACGGATTATGAGTCCGCTGCTCTAACCAAGCATGAGCTAAGGCCCCTGATTCACCAAGGCAGCGCGTATGCACGCCATGGCAAACAACTATTGTAGGGCCTAACCTGCGGGACTCAGCGCTTGTGGCTCAGCGCGTTGCTGACCAGCTTGGAGGTGATGTCCACGATCTGGATCATGCGGTCGTAGTGCATGCGGGTGGGGCCGATCACGCCCAGCGTGCCCACCACCTTGCCGTCGAGCTCGTAGGGCGCGCTGACCACGGACAGCTCCTCGAAAGGCACGACCTGGCTTTCACCGCCGATGTAGATGCGCACGCCTTCCGCCTGGCTGGAAAAATCCAGCAGCCTGAGGATCTGGGTCTTTTGCTCGAACAGGTCGAAGGCGCGGCGCAGATTGCCCATGTCGCTGGAGAAATCGCTGACCGACAGCAGGTTGCGCTCGCCCGCGATGACCACGTCTTCCTGGGCGCTGGTCATGGCCTCCGTGCCGATGTTGACGGCCGCCTGCATGAGCGTGGCCACCTCGCCGCGCAGCAGCTCCACCTCGCCCTTGAGGCGCTCGCGCACCTCTTCCATGGCCAGGCCCGCGTAGTGGCTGTTGAGGAAGTTGGAGGCTTCGATCAGCTGCGAGGCCGAGTAGTCCACATCGGTGAAGATGACGCGGTTTTGCACGTCACCGTCGGGCGATACGATGATGACCAGAAAGCGCCGCTCCGACAGCCGCACGAATTCGATGTGCTTGAACACCGAGGTGCGGCGCGGTACCAGCACCACACCCACGAACTGGGAAAGGCTGGACAGCAGGTTGGCGGCGTTGGCGATGACTTTCTGCGGCTGCTCGGGCGCGAGTTCGGGCGTCACGATATCGGCACGGTCTGCGGTGAGCATGGTGTCCACGAACAGCCGGTAGCCCCGGGCGGTCGGAATGCGGCCCGCCGAGGTGTGCGGGCTGATGATCAACCCCAGGTCTTCGAGGTCAGCCATCACATTGCGTATCGTGGCAGGCGACAATTCAAGCCCCGACGCACGCGACAGGGTTCGCGAGCCCACAGGCTGGCCGTCAGCGATATAACGCTCGATCAGCGCTTTGAGCAACAACTTGGCACGTTCGTCGAGCATGTGATGATTTTAATGATGTAATTTGCCGGAAATGACGTCCACGTTTCGCCACGTTGCCTTGATCGGGAAGTACCACGCTCCCAGCGCAAGCGCCCCGTCCGAGAATGCCAGCAACGCGCTTGAGCGCATTGCGGACTTCCTCAGGCGCCAGGGCTGCGAAGTCGTGCTCGATACCCAATCGGCCCTGCACGCAGGGCTCACAGACTACCCCACCCTCGATGTCGATGGCCTGGGCAGGCATTGCGACCTGGGCCTGGTCGTCGGCGGCGACGGCACCATGCTCGGCGTGAGCCGGCACCTGGCGCAATACGGAACGCCCCTGATCGGGGTGAACCAGGGCCGCCTGGGCTTTGTCACCGACATCGCGCTGGAGGACTTCGAGGCCACGCTCACGCCCATGCTACAGGGCGAATACGAGGAGGACCTGCGCCCCCTGATGTGCGCCCGCGTGATCCGCGACGGCCAGTGCGTGTTCGAGGCCCTGGCCATGAACGACGTGGTGGTCAACCGCGGCGGCACCTCGGGCATGGTGGAGCTGCGCATCGAGGTGGGCGGCCGCTTTGTCTCCAACCAGCGCGCCGACGGCCTGATCGTGGCCACGCCCACGGGCTCCACGGCCTATGCGCTGTCCGCGGGCGGGCCGATGATGCATCCGTCCATCCCCGCCTGGGTGATGGCACCCATTGCGCCGCACAACCTGTCCAACCGCCCCATCGTGCTGTCCGATGCCAACGAGGTCACGATCGAGGTCGTGGCCGGGCGCGATGTCAGCGCCAATTTCGACATGCAGTCCCTGGCCTCGCTGCAGCACGGCGACCGTATCCTCGTGAGCCGCGCCCACCACAGTGTGCGCTTTCTGCACCCCAAGGGCTGGAATTACTTCGCCACGCTGCGCAAGAAACTGGGCTGGAACGAGGGAGGCGCCTGACCATGGCGCTCAAGCGCATCGTTCTGCGCGACTTCGTGATCGTGCAGGCCCTTGATCTGGACTGGCAGGCGGGCTTCACCGTGCTGACCGGGGAGACCGGCGCCGGCAAATCCATCCTGATCGACGCATTGCAGCTGGCCCTGGGCGCCCGCGCCGACGCCGACGTGGTGCGTGAAGGCTGCACCCAGGCCGATATCTGCGTGGAGTTCGACGGCTGCGCACGGCTGCGCCCCTGGCTGGAGGCCGCAGGCCTGGCCTGCGAGGACAGCGGCCTGCTGCTGCGGCGCACAGTGGACGCCCAGGGCCGCAGCCGCGCCTGGATCAACGGCACACCAGCCACGGCCACGCAGCTGCGTGCCCTGGGCGAGCAGCTCATCGACATCCACGGCCAGCATGCCTGGCAAAGCCTCACGCGGCCCGATGCGGCGCGCGCCCTGCTGGACGCCTATGCCGGCATCGACAGCCGCGAGGTCCAGGGCTGCTGGAGCCGTTGGTCCCAGGCCCGGCAGGCGCTGCAGCATGCGCAATCCGCCCAGGACAGCCTGCAGCGCGAGCGCGAGCGGCTGCAGTGGCAGATCACCGAACTCGACAAGCTGGCCCCGCAGGCCGACGAGTGGGACGACCTCAACGCCCAGCATACGCGCCTGTCCCATGCCCAGACGTTGATCGATGCGGCACAGACCACGCTGCAGATGCTGGAAGACGACGAGGCCGGCGTGATCAGCCCGCTGGGCCGCGCCAGCCATCTGATCCAGAACCAGGAGCACCTGGAGCCGGACTTCCAGAACATTGCAGACGTGCTGGCCTCATGCATGGCCCAGGCGCAGGATGCGCGCCATTCGCTGCAAAGCTATCTGCGCCGCGCCGACCTGGACCCCGAGCGCCTGGCCGAGCTCGATGAGCGCCTGTCGCTGTGGATGCAACTGGCGCGCCGCTACCGCCGCACGCCCGATGAATTGCCCGCGCTGCTGGCCGGATGGCGCCAGGAACTGCAGCAGCTGGACGCCGCCGTGGACATCGAGGCCCTGCATGCCGCCGAGCAATCGGCGCAGCAGCACTACCAGGCCAGCGCCCGGGTGCTGTCGCAGCAACGCGCCCTGGCCGCGCCGCGCCTGTCGCGCGCCATCACCCAGGCCATGCAGGGGCTGGGCATGGAAGGAGGCCTGTTCGAGGCCGCCCTGTCCACGGCCGACTCCCCCGGTGCCTTTGGCGTGGACAGCGTGGCCTTTCTGGTCGCCGGCCACCCGGGCGCCAGTCCCAAGCCGATTGCCAAGGTGGCCTCGGGCGGCGAGTTGTCGCGCATTTCGCTGGCGATTGCCGTGACCACCAGCGAACTGGGCGAGGCCGGCACGCTGATCTTCGACGAGGTGGACTCGGGCGTGGGCGGCGCCGTCGCCGAGACCGTGGGCCGCCTCATGCACGCACTGGGTCGATCGCGCCAGGTGCTGTCCGTCACCCATCTGCCGCAGGTTGCCGCCTGCGCCGACCAGCACTACCTGGTGGCCAAGCAGCGCGCAAGGCAAGGCACGCTCAGCACCGTGCAGCCGCTGGACAGCGCCGCACGCGAGGCCGAGCTGGCGCGCATGCTGGGTGGCGAGCGCCAGTCCGAAACCACGATGGCCCATGCCCGCGAAATGCTGGCCATGGCGCGCCAGGCACCCGCGCCCCGCCCGCCCCCGCGACGGGCCGGCCGGCAGCGGCCACCGGCCGATGCCGAACGCGCACGATCCAAGCCGGGACGTGCGGCCAACGGCGCGCGCAACACCAATGGAGGCTGATGCCATGTCGCTTGAGATCGTGCTGATCACCGGGATGTCCGGATCGGGCAAATCCGTCGCCCTGCATGCGCTGGAGGATGCCGGCTACTACTGCGTGGACAACCTACCCCCCGAGCTGCTGTCCGCCTTCGTCGAACTGGAGCATGGCCGCCACAGCAACAAGGTGGCCATCGCCATGGATGCGCGCAGCGCCGGCGGACTGCCCCACCTGCCCGGTCAGCTGGAACGGCTGCAGCGCCAGGGCGTCGTGCCCCACCTGGTCTTTCTGGACGCCACCACGGGCACCCTGGTGCGGCGCTTCTCCGAAACCCGGCGCCGCCACCCGCTGTCCCAGGGGCCGGTCGCCGAAGGCCGCCGCGCCCTGGTGCAGGACATAGAAAACGAGCGCGAGCTGCTGGGCGACCTGCGCGAGAAGTCGCATGTCATCGACACCAGCCACCTGCGCTCGTCCCAGCTGCAAAGCTATATCAAGGAGCTGATTGCGGCCCCGGTGGGCCAGATGACCCTGGTCTTCCAGTCCTTCGGCTTCAAGCACGGCCTGCCCTCGGATTCCGACTATGTGTTCGATGTGCGCATGCTGCCCAACCCGCACTACGAACCCCAGCTGCGCCCGCTGACCGGCATGGATGCACCCGTGGCCGAGTTCCTGCGCCAGCAGCCCGGCGTGGACCAGATGCGGCGCGACATCCAGCAGTTCCTGGAGTCCTGGCTGGACATGATGGCCAGCAACCACCGCAGCTATGTCACCGTGGCCATAGGCTGCACCGGGGGACAGCACCGCTCGGTCTTCCTGGTCGAGGAGCTGGCACGGCACTTCGCCCCGCGCTGGCCCACGCTGTGCCGGCACCGATCGCTGGACAGCCGGCCCACGCTCAAGCCTGCCGACTTGCTTGCGCACGACATCTGAGCGCCAGGCCCCGCCTCCGGAACACTGCGATGCAAGGCACGCCGTTGACGAATGCCCCCCGTGTGCTGCTTGTGGAGGACGACCCCGCCATCGCGCGCACCGTCTGCTATGCGCTGGAGCGTGACGGCATTGCCGTGCGCCACTGCCTGCAGCTGGCCGATGCACGCGCGCAATGGCAGGCGCAGCCGCCCGATGCCCTGCTGCTGGACGTGGGCCTGCCCGATGGCAACGGCCTGGACTGGTGCCGCGAGCTGCGCCAGGCCGGCGCCGTCGTGCCCCTGCTGGTGCTCAGCGCACGCGGCGAGGAAATGGACCGCGTACTGGGCCTGGAGCTGGGCGCCGATGACTACCTGACCAAGCCCTTCAGCCCGCGCGAGCTGGTGGCCCGCACCCGCGCCCTGCTGCGGCGCGCACAGCGCCTGCAACCCGCTGCAGCGACCAGCCCGACGCCCGCCGGCACCCTGTTCAGCATCGACCAGCAGGGCCAGCGCGTACGCATGCAGGGTGTGGCGCTGGATCTCACGCGGCGCGAGTACCAGCTGCTGCGCTGCCTGCTGGAGCGCCCCGGGCGCATCCTCAGCCGCGAGTTCCTGCTCGACAGCATCTGGGGCCAGGACAGCGACAGCACGGACCGCACCGTGGATACGCACGTCAAGACCCTGCGCGCCAAGCTGCGCGCCCAGGCGCCGCAGCAGGACTTCATCACCACCCACCGCGGCATGGGCTACAGCCTGACGCTGCCGGGCTGAGCCACCGCAGCACGCCATGCGCCTCGGACTGCGGCTGTTCTTCGCCTTTTTCGTCATCAACGGCCTGGCCGCATTCTTCGTGCTGCGCGTCTTCATGGTCGAGGTCAAGCCCAGCGTGCGCAAGGTGACCGAGGACACCCTGGTCGAGACCGCCTACGCCCTGGCCGCGCTGGCCAGCGACGACATGGCCAGCGGCGTGCTGCAGCAGCGCCCCGCCGACAGCCGCTTCGCGCACCACATGCAGGCCTATGCGAACCAGTCCGTCAAGGTCTGGATCTGGGACGCACGCAAGACCAGCCTGGACATGCGCGTCACCGTCACGGACCAGAAGGGCCTGGTGCTGTTCGACTCCGCCGGGCTGGACCAGGGCGCCGACTACTCGCGCTGGCGCGACGTGTACCGCACGCTGCGCGGCGAATACGGCGCACGCACCACGCGCGAGGTGCAGAACGACGAGGCCAGCAGCGTCATGTATGTCTCGGCACCCATCATGGTCGATGGCCGCGTGGCGGGCGTGCTCACCGCCTCCAAGCCCGCCCACTCGGTGCAGAAGATCGTGGACAGCGCGGAAAGCAAGATGCTGCGCGGCGGCCTGCTGTTCCTGCTGCTGTCGGCCGGCGTGGGCTTTGCCGTCACCTGGTGGCTGGTCATCCATGTGCGGCGCCTGCGCAGCTATGCCCAGCAGGTACAGGCTCCCACACTCAACGAGGCTGCCTCGCCCACCACGGCGCCCCCCATGCCCGAGGCCCCGCGCATGCCCGGCGAACTGGGCGAGCTGGCCCGCGCCATGGAGAACATGCGCAGCCGCCTGGAAGGGCGCGACTACATCGAAGGCTATGTGCGCGCCCTCACGCACGAGCTCAAGAGCCCCGTGGCTGCCATCCGTGGCGCAGGCGAGCTGCTGCAGGAAGACCTGCCATCGGCCGACCGCGAACTGTTCGCGCGCCAGGTGGTGGACCAGTGCCAGCGCCTGCAAAACCTCGTGGACCAGTTGCTGCGACTGAGCCAGCTGGAGCAGCGCCGCGCCCTGCACCCGCACACGGCCTGCAGCCTGCAGGCCTGTGCCGGGCAAGCCATGGCACAAGTGCACGGCGCAGCGCACCAACGCCGCATCCAGCTGGTGCTGCAAGGCCAGGACAGCAGCGGCCCCTGGGAGCAGGATCTGGTGGTGCTGGCCCTGAGCAACCTGCTCAGCAACGCCATCGACTTCGCCCCCGAGGGCAGCAGCATCCACGTGGACCTGGAGCCCGGCCGCGTCAGCGTGCGCGACCACGGCCCCGGCGTGCCCGAGGCCCTACTGGGCCGGCTGGGCGAGCGCTTTTTCACCACCCCCCGCCCCAACGGGGAGCGCAGCGGCACTGGACTGGGCCTGTCCATCGTGCTGCGCATCATGCTGCTGCACGGCGGCAGCATGCAGGCCACCAACGCCCAGCCCGGGCTGCGTGTCACGCTGAACTGGCCACTGCGGGCACACTGACGCCCACATACGCCCCCACACACACCCACATCGGCCCTGCGAATCCGACTTCACACCCGCTTCACACACTTCATTCCGGCCACACAGCCCCCGCCCAGACTGCGTCCACGATCAACGAACGGGATGTGGAATGAAGAACCGACTGCTTGCCAAAGGCGTGGCCCTGCTGGTCATGCTGGGCCTTTTGATGCTGGGCCTGGGCCTGATACACGACGTGGTGCGGGACCGCATACGCAACCGCGACAACGCCGTGCAGGGCGTGGTCGCCAGCCTGGCCGGCCGCCAGACGCTGATGGGCCCGGTGCTGGTGCAAAACTGCACCGAGACCACGGGCGTGGAAAAAGGCAGCAAGACCGAATGGACCACGCGCCAGTTCCAGCGCATGCTGCTGCCCGACCAACTGCGCCACCAGGCCACGGCGCGCATGGAAGAGCGCTCGCGCGGCCTGCACCAGGTCAGCACCTATGCCATGCAGGACAGCATCAGCGCCAGCTTCACGAACGCCGCCCAGTATCTGGAAAAGCCCTCCATCGAAACGGCTGCCAACCAGACCGTGCGCTGCGGCGCCCTGCGGGTGGCGCTGTCGCTCACCGATCCGCGCGGCATACGCTCGGCCACCATCGAAGCCGATGGCAAGAGCCTGGACGTGGGCCCCGGCACATCACTGGAGCGCTACTCGCAGGGCCTGCAGGCGGAACTGGCGCCGGCCCTGCTCAAGAAGGACGGGCCCCTTGAACTGAAGATCGCCCTGGAACTGGTGGGCACCGAAAAGCTGGCCTTCGTGCCGCTGGGCAGCCACAGCCAGGTCCAGTTGTCGGCCGACTGGCCCCATCCCTCGTTCGGTGGAAGCTTTCTGCCCAACCGGCGTGAGATCAGCGACAAGGGCTTCGAAGCCAGCTGGAACCTCTCGGCCCTGGCCTCGTCCGCACGCCAGGCCTTCACCGACCAGCAGCCGCTGTGCCAGCCCGGCCGCCGCGACATGGAGGAATACGCGGCCACCGCCCATACCCCCAACAGCGGCCCTTGCCTGGAATCGCTGGACACCGACTTCGTGGACCCCATCAACGCCTACTCGTTGAGCGACCGCGCCACCAAGTACGGCCTGCTCTTCGTTGTGCTGACCTTCGTGGCCGTCGGCCTGTTCGAGGTACTCAAGCAGCTGCGCGTGCATCCCATCCAGTACCTGCTGGTGGGATCGGCGCTGTGCAGCTTCTTCCTGCTGCTGATCAGCCTGTCGGAGCACATGGGATTTGCCAGCGCCTACGGCATTGCCGCCTCGGCCTGCGTGCTGCTGCTGGCCTACTACGCCAGCCACATCCTGGGCAGCCTGCGCCGCGGCCTGCCGTTTGCGGCGGGCATCGCCGCACTCTACGGCCTGCTGTACGTGCTGCTGCAACTGGAGCAAAGCGCGCTCATCGTGGGATCGATCGCGCTGTTCGCGGTGCTGGCCCTGATCATGGTCTGCACGCGGCATGTGGACTGGTATGCCTTCGGCCGGCAGGATGGCGACCGCGGAGGTGAAGACGCGGGCACCCCACCCACCGTGGGAGCGCTGCAGCCATGAGCACCATCACCGCCATCAGCGATATTCGCAGCCCGGACAATCAGGCGCTGGAGCGCCAGCGCTGCGAGCAGGCCTGGCAACAGGCCGTGCAAAGCGGGGACCGCCATGCCCTTGGCTCCCTGCGCCTGCACATTGCCGACGCCACCGCACGCGCCAGGCGCACGCCCGGCGCGCGGGAGCAATGGCTGGCCTGGATGCTGCTGCGATGCGCCCTGCTGCTGCCGCGCCGCAGGTTCTAGCCAGCCGGTCCGGCCGTGGCCTCAGCCCGCGAATTGCGCATCCAGCAGCTTGCGTACCGGGGCTGGCAGGCCCATGTCGGCCCAGGCCCCGGCATCGGCCCAGCAGCCCTGGCCGTCCGGCGTGGCGGCATCGATGCCGCCGCTCTGCACGCGCACGCGCACCGGATGCAGGTGCAGATCGCGGTGGGTGAGCACATGCAGGAAGGCGGGCAGATCGGTCCAGTCCAGGGGCTCCGTTCCCGGCCAATGCTGTGCCGCCGCCTGCTCCAGCGCCTCGCGCCCGTTGAACACGGGCGGCGCATAAAGCCCCGCCCATATGCCCTGCTGAGGACGGCGCTCCAGCCAGACGCGGCCTTGCCCGTCCACGGCGATCAGCAGCCACCAGGCCTCGGCACTGCGCTTGAGCTTGCGCGTTCGCACGGGATAGTTTTCGGGATTGCCAAAGCGCGCCGCGCGGCACTGCGGCTGCAGCGGGCAGACCAGGCAGCTGGGCTTGCGCGGCGTGCAGATGGTGGCGCCCAGGTCCATCAGGCCCTGGGTGTAGCGCGGCATGGCCTGCTGCAGGTCCTCGATGGGGCACAGCTGCTGGGCCAGGTCCCACAGTTCGCGCTCATTCCGGGCGACGGCCAGATCCGCATCGAAAGCCAGCACGCGCGTGAGCACGCGCCGCACGTTGGCGTCAAGGATGGGCACGCGCTCGGAAAAGCAAAAGGAGGCGATGGCGCCGGCCGTGGACCGACCTATGCCGGGCAGCGTGGCCAGATCCTCGGCCCTGCCGGGAAAGGCACCACCCCAGTCCTCGACCACGGCCTGGGCACAGCGGTGCAGGTTGCGCGCACGGCTGTAGTAGCCCAGGCCGCTCCACAGCGCCAGCACCGCGTCCTGCGGCGCGGCCGCCAGGCTGGCGACATCGGGGAAGGCATCGAGAAAGCGCTGGTAGTAGCCCAGCACGGTACTCACCTGGGTCTGCTGCAGCATGATTTCGGAAAGCCAGACGCGGTAGGGATCGCGCGTCTGCTGCCAGGGCAGGTGATTGCGTCCATGCGACGCCTGCCACTGCACGACGGGCGTGGCAATCGAGGGGAAAGTCAAGATATCAAGCAGTCAATGAGGTTTCCTGTGCCGCCCTCGCCAGGCCGGGGAAGGCGGGCGTCGGGGACAGGGGTTGCAGCAGTTCCATGGTGGACTGCCCCAGCTGCAGCTGCAAGGCCGTGAGCTGTTCGTCAGCGGTCTCGATCTCGGCAATGCGCTCCACCAGGCCCGAGGCCGCATTCTGGATGCGGTCCACCGCTTCGATGCGGCGGGCAAAGCTGCGCTTGCGCTCCTTCAATTGGGCATCCAGCTGGGCCGTGGCGGACTTGCTCCACATGTCCACGTCGTTGGCCGCAGACTCGAACACCGTGCGCAACCGCATCGCCAGCGCCTTGATCAGGCGCTGCGCAAACGCAGGATTGCTGCGCCTGAGCGCATGGCCCAGGCCCAGGTACTGGGTGTAGCTGGCCTCGATGCGCTGCAGGTCGCCGCCGAACTCGGCCAGCTCCAGCTGGGCCGGAGCCTGCAGCGAGAAGCCGAACTCGGCATTGAGTTCCTTGAAGGTCGCACCCAGCATGGACTGGATCTCTCCGGCCTGGGCCTGGGCCCGGGTTGCCACGGTGCGCAGGCGCTCGAAGGTTTCGGCATAGACCTTGCGGGCGCCCAGCTTCAGGCCGCGCTGCTCCAGCGCGTCCTTGAGATCGACCAGCTCCTGCTTGAGCGCGCTGGAGCCCAGCTGGCGGAAGATGTCGCGCAGCATGCGCATGTGCACCAGCCGCACGGCCTGGATCCTGGCGGCGCTGGCATCGAAATCCCGCTGCTCGCTCTCGATGCGGTGGCGCATGGAGGCGATGACGCTGGCATTCTTGCCGCGCAGGCTGCGCAGCTCGGCCATCTGGTCATCCAGGTCGCGGCGGCGGATGTTGAGCACGCGCTCCACCTCGACCTGCAACTGCTGCACATTGGCCCTGACGGCCGTCTGCAGCACCTTCTGGCGCTGGCCCATGATGCCCTCGGCCAGCATATTCTCGAAAACGGGCAGTCCGCTGGCCTGCAGCAGCGCATCGTTGCTGGAGACCTTGGCCACCAGGCCCTTTTGCGCCGACACGGGCAGCACCCTCTCCACAGGCAGGCCCAGCATCTGGGCCGACTCCTGGCGCTGGCGCTGCAGCTGGGACTGCACCTGCGACGCGGAACTCAGGCTGTCCCAGAGCGTGTCTATCTTGTTGAGCACCACGAGGCGGGAGTCGGCCAGCGCATGCTGGCCAGAAGCCACATCGGGCGGCAGCACATGGTCGCGCCAGATGGCCAGATCGGACTTGGTCACGCCGGTGTCGGCCGCCAGCACGAACACCACCGCATGGGCCTGGGGGATCAGGTTGACGGTCAGCTCGGGCTCGGCGCCCACGGCATTCAGGCCGGGCGTATCCAGAATCACCAGTCCCTGCTTGAGCAGCGGGTGGGGCATGTTGATCAGCGCATGGCGCCACATGGGCACCTCGACCAGGCCCTGGTCATCGACGAAGGGATTGCCGCCCTGGTCCTCGTCATGCCAAAAGCCCCAGGTCCGGGCCAGCTCCACGGAAACCTTGCGCACCTCGGCCACCTTGGCCAGCGTGTCGGCGATCTGCTGGGCATTGTTCACGTCGAGCGGCAGCTGCAGCCAGGCCTCGGGACGGGCGCGCCACTGGCCCAGGCTTTCCAGCGATTCGCGCGTATCGATGGGCAGCAGGCGCAGGCTGGGCTGCAGCTCGGCTTCCCAGCCCAGCTCGGCGGGGCACATGGTCGTGCGCCCGGCGCTGGCCGGCATGAGGCGGCGACCATAGTGGGCGAAGAAGACCGCATTGATCAGCTCGGACTTGCCGCGCGAGAACTCGGCCACGAAGGCCACCATGACCTTGTCGCCACGCACCTGGGCTTCCAGCCGCTGCAGCCGCTCCTGCACCGCGACATCCAGCAGCTCCTGGGACTGCAGCCATTCCCGCAGCGCATGCAATTGCTGCGCGAAGCCACGACGCCATGCGCCGTGCTGGTCGAACTGCTCGTTGAATGATGGTCCCACGTGTTTCCCCCGCCATTGCATCGCCAATGGCTGCCGATGCCTAGTGATCGCCTCGACATTGCGCCGCAAGCGTGCTGCCTGTTCTATTCAAAATATAGCACCGTCGCCCCGGTTTGCCTGCTGCGGCGTCCCAAGGCCGGCTCCTGGAGCGGGGGGATTAAGGGCAAAACATCTTTTATTTACAAATGAAACAATATTTCACCATCAATCCACCGAGATTGGTGCCTGAAATTTGCAGAAACAGGCGCTTTATGCAGATGCTTCGCGGGACCTCCCGCAATGCAACCGCAACAGGCGTTACGAGACGTTTGGAGTTCGCTCCGTTTTTTGGAGCAATCATCCCGCCTTCTGGCAGCGCGCGCAGAAGTAGGTGCTGCGCTGCCCCTGGCGCAGCATTTGCACAGGCGAGCCGCAATGCGTGCAAGGCAGGCCTTCTCGGCCATAGACCTTGGCCTGCAGTTGGAAGTGGCCGGCCATGCCGTCGGGCGCAGAGAAATCGCGCAGTGTCGTGCCGCCCTGCTCCACCGCCAGGGCCAGCACCCGGCGGATCTCCTCGAACAACCGGCGCACCTTGCGCGGCCCGACCTCGCAGGCCGGCTGCGTGGGCGCGATGCGTGCCATGAACAGCACCTCGGACGCATAGATATTGCCCACGCCCACGACCACGCTGCCGTTCAGCAGCAATTGCTTGATGGGCGTGCGGCTGGCCTTCAGGCCGGCCCGGAAGGTCTCGAACGAGAAACTGTCATCCAGTGGCTCCATCCCCAGATGGTCCAGCAGCCTGCGCGCCCAGGGATCGCTCTCGGCCGCCACATACATCACCGCACCAAAGCGCCGCGGATCGTGCAGCCGCAGCAGGCCCTTGCTGGTCTGCAGGTCGAAATGGTCATGCGTCCCTGCAGGCCCCAGCGGTGCTTCATGGGGGGCCACGAAACGCAGGCTGCCCGACATGCCCAGGTGCAGCATCAGCAGGCCCTCGCTCAGCTCCATCAGCAGATACTTGCCGCGCCGGCGCACGCCGCGCACATCGCGCCCGGCCAGCAGTTCGGGGGCAATGCCCAACGGCCAGCGCAAGGGCTTGCCCAAGGCCACGGATTCAATGCGCGCTCCGGCGATCTGCGCGGCAAAAGCGCGCCGCGTGACTTCTACTTCTGGCAATTCAGGCATGCGATCCGGGTTGTGCTGTAGTTGTGCGAAATGTGGTCTGGGCTTCGATTATTATGGTTCGATGGATCATCGCCTTCGCCTTCAGGGACTTGCCGTGGCAGCAGCCCTGGCCATGGGTTCCGCCACTGCCTGGGCACTCCCGGGCAAGACCGCAGCCACCATAGAGACGGAATCCCCCGAACCTCCCTCGTCGGCCGCCGCCTCCGCAGAGGACGATCGCGCCGCGCTCAATGCCGAGTTGTTCTACGAGATCCTGGTCGGCGAGATCGCCGCCAGCGAAGGCGCTCTGGGCGACGCCCAGGCCATGATGATGGAGGCCGCACGCACCAGTGGCAGCGAGCAGTTGTACCGGCGCGGCACCGAATTGGCACTGCAGTCGCGCTCCGGTGAACGCGCCCTGGCCAATGCCCGCGCCTGGCTCGACGCCTTCCCACAGTCCCGCGACGCCAACCGCTTCGTACTCCAGATCCTGGTGGCACTGAACCGCATCGCCGATACCGGCACCTATCTCAAGCGCGAGATCGAGGCCACGCCTGCGCCCTCCAAGCCCGCAACCTACCTGGGCATCACCCAACTCTACAACAACGCCAGCGACAAGGCGCTGGCGGCCGATGTGGTCGAGCAGGCCATGGCTGGCGAGACCGACAACCCCGCCAGCGGCCCCCTTGCCTGGGCCACCATCGGCCACATGCGCCTGGGCGCCGGGCAGAAGGCTGCCGCCATGCAGGCCGTGCAAAAGGCACAGGCGCTGACGCCCGATACCGGCCCCGTGGCCCTGCTGTCCATGGAGCTGCTGGAAGCCGGCTTGCCCGAGGCGGAGCCCATAGTCAAACGCTACCTGGCCAAGAACCCTTCGGCCCAGATGCGCATGGCCTATGCCCGCGTGCTGCTGGGGCAGCAGCGCATGGACGAGGCCCGCCAGCAGCTGGTCTCCATCACCGTGGATTCCCCCGAATACGCCGAAGCCTGGGCCACGCTGGCCGCGCTGCAGCTGCAATCCAACGACGTGGATGCAGCCCAGGCGTCCACCGAGCGCTTTGGCAAGCTCGTGCCGCAGATTCCCGCCGGTGTGGCGCGCAGTGCGGCCCAGTCCCAGTACTACCTGCTGCAGTCCCAGCTTGCAGAAAAGCAGGGCAAGTTCGCCGAGGCCGACGCCCTGCTGCGCCGCATCGACGACGCCCCCAACCTGTTGAGCGTGCAGGCGCGCCGCGCCGCCTTGCTCGCGCGCCAGGGCAAGCTCAAGGAAGCCCGCGCCCTCATCGAGGCCGTGCCCGCCAGCGGCCCCAGCCAGCAGCGGCTCAAGCGCCTGGCCGAGGTGCAGTTGCTGCGCGATGCCAATCAGAATGCCCAGGCCTACGCGCTGCAGGCAGAGCTGCAAAAGCAGGCTCCCGAAGACGCCGAGCTGGCCTACGACACGGCCTTGCTGGCGGAGCGTATCGGCAAATATGACGAAATGGAGCGGCTGCTGCGTGGCATCATCGCGCGCCAGCCCGATTTCCAGCACGCCTACAACGCGCTGGGCTACTCCTTCGCCGAACGCGGCATTCACCTGGACGAAGCCGAAAAGCTCGTCGGCAAGGCGCTGGAAATGTCGCCTGGCGACCCCTTCATCACCGACAGCCTTGCCTGGGTGAAATTCCGCCGGGGTGATCTGGACGAAGCCCTCAGGCTGCTCGAAGGCGCCTACGCATCCCGCCCCGACGTGGAGATCGCCGCACACCTGGGCGAAGTGCTCTGGGCCAAGGGCGATCGTGAACGCGCGCAGAAGATCTGGCGCCAGGGCCTGGCCACCAGCCCCGACAACACGACCCTGCGCGAAACCCTGCGCCGCCTGGGCGTCTCGCTTTGAGCCACCGCGCCGTGCCCGGCCTGCCGCATCCCACTTTTGCACGCCGGCAACTGTGCACCACGGCGGCCGCCGCCGCACTGCTGGCCCTGGCCGGCTGTGCCCTGCCCCCCCGCCAGCTGCAGGCCGACACAACCGCACCCGCCGCTGCAGGCCACTGGGCGGGCCGGCTGGCGCTGCAGGTGGAAGATGCGCAAAACCAATCCTTCAGCGCAGGCTTCGAGCTGCTGGGCACGCCCCAGCGCGGCGAGCTGCTGCTGTTCACACCCCTGGGCTCGACACTGGCGCGTCTGCTTTGGGAGCCGGGACAGGCAAGCCTGCAGCAAGGCGAGGAGCGCAAGACATCGGACTCGCTGCCGACACTGGTGCAGGAGCTGACGGGCAGCGATCTTCCCATTTCCGCCCTGTTCGACTGGCTGCAGGGCCGGGCCACCGCAGCCGCAGGCTGGCAGGTCGATCTCTCCCGCATGGAGCAGGGCCGCCTGTCCGCCCGGCGCCATGACCCGCAGCCGCCGGCTGCGCTGCGCATCGTGCTCGACACGCCCTGATTTCCGCCGGGCGCGCCTGCTCCATCCCCAGCTGCCGCCCCTGCCTCTTTTTCCTCATCCTCTCCAGCCCATGCGCTCGCTCCACGACGTGCCGGCTCCGGCCAAGCTCAACCTGTTCCTCCACATCACCGGTCGCCGCGCCGATGGCTATCACCTGCTGCAATCGGTCTTCATGCTGCTGGACTGGCATGACACGCTGCACTTCGACAGGCGCGGCGATGGCCGGATCAGCCGCGAGGACCTGTCGGGCATGGCCCTTCCTGCCGACGATCTCATCGTGCGGGCCGCACGGGCCCTGCAGCAGGCCACCGGCTGCAGCGCGGGCGTGCACATCGGCGTGGAAAAGCGCCTGCCGGCGCAGGCCGGAATGGGCGGCGGCTCGTCGGACGCGGCATCGACCCTCATCGCACTGAACCGCCTGTGGCAGTTGAACCTGACGCGGCGCGAGCTGCAGCGCATTGCACTGGACCTGGGCGCCGATGTGCCCTTCTTTCTGTGCGGCGGCTCCGCCTGGGTGGAAGGCATAGGCGAGCACATCAGGCCGCTGGAACAGGACCATGCCCTGCCGCCCCAGCGGTTCGTGGTGGTCAAGCCCGAGGCAGGGCTGGAGACCCTGTCCATCTTCCGCGACGCAACCCTCAAGCGCGATCATGCCCATGCTACAATCGAAGACTTTGCTGCAGATCACTATGGCTTTGGCCAAAACGACTTGCAGCCTGTCGCCGAAAGGCTGCAGCCTGAAGTGAAAAAAGCCATTGATTGGCTCAACTCATTCAAACTGCATGCTAGAATGACGGGCTCGGGAAGTGCAGTATTTGCACCACTGACGCAAACGATTGACTTAAAGGATGCCCCTGGCGCCTGGAGTGTCAGAGTTTGCGGCAATCTGCAGGCCCATCCTCTCAAGGATTGGCTGGAAGATGAAAGTTTATAGGCTGTCTGCCTGCGGCAGAAGGCCTGTGTAGGGGAGTCGCCAAGTTGGTAAAGGCACCGGATTTTGATTCCGGCATGCGAGGGTTCGAGTCCTTCCTCCCCTGCCAAACGTCTTTCGCGTCAAGGCAAACCCATCGTACTGGGGCGCTCAATGCATTCACATCATCCTGACATCATGGTCTTCACCGGCAATGCCAATCCTGGCATGGCCACTGAAATCGTTCAGCACCTCGGCACCACGCTGGGTGCAGCCGACGTGGGTCGCTTCTCCGATGGGGAAGTCGCCGTCGAGATCAAGCAGAACGTGCGTACGCGCGACGTCTTCGTCGTGCAATCCACCTGCGCACCGACCAACGACAACCTGATGGAACTGCTGGTCATGGTGGACGCGCTCAAGCGTGCATCGGCCGAGCGCATCTGCGCAGTGATTCCCTACTTCGGCTACGCCCGCCAGGACCGCCGCCCGCGCTCCACCCGCGTGCCGATCACGGCCAAGGTCGTGGCCAACATGCTGCAGGCCGTGGGCGTCGAGCGCGTCCTGACCATGGACCTGCACGCAGACCAGATCCAGGGCTTCTTCGACATCCCCGTGGACAACATCTATGCCACGCCGGTGCTGCTGGGCGATCTGCGCCAGAAGAACTACGAAGACCTGATCGTCGTCTCCCCTGACGTCGGCGGCGTGGTCCGCGCACGTGCGCTGGCCAAGCAGCTCGGTTGCGACCTGGCCATCATCGACAAGCGCCGCCCCAAGGCGAATGTCTCCGAAGTCATGCATGTCATCGGCGACATCGACGGCCGCAACTGCGTGATCATGGATGACATGATCGACACCGCCGGCACGCTGGTGAAGGCGGCCGAGGTGCTCAAGCAGCGCGGCGCCAAGAGTGTCTATGCCTACTGCACGCACCCGATCTTCTCGGGTCCGGCCATCGAGCGCATCGGCAACGGCAATGCCCTGGACGAGGTCGTGGTGACCAACACCATCCCCCTGAGCGCCGAAGCACAGGCCTGCGGGAAGATCCGCCAACTGTCCGTGGCCCCCCTGATCGCCCAGACGATCCAGCGGATTTCCACCGGCGATTCGGTGCTGAGCCTGTTCTCTGAATAAAATACCGGCCCCTGTGGTCGGAACCCAGCAAACCTCCTTCGGGAGGTTTGCGCGTTCCGGAGTGGTTTCAGGACCATCCCGGGACACCGCAAGAGCAGCCTGGCCCGCATCGGACAGGCGTTCTTTTATCAACGGATGAGGCTGGTCGCGGTCCATCCATCTAGGAGTTAGTTATGCAATTCGTCGCTTTTGAGCGCGCCAAGCAAGGTACGGGTGCGAGCCGCCGTCTGCGCAATTCGGGCAAGGCCCCTGGCATCGTCTACGGCGGTGCTGCCGAAGCCCAACTGATCGAAATCGATCACAACGCCCTGTGGCACGCCCTGAAGAAGGAAGTGTTCCACTCCAGCATCCTGGACATGGAAGTCAACGGCCAGACCTCCAAGGTCGTGCTGCGCGACGTGCAATTCCACCCCTACAAGCAGCTCATCCTGCACGTGGACTTCCAGCGCGTTGACGACAAGACCAAGGTTCACCTGAAGGTGCCGCTGCACTTCGAAGGCATGGAACAGTCCCAGGCCGTCAAGGTCGAGAACTGCACGATCACTCCCCTGGTCCATGAACTGGACGTGGTGTGCATGCCCGCCCAGCTGCCCGAGTTCATCACGGTGGACCTGAGCGGCCTGACCTCCAAGTCGACCCTGGGCCTGCAAAACGTCAAGCTGCCCAACGGTGTGAAGGCTGTGGTGCGCGGCTCCAACAAGAACCCGGCCCTGATCTCCATCAAGCTGCCCGAAGTGGCTCCTGATGCATCGGCAGCTCCCGCAGCAGCCCCGGCCGCTCCGGCCAAGAAGGGCAAGAAGTAATTCTTGGCTTTCCCTTGCGGCGGCTGCGGCTGCCGCAAACCTGCAAAAGGCCCACCTCGCGTGGGCCTTTTGCATGGGGGAGGACCCTCACCCGCCTGCTGCGACCGCCATGGAGATAATCGCCCGATGATCAAATTGTTTGTCGGCCTGGGCAACCCCGGGCCGGAGTATGAGGACACCCGCCACAACGCGGGCTTTTGGTGGATTGATGCGCTGGCGCGCGAACTCAAGGTCCATCTGGTGCCCGAGCGCAGCTACTTCGGCCTCATGGCCCGTGCCAGCGTGCGCGGCGAGAACGTCTGGCTGCTGCAGCCGCAGACCTTCATGAATCTGTCGGGCAAGTCGGTGGGTGCGCTGGCGCGCTTCTTCAAGATCCAGCCCGAGGAAGTCCTCGTGATCCATGACGAACTGGACTTCGAGCCCGGCCAGGTCAAGCTCAAGCGCGGCGGCAGCCACGGCGGCCACAACGGCCTGCGCGATATCCATGCCCAGCTGGGCTCGGCCGACTACTGGCGGCTGCGCATCGGCATAGGCCACCCGGGGCACAAGGCCGAAGTCGCCAACTGGGTGCTCAAGAAGCCCGCACCCGACCAGCGCCAGCTGATCGAGGACAGCATCGCCCATTCCCTCAAGGCCTGGCCCGAACTGCAGGCCGGCAACATGGACAAGGCAACCCTGCTGATCCACACCACCAAGCCGCCGCGCCCCAAGCCGGTGCGCCCGGCCACGGCCGAGAGCGACAAGGGCTGAACGTTCAGGAAGAAGCGGGAGCCCGGGACTGGAGGCGCAGGTACTTCTGCATCAGCGTCTCGCGGTCTTCCACATGGGCGGGATTCACGGGAATGCAGGCCACCGGGCAGATCTGCACGCACTGGGGCTCATCGAAATGGCCCACGCACTCCGTGCACTTGCTGTGCTCGATCTCGTAGTACTCCTCGCCCATGGAGATCGCATCGTTGGGGCACTCGGGCTCGCAGACATCGCAGTTGATGCATTCGTCGGTGATCATCAAAGCCATGGCAGGTCCCTCGCAAGTGCCAGCCACGCTCCGGGCCGGGCGGGCCCATGCGCCCCGAACGGGCCTTGCAGCAAGGTGGCATCAGTCATGCCGCCATTATCCTGTCCGCCACATAAGCATGGAGGCTGCACGGGCAAGCCCGGCGCCCTGAAATCGATGGCCGCGTCCCCGTCCATCGGAGCCCTGCCGCGTCAAAGGCCGCTATGCTGCGCGCATGGGCCGTGCGCAGTACCATTCGGGCCCCTCCAAGAACAACCCACCCACTCCGCCGACGTGACCGCCACCCACCCTGCCGAGGCCGATTGCCCATGAGCATCTTTCTGCTCAAGCGCCTGCTGATGCTGGCAGCCACGCTGCTGGGCGCATCGGCCGTGGTTTTCGGCGTGCTGGAGGTGCTGCCCGGCAATGCCGCCCAGACGCTGATGGGCCCCGATGCCGCACCCGAGGCGGTGCAGGCGCTGGCCGTGCAGCTGGGCCTGGACCAGCCGGCCTGGCAGCGCTACCTGCAGTGGCTGCAGGGACTGTTGCACGGCGACATGGGCCAGAGCTACGCCTACAGCACACCGGTCAGCGAGCTGGTGCTGGAGCGGCTGGCCGTCACCGTGCCGCTGGCCGTGATGGCCATGCTCATCACGACCGTGCTGGCACTGGCCGCCGGCATCTATGCCGCATCGCGCCACAACCGCTGGGGCGACCTGGGCGTCATGGGCCTGGCACAGGTCGGCATCGCCATCCCCAATTTCTGGTTTGCCATCCTGCTGATCCTGGTGTTCTCGGTGAAGCTGCAATGGTTTTCCGCCGGCGGCTTTCCCGGCTGGAGCGAAGCCGACGGCGGCGGCCCGCTGCAGGCACTGCAGGCGCTGCTGCTGCCGGCCATCTCGCTGGCCGTGGTGCAGGCGGCCATCCTGGCGCGCATCACGCGCTCGGCCGTGCTGGAGGTGCTGCGCGAAGACTTCGTGCGCACGGCCCGCGCCAAGGGCCTGTCGCGCCGCTCCGTGCTCTGGGGCCATGTGCTGCGCAACGCCATGATTCCCGTGCTCACGGTCATGGGCCTGCAGTTCGCCCAGTTGCTGGCCGGCACCATCGTGGTGGAGAACGTGTTCTACCTGCCGGGCCTGGGCCGGCTGATCTTCCAGTCCATCGCCAACCGCGACCTGATCGTGGTGCGCAACTGCGTGCTGCTGCTGGCAGCCATGGTGGTGGTCATCAACTTCATCGTGGACGTGCTGTACGCGGCCATTGATCCGCGCATCGAGGCCAGCGACGTATGAGCCAGCCGCACAGCCCTCCTTCTCCCTCGCCCTCCAACCCGCCACCGGGCCAACGGACCACGCGGGCCGTCACCCTGGGCGCGCCCGCCGGAACGGGCCGGCGCATGCTGGGCCACCGCAGCTTCCTGCTGGGAGCGGTGCTGACCGCGCTGCTGCTGCTCACGGCCCTGCTGTCTTTCTGGTGGACGCCGGGCTCTGCCTACGACATGGACATGGACGCCAAGCTGGCTGCACCGGGCGCCCTGCACTGGCTGGGCACCGACGCCTATGGGCGCGATGTGGCCTCGCTGCTGTTCCTGGGCGCGCGCAGCTCCATCCTGGTCGGCGTGATTGCCGTGGGCATCGGGCTGTCGATGGGCGTGACGCTGGGTCTGGTCGCGGCAGCCTGCAGGGGCTGGGTGGAAGAGGCCATCATGCGGCTGGCCGATTTCAGCTTTGCCTTTCCCGCGCTGCTGTCGGCCATCATGCTCACGGCCGTGTTCGGCGCAGGCATCGTCAATGCCATCATTGCCATCGGCATCTTCAACATTCCCACCTTCGCGCGCATCACGCGGGCATCGGCCAAGGCCGTGTGGGCGCGCGAATACGTGCTGGCCGCACGCGCCTGCGGCCATGGCCGCGCCAGCATCACCTGGCGCCATGTGCTGCCCAACATCCTGCCGGTGCTGGTGGTGCAGGCCACCATCCAGTTCGCGCTGGCCATTCTGGCCGAGGCCGCCCTGTCCTATCTGGGCCTGGGCACGCAGCCGCCCCAGGCCTCCTGGGGCCGCATGCTCAGCGAGGCGCAGACCCTCATGTTCCAGGCACCGCTGCTGGCCGTGTGGCCGGGCCTGGCCATTGCGCTGTCGGTGCTCGGGCTCAACCTGCTGGGCGACGGGCTGCGCGATCTGCTCGACCCGCGCCTGTCGCGTCAGCGCTGAGGAAGGCACGCGCCCATGCCCCTGCTCGAAGTCTCCGGCCTCACCATCACCTTGCAGACCCCGCGCGGCCGCGCGCGCGCCGTGCAGAACCTGGAGTTCATCCTGGAGCGCGGCGCCACGCTAGGCCTGATCGGCGAGTCGGGCTGCGGCAAGTCGCTGACCGCCCTGGCGCTGATGGGCCTGCTGCCAGAGCATGCGCAGGTGGACGGCAGCATCCAGCTCAACGGCAAGGAGCTGCTGGACATGGACGAGAACGCGCTGTGCCGCCTGCGCGGCAACCGCATGGCGATGGTGTTCCAGGAGCCCATGACGGCATTGAACCCCGTGCACGGCATCGGCCGCCAGGTGGCCGAGCCGCTGCGCCACCACCTGCGCCTGGGCCGCCAGGCCGCGCGCGCGCATGCGGTGGCACTGCTGGAGCGCGTGGGCATTGCCCGTGCGGCCCAGCGCTATGACGACTATCCGCACCAGTTCTCTGGCGGCCAGCGCCAGCGCATCACCATCGCCATGGCCCTGGCCTGCGGGCCAGATCTGCTGATTGCCGACGAACCCACGACGGCGCTGGACGTGACCGTTCAGCAGCAAATCCTGGACCTGCTGCAGGAACTGGTGGCCGAGCACTCCATGGCCCTGCTGCTGATCTCCCACGACCTGGGCGTGATCGCGCAGAACGTGGAGCAGTTGCTGGTCATGTACGGCGGCAGCGTGGTCGAAAGCGGCATGACCGAGGCCATCTTCGCGCGTCGCGCCCATCCCTATACGCGCGGCCTGTTCGCGGCCAGGCCCCAGCTGGACCTGTCCGCGGCGGGCAGCCTGCCTCCGGCCCGGCTGCCCACCATCGCCGGCACCGTGCCCGAGCTGGTGGACCTGCCGGCCGGCTGCGCCTTCGCGGGCCGCTGCAGCTTCACCGAGCCGGCCTGCCACAGCGAGCGCCCGCGCCCCCTGGTACTGGAGCGTCCGCAGCGGCCCACGCCCGCATCCCTGCAGGCCTGGGCCCAGCCGCACGTGGTGCGCTGCCGGCGCCCCGAGGCCATGGCACCGGGCCAGCCTGTACAGGCATGCGCATGACAGGACACCCCCTCCAGGCGCCACCGGTCCAGACGCCACCGGCCTCCGATGTACCCCTGCTGCAAGTGACAGGCCTGGCCCGCAGCTACCAGCTGCCGCGCCGGTCGCTGTGGCGCGCGCCGGAGCAGGTGCATGCGCTGCGCGGCGTGGATTTCACGCTGACGGCAGGGCGCAGCCTGGGCGTGGTCGGCGAGTCGGGTTCGGGCAAGTCCACGCTGGCGCGCCTGGTCATGGCATTGGACACGCCCAGCGCCGGCAGCGTGCGGCTGCTGGGCCAGGAGCTGCACAGGCTCGGCAACCAGGCCCTGCGCATGGCACGCCGCGACTTCCAGATGGTGTTCCAGGACCCCTACGGCTCGCTGGACCCGCGCATGACGGTGGAGCACATCGTCTGCGAACCCCTGCTCGCCCAGCCTGCGCCGCCCGAACGCAGCGCGCGGCGCGACCTGGCCCGCGCCACGCTGGAACAGGTCGGGCTGCGCGTACAGGATCTGGACAAGTACCCGCACGAGTTCTCCGGCGGCCAGCGCCAGCGCATCGCCATTGCACGTGCCCTGGTCACGCGGCCCCGCCTCATCGTGGCCGATGAGCCCGTGAGTGCGCTGGACGTCTCGGTGCAGGCCCAGGTGCTGAACCTGCTGCACGATCTGCAGCAGCAGCTGGGCCTGTCCTATCTGTTCATCAGCCACGACCTGGCCGTGGTCCAGCACCTGTGCGACGACGCCATCGTGCTGAGCGAGGGCCGCATCGTCGAGCGCGGAGCGCCGCGGCAGCTGTTCCACGCCCCGCAGCACCCGTATACGCAGGCCCTGGTCCGGGCCGTGCCGCGCATCGCCCTGCAGCACCGGGCCTGAAAGCTGACGGCCGCCCGCGCGGGCCAAGCACCCAGGGCCGCGCACCCGTGCGCCGTGGTGTAAAAACACTGCTGCAGGCCGCAGACAGCGGCCCGAGAACCATCTGCAAGAATTTCCGGAGACCTGTTCATGTTCAACCGCCGTTCCCTGCTGGCCAGCTCCGCTGCTGCCGGCCTGCCCCTGCTGATGCCCTGGCCTGCGCTGGCCCAGAGCCGCAAGGACAGCATCACGCTGGCGATGACGCTGGAGCCCCCGGGGCTGGACCCCACGGCCGGCGCCGCATCTTCCATCGGCGAGATCGTGCTCTACAACCTGTTCGAGACGCTGACCAAGATCAACCCGGACGGCAGCGTCTCGCCGCTGCTGGCCGAGAGCTGGGAGGTCTCGCCCGACCTCAAGACCTACACCTTCCGCCTGCGCAAGGGCGTGAGTTTTCAGAACGGCGAGCCCTGCAACGCCCACAGCGTGAAGTATTCCTTCGACCGGGCGGGCGACGACAAGAGCACCAACAAGGACAAGCGAACCTTCGCCGCCCTGTCCACGCGCGTGGTGGACGACCACACCGTGGTCGTGATCAACAAGGACATCGATCCCGACTTCCTCTTCGTGCTCGGCCAGGCGACTTCCATCATCGTCGAGCCCAAGAGCGCGGCCACCAACGCCACGCGCCCCGTGGGCACGGGGCCCTACCAGTTGGGCAACTGGAGCAAGGGCGCCTCGGTCACGCTCACGGCCTGGCCGCAGCACCGCATGGCCTCCGGCCTGCGCATTCGCCGCGCCAGCTTTCGCTTCATCTCCGACCCTGCGGCCCAGGTCGCTGCGCTGCTGGCTGGCGACGTCGACGCCTTTCCGCGCGTGACGCCGCGCAGCGTGGCCCAGTTCAAGGCCAACGGGCGCTTCCAGGTCGTGGTCAGCGGCTCGCGCGCCAAGACCATCCTGGCCATGAACAACGCACGCAAGCCCCTGGGCGATGCGCGCGTGCGCCGCGCCATCGCCGCGGCCATAGACCGCAAGGCCGTGATCGACGGCGCGGGTGACGGCTACGGCCTGCCCATCGGCAGCTACTACGTGCCCACGGCCTTTGGCTATGTGGACACCACGGGCATCAACCCCTTCGACGTGGAAAAGGCCAAGGCGCTGCTGGCCGAGGCCGGCGTCAAGACCCCGCTGGAGCTGACCATGACGCTGCCGCCCACGCCCTACGCGCGCCAGGGCGGCGAGGTGATTGCCGCGCAGCTGGCCAAGATCGGCATCCGCGCCAAGCTGCAGAACGTCGAATGGGCGCAGTGGCTGTCGGGCACCTACACCCTCAAGAACTACGACCTGACGCTGATCTCCCATGTCGAGCCCTTCGATCTGGGCAACTTCGCCAAGCCCGACTACTACTGGGGCTACGAGTCTGCCCAGTTCAACGAGCTGTACGACAAGATCAAGAACGCCTCGCGCCCCGCCGACCGCTCGCGCCTGCTGGGCGATGCCCAGCGCCTGCTGGCCCAGGATTGCGTGCACGCCTTCCTCTACACGCCGCAATGGGTCACCGTGGCCAACAAGAACCTGCGCGGACTGTGGAAGGACATGCCCATCTTCGTCAACGATCTCTCGGCACTGTCCTGGGCCGCCTGAGCCGCGCGCCGCCTGAACCGCGCACCGGCTGAGCCACAGGCGACAGGCGCGCCGGTGGCCCCGGGCCACACTGCGGCAGATCTGCCGCTGGAACCACCATCCTCGAGGAAGCCGCGATGACTGGAACGACACAGGCCCTGCACGACCTACCCGCCCATGCGCTGCTGCGCGCCTACCGGGAGCGCAGCCTCTCGCCCGTCGAGGTCATGCAAGAGCTGCTGGCCCATGTGCAGCGCTGGGAGCCGGCCCTGGGCGCCACCTACCTGCTGCGCCCCGAGGCCGCACTGGCCCAGGCACGCGCCAGCGAGGCCCGCTGGCTGCGCGGCGAGCCGGCAGGCCTGCTCGACGGCGTCCCCGCCACGGTCAAGGACAACATCGCCACGCGCGGCGACCCCACCCCCGTGGGCACGGCCGCCACGCCCCAGGTCGCCGCCCCGCTGGACGCACCGCCCGCAGCACGGCTGCGCGAGGCGGGCGCCATCCTCTTCGCCAAGACCACCATGCCCGACTACGGCATGCTGTCCTCGGGCCTGTCCTCGCTGCACGGCAACACCTTCAACCCCTGGGATCCGGACAAGACGCCGGGCGGCTCCAGCGCAGGCGCGGGCGCCGCTGCGGCGGCCGGCTACGGGCCGCTGCATGTGGGCACGGACATTGGCGGCTCCATCCGCCTGCCCGCAGGCTGGTGCGGCATCTTCGGCCTCAAGCCCAGCCTGGGCCGCGTGCCCATCGACCCGCCCTATACCGGCCGCTGCGCCGGCCCCATGACGCGCAGCGTGGCCGATGCCGCGCTGATGATGCAGGCGCTGTCCCTGCCCGATGCGCGCGACAGCATGGGACTGCCGCACCAGGACATTGCCTGGAGCGGCTTCGACATGGACCCCGCCCAGGTGCGCGGCCTGCGCATAGGCCTGCTGCTGGATGCCGGCTGCGGCCTGCCCCTGCAGCCCCGCGTGCGTGCCGTGGTGGAGCAGGCTGCGGCCTGGCTGGAATCGGCCGGCGCCCATATCGAGATCATCCAGCCCTGGCTCACCCGCGACATGCTCGACGGCCTCGACCATTTCTGGCGCATGCGCTCGCATGTGGAAATGCAGTCGCTGCCGGACGCCCAGCGCAGCGTGGTCCTGCCCTTCATCCGCGACTGGGCCGACAGTGCCCGGTCCATCACCGCCACCCAGCTGTTCGTGGCCAGCCAGCAATCGCACCTGCTGCGCGTGGCCACGGTGCGTGCCACGGCGGCCTTCGACTATGTGCTGTCGCCCGTGGCGCCCATCACGGCTTTCCCGGCACACCTGCCCAGCCCCACCAACGACCCGTTGCGACCGCTGGAGCACATTGCCTTCACCGTGCCCTACAACATGTCCGAGCAGCCCGCCGCGTCCGTGCCCTGCGGGCATGACGGGCAGCTGCCCATCGGCGTGCAGATCGCGGGCCGCCGCTTTGACGACCTGGGCGTGCTGCGGCTCAGCTGTGTGCTGGAGCAGCTGCGACCGCCGCAGCCTGCCTGGCCACAGCCCCTGCAGCCTGGCCAGGACGGTGGCGACAGCGAAGACGGGGCACGGGCGCGGGCAGCGTCGGCTACTCCAGCCTGATTCCCGCCTCCTTCACGATGCGCGCCCAGCGCGGCATGTCACGCGCCATGACGGAGGCCAGCTCCTCGGGCGTGCCGCCCACCGGGCGCAGCCCCATGGCTGCCAGGCGGCCGCTGAGTTCGGGCGAGGCCACGATGCGCCGCACCTCGGCCGAGAGCTTGTCCACGATGGGCCGGGGCGTTCCCGCCGCCACGAAGGTGGCAAACCAGCCATTGGCCTCGAAGCCCGCCAGCCCCAGCTCGGCAAAGGTGGGCACCTCGGGCAGCGCCGGATGGCGCTGCATGCCGGTGATGGCCAGGATGCGGATCTTGTCGGACTTCAGGTGCGCATTGGCCGAGGACACATCGATGAAGCCCGACGACAGCTGCCCGCCCAGCACATCGTTGACCAGCGGCGCCGCGCCCTTGTAGGGAATCAGCGCCAGATCCAGCCCGGCCCGGGCACGCAGCAGCTCGCCATGCATGTGCGAGGAAGTGCCGTTGCCGTAGTTGCCGTTGCTGTACTTGCCCGGATGGGCCTTGACCAGGGCGATGAACTCCTGCAGCGTCGTGGCCGGCACGTCGCGCGGCACCACGAACAGGTCCGAGGACAAGGCCACCTGCGATACGGGGGCAAAGTCCT
This sequence comes from Delftia sp. UME58, assembly GCF_014170385.1. Taxonomy (NCBI): domain Bacteria; kingdom Pseudomonadati; phylum Pseudomonadota; class Betaproteobacteria; order Burkholderiales; family Comamonadaceae; genus Delftia; species Delftia sp. UME58. The sequence goes on from NZ_LZZV01000055.1 coordinate 383,694, forward strand.
TGAGCACGTCATAAGGCATCCTGGCGTACAGCGCCGGCGACTGGATCATGGCCGTGATGCCCAGCAGCAGCGTATGGCCGTCGGGCGCCGACTTGGCCACCACATCGTTGCCGATGATGCCGCTGGAGCCCGGCCGGTTCTCCACCACCACCGGCTGGCCCCAGGCCTGGCTCAGTTGCTGGGCAATGATGCGGCCGATGATGTCCGTGCCGCCACCCGCCGGATAGGGAATCACCATGCGCAGCGGCCTGGACGGATAGGCTCCGCCTGCCGGCTGTGCAAAGGCGATCGGCGATGCCGTTCCCAGGGCGGCACCCAGTGAGGCGCTGGCAGCGCATGCCAGCGCTGCCCGCAGGCAGCCGCGTCGGCTCGATTCCATGGCTTGTCTCCTTGTCCTTCGGTGCTCCGCCCTCGTTGGCGGGGCGGTGTGCCCTGCCGCAGTGGCAGGGTCCATGGACAGTGTGGCCACCGGGCCTTCAGCCACCAATCGCCGATCGTCTCAAAATGATTGGCAAAAAAGATCAGCGGCCGCGATGCTGGGCCTGCCGGTAGGCGCCCGGCGGCAGGCCGGTCCAGCCCTTGAAGGCGCGGTGAAAGGTGCTGGCCTCCGCAAACCCCACGCGGGCCGCGATGTCGGCCAGGGTCAGATCCGGGAGGTTCAGCAATTCGATGGCGGCGTCGCGGCGCAGGTCGTCCTTGAGGGATTGGAAGCCCAGGCCTTCGTCGCGCAGGCGGCGGCGCAGCGTCTGCGGCGTCATGGACAGCGCGGCGCCCACCTGCTCCAGCGAAGGCAGCTCCCCCGCCAGATCGCGGCGCAGCAGGCGGCGGATGCGCTCGCCCAGGCGCGTGCGGTCGCGGTAGCGGATCACCAGGCCCATGGCCGCCTGGTCCAGGAATTCGGCCAGGCTCTCCGGGGTCTGCACCACGGGCAGCTCCAGCCAGCGCGCATCGAACTCCAGCCCCGTGAAGTCGCGGTCCCGCTGCAGCGGAGCCAGGAACAGGCGCTGCGCTTCCGTGCCATATGGCATGCTGGCTCCGGCCGGCGCACACACGCCCGTCAGTTCTATCCTGCGCGACACCAGCCAGGACATGACGCCATAGCCCAGAAAGCAAAAGGACCGCTCGGCATAGGCCAGCGGCGCATCACGCTCGCACAGCGACACCATGGCGATGCGGGCCACGCCATCCACCACCTGCAGCCGGGGAGCGAAATCGCGCAGCACCAGGCGGTAGAAACGCAGCCCGGCCTGCAATGCCTCGCCCAGCGTGCGGCAGGGCAGCATGGTGCGGCAGGCCTGGGCAAAACTGCCCACGGGCAGCGGATGGCGGCACAGGCCCCACAACTCGTCGCGGCAGACGCGGCGCAGCACGCGGATCAGCGCCGCGTACTGCGCCTGGGTCACGCGCGACAGCGGCGCATCCAGCAGGGCCGGCGCAATACCGGCGCGGCGCAGGATGGCTGGCACATCCATGCCATTGCGCTGCACGCCCTGCACGATCTGCAGGACCTGGGCAATGGCAATGGTGTGGGCCGTGGTCTGTGGCATGGGCTTGGTGGAGACGGCATCGGATGGGCCGATCAAGGCCTGCCCGCCATTGTCTCCATCAATGGCCCAGATATCGATCCAGGAATCCCAGCACCCGCTGCTCGTAGGGCTTGGGCGCGTAGTCGTACAGGTCCACATGTGCGGCGCCCTCCACCATCCACAGCGCCTTGGGTTCACGCGCCGCATCGAACAGCTCGCGGGTTTCTGCGGGCGTGGTGTGCCGGTCCTGCAGCCCGGCCGCGATCAGCACGGGAGCGCCCAGCGCCTTCACATGGTCGATGGGACGCAGTTGCGCCAGCTCCAGATGCAGGCGCAGCGGCAACTGCCACGCCAGCAAGGGCGTGACCACGTCCGCCAGCCAGCCGATGTGCGCGCGCACGCGGTTGTCTATGGCCTGCCGGATGTCGGGGAACACGGACTCCAGCACCACCGCATCCGGCCCCGGCGCCACATGGGACAGAAGCAGGGCCGCGCCCCCCAGCGAGACGCCGATCACCGCCACTTTCTCACCCGGCAGCTGTTGCCGCACATAGGCCATGGCGGCACGCACGCCCGCGCCCTCCGCCATGCCGAAGCCGATGCGCTCGCCACTGCTTTCGCCATGCGCGGGCAGGTCGATCAGGCAGACGGAGTACCCCTGCCGATGGAGCGTGCGCGCACGCGCCAGCATGGCCAGCCGGTCGGCACGCACGCCATGCAGCAGGAGCACCACGCCACGGCCGGTGCGGCCCGTGGCCAGCCACCCCCTGATCCGGCCACCGTCCTCTGTCGCCCATTGCAGGCTGTGGGCGGGCCAGTCCGCAGGCGGGACACCGACCGCCCTGCGCTGCGGCTGGCTCAGCTGACTGCCCACCAGCCAGGCGGCACCCCACAGCAGCGCCAGCCCGGACGCGGCAACCAGCAACAGGCCGGCGGACCAGCGAAGAACACGGGACAAGTCAGGCATGGCGAAAGCCGTCCATCAATAAAACCGCGCGGAAGATGGAGGCACGAGGCCCTGCGGCGGCCGGGGCATGGCGATCCTTCAGCCCCGGGGCCGCGCGATGCGCCCTCCGGACAGGAGGGACTGTGCCACGGCCATGCCCGTGCGCGGCTCCTTGCGGGAAAAACAGATTTGTCCTAGTGCCGGGCGCAGGAAGTCCATTTCAGAAAGATGCGGACAGCCGCGCACCGCCTGGCGCGACAGCACGGCGTTGTTCGTATCGCGCCGAATCAACCGCCTTCTCCCAGCGCCCGCGCGGCCTGCCGCAGCGCGGCAACGCGCGCCTGATCCTGCGTGCCATCGCGATAGACCATGGCCACGGCCGCAGGTTCGATCTCCGGCTGTACCCGCACGCGGCCGATCCGTCCCGAGCGCTCGGCATCACCCATCGTCAATGCGGGCACGCTGGCGATGCCCAGCCCCTGGGCCACCATGCCGAGATTACCGACCGGGCTGTTGGAGACGATCCAAGGCACCGGCGCGGCGATGCCCGCAGAGACGAAACGGGCCTCCACCGCCTGACGCAGGAAGGAGCCGGGGCTGGGCAGGATCCAGTCCTCGCCGGCGAGCTCGGACCATCCCACGCGGCGCCGGCGCGTCAACGCATGCCCCGCAGCGGCCACAACGACAAAGCGTTCTTCGGACAGCTTGTCGTAGCGCAGGCGCTGGGTCCCGCTGCCCGAGATCGTCGCCGCGCTGTAGCCGCTGAGTGCCGCATCGAGGTCGCCGCGCAGCACCGCGTCAAAGAGATCCTTGACGCTGCCTTCGGCGAGCTCGACCTGCCACGCCTCGGACCCCTTGTGCAATCGGGTCAGCAGCTTCGGCACCAGCACCTGCGCCGTGAAGGGCAACGCGCCGAGGCGGATGGTGGTCCGGGCCTTCGGGCCGGCCTGCTGCGCATCGGCCAGCATGTGGGCCAGCTCCGTCATCAATACGGCTGCCCCACTCAACACGACCTCGCCCTTGAGCGACGGCTTGAGGCCCCGGGCGCCGCGGATGAACAGTTCGAAGCCGAACGCCCGCTCGACTTCGCCGAGTGCTTTGCTGACGGCGGGCTGGCTCAGGTTCAGCGCCTCTGACGCAGCCCGGACGCTACCCCGTTGCTGGAGTTCGACGAGCATCTGCAGATGGCTGAAGCGCATGCGCCTGACGAGGTCCTTGATCGCGTCCATTGATGCATATCCAAAAGCTATTGCCATATCAGAATACGTCACTTTTCGGAACACCAGGCGCCACGTACTCTTTGGTCATTCGGAAGCGATGGCGCTCCGAGATGATCAAAGGAGTGCGGACCATGGTCTCGAAACTGGCAGGGTTGATCGTCGCTCTTTGCGCTGGCTCCTGCGCGGTGGCCTCATCGCCATCGTTCCCGCAACCCGGCAAGCCGATCCGCATCCTGGTGGGCGTGGCCGCTGGCGGCGGCACCGACATCACGGCCCGCCTGGTGGCCGAGAAGCTGCAGGCACTGGCCGGTGTACCGGTGGTGGTCGAGAACCGGCCCGGCGCCAGCATGATGCTGGCCGCCGCCGAGACCGCGCGCTCCGCGCCGGACGGCCATACGCTGCTGTACACGCCGGACTCCGCGCTGACACAGGCACCGCACGTGCATGACAGCGTGCCCTACAACCCGATGAAGAGCTTCACGCCGATCTCGCTGGGCGCCGTCGGCAGCGTGGTCCTTGTGGCCCACGAAAGTCTCGGGGTGAACACGGTGAAGGAGTTCGTCTCGTATGCCAAGGCGCACCCTCGCACGCTAACCTACGCGTCGGCCGGCATCGGGACCGCGTTCCACATCTACGGCGAGATGCTGAACCGGCAGGCCGGCCTCGACATGGAGCACATCCCGTACAAAGGCGCGGGCGATGTCGGAAAGGATCTCCTCGCGGGCCGGATCCAGGCGATGTTCGCCGCAGGCAGCGGGGCGCTGCAATTCACCAAAACCGGCAAGGTGAAGATGCTGGGCGTGGCTGCCCCCAGGCGCAACGATCTGCTGCCGGGCGTGCCGACGCTCGCCGAGCAGGGCTACCGCGACTTCGACATCGACACCTGGCTCGGCTGGTTGGGCCCGGCGCACATGCCGCCCGAGATCGTCGACAAGCTCCATCGCATGTTCGCGCAGATTCTGGCCGAGTCCGATATCCGCAAGCGCTTCCGCGAAGCGGCCTATGAGGCGCAGGCCTCCACGCCCGCCGAGATGGCGAGCCTGCTGCAGGCTTCGTATGACCGGTGGGGCAGCCTGATCCGGCAGGTCCGCCCAGCGAAGTAGCACGCTCCGTTCCGCATCCCTTTCCTGAACCTCACGCAGCGCCCAGGGCGCCGCGCGGGCCGACTCGTCTTTCCATCAAGACCCCGCATCATGAAGATCACACGGCTGGGCACCCACCCCATCATCCTCCCCGCATTGCACCCAAGCTTGGGCGGCAATATCAACGGCCCGTCGCTGATCCGCGTCCCCGCCTGGGTGGACGCACCGCTGGGCCGCTACTACCTGTACTTCGCCCATCACCACGGCCGGCACATCCGGCTCGCCTACGCCGACGACCCGGAAGGCCCGTGGACCCTCCACGCGCCCGGGGCGCTGCAGTTGCAAGAGTCGACCTGCCTGGATCACGTGGCCTCGCCGGACGTACACATCGACGAGGCAAGCCGTTCGATCCGCATGTACTTCCACGGCGTGGCCTTTGCCGATCGCGACGCCACCGACGGCCACGAGAAGCTGTTCGGCGAGGCGAGCTGGTGGATCGGCAACCAGCGCACCAAGGTCGCTACTTCGTCTGACGGCCTGCACTTCAGCGCACGGCCCGAGCCGCTGGGCGCATCGTACTTCCGCGTGTTCCGCTACGGCGATTGGACCTATGCGCTGGCGATGCCGGGCGTGCTCTACCGCTCGCGCGACGGCCTGGGCAGCTTCGAGGTGGGGCCGATCTGCTTCGGGCCCGCGTTCCGCCACTGCGCGGTGATCGTTCGCGACGACCTGCTGCACGTCTTCCACACCGAGGTCGGACACACGCCGGAACGCATCCTGCACTCGACGATCGACCTGCGCCCCGACTGGCAGCACTGGTGCGCCACGTCGGCTGCCACCGTGCTGCAGCCCGAGACCGCCTGGGAAGGCGCCACGCTGCCGCTGAAGCCGTCCGTGCGCGGAGCTGTCTACGAGCCGGTGCGCGAGCTGCGCGACCCGGCGCTGTTCGAGGAAGACGGCCGCCTCTTCCTCCTGTACTCGGTGGCAGGCGAAAGCGGCATCGCGATCGCCCGTGTGGACCTGTAGCTGCGGCCGCTGCATTTTTTGGGAGGTTTCGACATGAACATGATCAATGACTGCCTGCGCGAAGACGCGCGCGACGTGCGCATCGCCGCCCGATCCGACGTGGTGGTGGTGGGCGGCGGCCCGGCCGGGCTGTCGGCCGCCTTGGGCGCGGCACGCAACGGTGCCCGTGTCACGCTACTAGAACGTTACAACCACCTCGGCGGTCTGGCCTCGGGCGGCATGGTGCTGGTGCTAGACGACATGTGGGACAGCCACCTGCACGAGATATCGGTGCGCGGCACATGCCTGGAGATGATCGCGCGCATGGAATCGCTCGGTCTGGCACGCTTCCCGCGGCAGTCCGAGTGGGGTGGGGCGCCCGACAACATCGCGCGCTGGAAGCGCTGGGGCGCGCACGACTTCCACAGCCACCGCAAGCCACAACCGGTGTGCTTCGCCGCGGCCTTCGACCCGGAGGCGTGGAAGCGTGTCTCGCTCGACCTGGTAAAGCTGCACGGCATCGATCTGCGGCTGCATTCCTGGTTCTCGCGCACGCTGGTCGAGGACGGCAGGGTCAAGGGCGTGGTCTGCGACACCAAAAACGGCCGCGAGGCGATCCTCGGCGACGTGGTGATCGACGCCACGGGCGACCTTGATGTGGCGGCCGCAGCCAACGCGGCGAACATCAACGGCAACTACATCATGACCACGGTGTTCCGCCTGGGTGGCGTTGACACGGACGAAGCGGAACGCTTCGAGCGCGAAGAACCCGAGGTCTTTGACGCGCTCGACCGCGAGATCAAGCGGGTGCTGGGCGGAAGCTGGGCCAACTGGTGGCTGAAAACGCCCCTGCCCGGCATCGTGTGGTGCAACTGCCCGCACATCACCGGGCTGGACGGCACCAAGGTCGAGGATCTGACGCGCGCCGAGATCCTGGGCCGCGAGGCGATCTACCGCACGGTGGACTTCATCCGCGCGCGGCTGCCCGGCTTCTCGAAATGCTTCGTGATCGATGTCGCGCCGCAGACCGGCGTGCGCCAGACGCGGTTGCTCGAAGGCGAGTACGTGATGACCAAGGAAGACGTGATGCAGCGCACCCGCTTCGGGGACAGCGTGGCGCGCGGCCGCGACTACTACTACCCCTACCGTTCGCTGCTGCCGCGCGGCATCGACAACCTGCTGGTGGCTGGGCGCCACTACTCGGCCACGCACGCGGCACAGAAGATCTCGCGCGAGATCCCCCCGTGCATGGCGATGGGCGAGGCCGCCGGCGTCGCGGCGGCGCTGGCGCTGGATGCCGGCGTGCTCGTGCGCCACGTCGATGTGCACTCGGTCCAGCGCACCTTGCGCGCGCAAGGCGCCGACCCCGGCGACCGCGCCGGCCCCAACCCCGACGTGCCCGCGATCGCGCTCGGCGATCGGTCGACGCCGCATACAGCGGCTTGAGCACCCAGGCGACATGTCATGCCACACGTCATCACGGCCGCCTGCGTTGATTGCAAGGACAGTGCGTGCACGCAGTGCTGTCCTGTCGACTGCATCTACGAAGGACCGCGTACCTTCTACATCCATCCCGACGAATGCATCGACTGCGGCGTGTGCGTGTCGTTCTGTCCGCCTCAGGCGATCTACGAAGACGTGCGCCTGCCGCCGGCACAGGCCCAGTTCCTTGCCATCAACCGAGAGTTCTTCTCGCCGCAGGTGAGCGCCCGGGGTTCACCCGGCGGCGCCGCCGGTTCAGGACCGGCGCCGCTCGATCACCCCGTGGTGGCAGGCATGGCGCCACGCCACGGCATTGCAAACAACAGGAGGCCCCTCTCATGAACAGTTCGACCCTCATTTCCGCCGCGCTGCTCTGCGCCGTGGCCTCCCCCCCGGCATCGGCGCAATCATCAACGCAATCGTCCGTGGAGATCTACGGCAAGATCAGCATGGGCTTCGGCAGGGCCAATCCCGGCACGTCCAGCGCCGCCAACACAGGCCAGGGCAAGCCGGGTGCCTCGGCGATGCAGCAAGGCCAGGCCTCGCTGCTCGGCTTTCGAGGCCGGGAAGACCTGGGCGACGGCCTCTATGCGCGCTTCAAGATCGAGCACCGCTTCTCGCCGGACACCGGAACACCGACCTTTCCGACCTTCTGGCAAGGTGGCTCCATCGTGGCCATCGGTCACAAGCGCTGGGGCGAAGTCTACCTGGGGCGGGAGAACACGCCGGCGTACAACGTCGCGATCACTGCGGACCCGACCTTCTGGAGCTATGTGAGCCAGCTGGGTGCCCCGTACACCTACGCGGGCTTCAATGCCAGCGCCATCAACAACGGCGGCGTGCTGACCAGCATGGACGGCACCGCCATCCGCCACAGCAACACGGTGGGCTACAAAAGCCCGTCGTTCGGCGGTTTCAGCGGCGAATTCGCCGTCGCCGCAGGCGAGGGCAACCGCAAACGCGTCTACGGCTTGAACCTGCAGTATCGGCAGGGTCCGGTCATGGCGGGCTTGGGGTTCGACGGCTGGGACGCCCACAACCGGCTTTACATCGCCAGCGCCTCCTACAACTTTGGCGTGCTGCGCCCCATCGTGAGCGTCGGGAGCGCGAAAGGCGGGGCCATCGCGACCTACGCGGCCAGGAGCGCGACCTTCTCGGTCGAGGCACCGCTCAAGGGAGTCGGTCGGGCTTATGGCGGCATTGGCCGACTCGATCCAGCCGGGACACGCAACACCTCCGTCAAGCTGTTTGCCGGCTACGAGCATTCGCTGAGCCAGCGGACCAGCCTGTACGTCAACGTCGGCTCGGCCAAGACCGAAATGCTCACGCGGGCCACCGCCTGGGACATCGGCATGACGCACTCGTTCTGACATGCCCATGAAGCGCAACCACATCGACCATGAATGGGTGGATGATCCGCAAGCATAGGACCACATCAACCCGCCGGACATCGACGACGTGATCGGACCGTACGCACAGGCTGATATGCAGCAACTGGCCCTGTCCGTCGGCGTGCTGGCAGGCTGCTTCCCTTCGGGTTGCCCGGTTGCGGGCCCTCTGCGACGCTGCCCGCGCTTGCAAGGCACGTAGCTATTGCGAGGATTTGCAACGCAGTATGGTGGCGATTCTCGGCATCTTTTATGCTTCCAAGAAACTCCAACTCACGACACTAACGCTGCACCAGGGCCAGCCGCACAGCCATGCCCAGGAAGACCAGCCCGGCCACGCGGTTGAGCCAGTTCTTCGCACGCACGGATCGCTGCAGCAGCACGCCGAACCAGCCGGAGCAGCAGGCGATGGCGCCGAACACCAGCAGCGCCGCCAGCATGAACACGCAGCCCAGCACCATCACCTGGGTGGCCACGCTGCCGCGCGCAGGGTCCGCGAACTGCGGCAGAAAGGCCAGGAAGAAGATCAGCACCTTGGGATTGGTGAGGTTCATCACCACGCCACGCCCCACCCAGCGCAGCGCCCGTGCGGGGGTCAGCGGGTCGGCTGCGCCAGCGGGCGGCATCTCGCCCGGCCGGGCCACGGCGCGCAGCGCGCCCCAGGCCAGCCAGGTCAGGTAGGCTGCTCCGCACAGTTTGATGGCCATGAACAGCAGTGGCGATGCGGCCACCAGCGCCGCCAGCCCCAGCGCGACGGCCGCCGTATGCACCACCAGCCCCAGGCACAGGCCCAGCACCACGCACAGTCCCACGCGCCAGCCGCGCTGGGCAGATTGCATGAGCACGAACAGGTTGTCGGGCCCCGGGCTCAGGCCCAGCAGCACGGCCACGCCGAAAAAGGCCAGCAAGGTTTCAAAGGTGGGCATCGCTTCTCTCTTTTCTATTCATCGCATGTTCCAGCGCGGCTTGGGTCAGGCTTGCGCCGTGACGATCCAGCCTTCCAGCGGGTCCAGGTCGTGCGGCAGCCCGTAGAGCGCATCGCCCTGCGCATGGCGGGCCGCCGCCCAGGCGGCCTGCAGCATGCAGATTGCGGCGTCCAGCCGGTCTGCGCTGCCGTCTGCCAGCAACTGGTTGCGGGTTTCTTCTGCGTCGATACGCAGGCGCAGGGCCAGCGGGTTGTCGCCGCGCTCCAGCGCCGCCAGCAATTGCACGCGCGCCTGATGGCGTTCGGGCGTTTGCCGCGCGGGTTCGTCGCTTTTGTAGCTGAGGCGGCCGATCACGGCACGCGCCAGCATGCCCGGGTAGGCTTCCAGCGCCACGCGGCGCGCATCGCCTTCGCCTGGCCGTTGCAGGCCGGGCAGATGCACGCCGGCCGCGCGCAGCAAGGGCAGCCCCGCATGCAGCATGTAGGCCACGGGCGGGTTCACCCATTTCATGGAAGGGCTGGCACCGGCAGGCCCGTCCGTGGCCCGGTGCGCGAACTTGCCGCCTACGGGCCGCGCCGCGCAAAAGGCCTTGAACTGCTCGCGTATGGCCTGGCGCGTGAGGCCGGCGTAATGGTCCATGCAGGCCGCCCAGTCCGTGGGCCAGCCCAGTTGCTCCACCAGCTCGCGGGGCAGGCCGAAAGGCAGGTCGAAGCCACCCACCCAGGCGCCCTGCTTGGCGTCGGCGGGCCGGGCCAGCCAGGCGGACCATTCTTGCAGCGAGGCGAACTCCAGCAACTCCTGCAGGACCACCTGGCCATCAGCCAGCCAATGGCCCAGGGCCATGGTGATGGGCTTGCGCGCCGTAGGCCGGCTGCTGAAATCGCAGCCCAGAACCTGCATCGCGGCCATGGCGCTCAGCCCAGGCCCAGCGCGGTCACGCCCACCGCGATGCACACCGCGCCCGCAATGCGTGCCAGGCGATCGCCTTCGCGCAGCATGTGCCCGCCGATCAGCGCCGCGAACAGCATGGAGACCTCGCGGGCAGGCGCCACGTGCGACATGGGCGCATCCTGCATGGCATAGAGCACGAGAACGTAGGCGATGGGGCTGATCAGCGCCACCAGGGCCGCGAAGCGCCACTGCGCGCGCCACAGATGCCGGGCCGTGGGCAGGTCGCGCAGCACCACGGGCGCCAGCAGGAACACGCGCACGAAGTTGCCCATGTAGTCGATGAGAATGGGCGACATCAGCAGCAGCTTCACGCCATAGCCGTCCACCACGGTGTAGCTGGCGATGAAAGCGCCCGTCAGCAGGCCGTACCACAGGCCCATCCTGAGCCGTTCGCGGGCTTCGGGATCATGGCGCGCGCGCAGCAGGCCGGGGCCTCCCGCGATCAGGAACACGCCAACCACCACGCCGGCAATGCCCAGCACGCCCAGCGAGGAAATCTGCTCCCCCAGAAAGACCACCGCCACCATGGACGACAGCAGCGGCCCCGAGCCGCGCGCCAGCGGATAGACCACGGTGAGGTCCGCGCTGCGGTAGCCGCGCAGCAAGGTCACGTAGTAGGCCACGTGCAGCAGGCCGCTGGCCAGCACCACCAGCCATTCGCTGCGCCCCCATGTGGGCACCACATCGCGCCCCACCCACCAGCCCAGCGGTGCCCAGATCACCATCATGATGACCGAGGTGAAGAAGGCAAAGCGCGAATCACCGCCTGCCTTCTTGGCCACGATGTTCCAGCCGGCATGGATGAGGCCGGCGACGATGATCAGGGCAAAGGCTTGCAGCGACATGGGCAGGTCCGGGGGAAAGCGGGGCGTGGCGCAGGAAAGAAAAAAGGCCGCGCACTGCGCAGCCTGGGGTGTTGTGTGAGGCGTCCGAGGACGCCACCCCGGGGGTTTACCTGCGGCTGGACACCAGCGAGAGGAACTCGCGGCGCAGTTCAGGATTGGTGAGGAAGGCGCCGCGCATGACGGAGTTCAGCATCTTGCTGTCCATCTCGCGCACACCGCGCCAGGACATGCAGAAGTGCGAAGCCTCCATGACCACGGCCAGGCCGTCGGGGCGGGTCTTGTCGAGGATCAGGTCGGCCAGCTGGATGATGGCCTCTTCCTGGATCTGGGGGCGGCCCATGATCCAGTCCACCAGTCGCGCGTACTTGGACAGGCCGATGACATTGGTGTTCTTGTTGGGCAGCACGCCGATCCAGATCTTGCCGATCACCGGGCACAGATGGTGGCTGCAGGCGCTGCGCACCGTGATCGGGCCGACGATCATCAGCTCGTTGAGGTGCTCGGCGTTGGGGAACTCGGTGATGGCGGGCTGCGCCACGTAGCGGCCCCGGAACACCTCGTTGACATACATCTTGGCCACGCGGCGCGCCGTGGCGCGCGTGTTGTGGTCGTGCGTGGTGTCGATGACCATGCTGTCGAGCACGCCCTGCATCTTGTCCTGGACTTCGTCGAGCAACAGCTCGAGTTCACCAGGCTCGATGAATTCGGAGATGTTGTCGTTCGCATGAAAGCGCTTTTGCGCCTGCTTCAACCGTTCGCGGATCTTGACCGAGACGGGGCTGCCCTCGGCCTGGCTGTCTTGTTTCATGTCGACGAGTTCTCTGAACATGGCTGGCATGGTAACAGCGAAACCCACGGCATGGCACGCAAGGGATTTTCCACCCAAACGCAGGTTCTGCCCGCGCCGAAAGCTATCATTTCAATAGCGAAAGAATGGCTTGTGTGACAGAACCCGGGGCTAGAGGCGGAATTCGGCAATCAGCGGCAGATGGTCGGACATGCGCCACCAGATACGTCCCTTGGGCACATGCAGGCCCAGCGGGGTGAGGCCGCGCACGTAGACGTGGTCCAGCTGGGCCAGCGGCAGGCGCGAGGGATAGGTGGGCACGCTGGGCAATTCGTCGTACTCGTACAGGCCGAAACCGCCGAGCATGCGCTTGATCTGGCCACCCCAGTCGTTGAAGTCGCCAGCCACCACCACGGGCGCGCCGGGCGGCACCTCGCGCTCGATGAAGCGCTTGAGCTGGGAGACCTGGCGCACGCGGCTGCCGGGGATCAGGCCCAGGTGCACCACGATGGTGTGCACGCGCCGGTTCTGCACCTCCACCTCCACATGCAGCAGGCCCCGCTGCTCGAAGCGGTGGTCGGAGATGTCCTCGTGCTGGTGGCCCACCACGGGCCAGCGTGTCAGCAGCGCGTTGCCGTGCTCGCCATGGCGCGTGTAGGCATTGGTGCGGTAGACGGCCTCGTAGCCCAGGGGAGCCAGGTACTCCGCCTGCGACACCTGGGGCCAGCGCTCGAAGTAGGCGGCCTCCTTGTGGTTCATCTTGCGCACTTCCTGCAGGCAGACGATGTCGGCATCGAGCTGCTCCACGGCGTGGCCCAGGTTGTGGATCTCAAGACGGCGCACGGGACCCATGCCCTGCACGCCCTTGTGGATGTTGTAGGTCGCGACGCGCAGTATGGACGGGCCGGGGTCCACCTCGTGGGAGGATTTCACGTTGTCAGTCATAGGCGGTCAGGAACACAGGGATCGGGATCAGTCCAGCTCCAGTGGAGCGAATCGCGGCAGCATCAGGATGGCTTCCGCATTGGACGGGGAGTAGCAGCGCTCGGCAGCGCCATGCCAATGATGCCAAGCAGATGCGGTATGTTCCCTCGGATTCAAGAACACAGGGGTGTAGGACGGAATCCGCAGGCCGAAAACCCTCTCGCGGTTGTGCCATACACCGGGCGCATAGCGGTGCTGCCAGGCCGGGTAGATGGTGTAGATGTTCTCCAGCGCCCAGTCCTGCAGCAGGCAGCCGGGCGCCTCGGCATCGATGCCGGTTTCTTCCCGCACCTCGCGCACCGCGGTCTCGCGCCAGGACTCGCCCTCATGGTCCTTGCTGCCCGTCACCGACTGCCAGAACTCCCCGCCCTCAGGCGCCGGTGCCGTGCGGCGCATCAGCAGCACCCGCCCGTCATCGCGGTAGATGACGACCAGCACCGACTCGGGGATCTTGTAGCCGGGCATGCTTGGCATCAGCCCTTGCCCTGGGCCGCTTTGGTCGCCACGGGAGGCGGCAGATCCTTGGCCTGCAGCGCGCGTACCTGATGCACGAGCTGGTTGTGCGCATCCAGAAAGGCGGCGGCGATGACCTTGCCCTCGTTGGTATTGCTCCAGCCCGCGCCCGCCGCGCCCAGGCGGCCCAGCACCATGCCGCCCACGCCCAGATCGGTGGTGCGGGCGGCCCCCGTGGCGGCCGCCACCTGTTCGGTGGTTTCGTTGTCCGACAGCAGCAGCGCGGTCTGCGCCTCCTTGAACTTGACCTGCTCGACCATGCCGACCAACCCCGCGATGTCCCGCAGCACCGGAATCATGCCGACCACGCCGGCCAGGCCCCGGCCCGCGTCCTGCTCGCTGAAGGTCAGGCTGGGCGTCAGCGTGTATTGCGCCTCATAGCCACGGCCCTTGCGCACCGTGGAGTTCTCGCGCAGCACGCCGGCGTTCTTCAGGTCCTGCTCCTGCACCGTGCCGCGCAGGCCCGCGCCCCGGTCCACCACGCGGAAGCAGCCGCTTTGCTGGGCCAGCAGCTTGATCAGCGGCACGGGCGAGGCGGGCAACTGGTAGCCCGACCCCATGATGTAGCCGTTGGGATTCTCGGCCAGGGCCAGCGTGGCCACGGGCGCGTCGCAGCGCACGAGTTCGCGCGAGCCATTGTTCGTGCCCAGGGGCCCGGCGGAGCCGGTGATCTCCGAGCCGCCCTGCCCCAGCTCGGTCTTCTTTTCCCCGCAGCCGGACAGGCCCAGCCCTGCCAGCACAGCCAGCGCCACCGATGCAATGCCTTGAAAACGCATGAAAGCTCTCCGCAAAAAGAAAAACGGCAGAAGCTGCACCAGCTCCTGCCGTTCGTATCAAGCCGCCAGGCCTGATCCTCAGCCCTGGGTGGCCGCCAGCGGGTTGCGCAGGCGGATGTGCAGCTCGCGCAGCTGCTTTTCGTCCACGGGCGAAGGTGCCTGCGTCAGCAGGTCCTGGGCGCGCTGGGTCTTGGGGAAGGCGATCACGTCACGGATGGAGTCGGCACCCGTCATCAGCGTGATCAGGCGGTCCAGGCCGAAGGCCAGGCCACCGTGCGGGGGCGCGCCGTACTGCAGCGCGTCCAGCAGGTAGCCGAACTTGGCGCGAGCGTCTTCGGGCGAGATCTTGAGCGCGTCAAACACCTTGCTCTGCACGTCGGCGCGGTGGATACGCACCGAGCCGCCGCCCAGCTCCCAGCCGTTCAGGACCATGTCGTAGGCCTTGGCCAGGCAGTTGCCCGGATCGGTGACCATGAGTTCCTCGTGGCCGTCCTTGGGCGAGGTGAACGGGTGGTGCACGGCCGCCCAGCGGTCGTTTTCCTCGTCGTGCTCGAACATGGGGAAGTCCACCACCCACAGCGGCGCCCAGCGGTTCTCGAACAGGCCGTTGGCCTTGCCGAATTCGCTGTGGCCCACCTTCAGGCGCAGCGCGCCGATGGAATCGTTGACGATCTTTTCCTTGTCGGCGCCGAAGAAGATGAGGTCGCCGTCCTGGGCACCCGTGCGCTTGAGGATTTCGGCAATGGCCGCGTCATGCAGGTTCTTGACGATGGGCGACTGCAGGCCATCGCGGCCCTTGGCCACTTCGTTGACCTTGATCCAGGCCAGGCCCTTGGCGCCGTAGATCTTGACGAATTCGGTGTACTGGTCGATCTCGCCGCGCGAGATCTGCGAGCCGCCCGGCACGCGCAGTGCCACCACGCGGCCGCCCTTGGTCGTGGCGGGGGTGGAGAACACCTTGAAGTCCACGTCCTTCATGACCTCGGTCAGTTCGGTGAACTCGAGCTTGACGCGCAGGTCGGGCTTGTCCGAGCCGAAGCGGAAGGCCGCATCCTGGTACGTCATCATCGGGAACTCGCCCAGATCCACGTCCAGCTGGGTCTTGAAGACCTCGGTGATCATGCGCTGGAAGATGGCGCGGATTTCCTCTTCGCCCAGGAACGAGGTCTCGCAGTCGATCTGCGTGAACTCGGGCTGGCGGTCGGCGCGCAGGTCTTCGTCGCGGAAGCACTTGGTGATCTGGTAGTAGCGGTCGTAGCCGGCCACCATCAGCATCTGCTTGTACAGCTGGGGCGACTGCGGCAGGGCGAAGAACTCGCCATCGTGCACGCGGCTGGGCACCAGGTAGTCGCGCGCGCCTTCGGGCGTGCTCTTGCCCAGCATGGGCGTTTCGATGTCGATGAAGCCTTCCTTGTCCAGGAAGTTGCGCACCTGGATGGCCGTGCGGTAGCGCAGCATCATGTTGCGCTGCATGTAGGGGCGGCGCAGGTCCAGCACGCGGTTGGTCAGGCGCACGGTCTCCGACAGGTTCTCGTCGTCCAGCTGGAACGGGGGCGTGACCGAGGCGTTGAGCACGTTCAGCTCGTGGCACAGCACTTCGATCTGGCCGCTCTTGAGCTTGTCGTTGGTCGTGCCTTCGGGACGTGCGCGCACCAGGCCCTTGACCTGCACGCAGAACTCGTTGCGCAGGCCTTCGGCAGTCTTGAACATCTCGGCACGGTCGGGGTCGCAGACCACCTGCACATAGCCTTCGCGGTCGCGCAGGTCGATGAAGATCACGCCGCCATGGTCGCGGCGACGGTTCACCCAGCCGCACAGGGTAACGGTTTCGCCCATCAGGGCTTCGGTCACTAGACCGCAGTAGTGGGAGCGCATGGCCATGATGAAAAGCTTCCTGCGCCCGGGACGGGCGCGACAGTTCGTTATTTGGATTCCGCGGGCAGTGTGAGATCCGGAGGAGTCACCACGCCCATCGAAACAATGTACTTGAGCGCGGCATCCACGCTCATTTCCAGCTCGATGCAATCGCTCTTGCGAACGATGACGAAATAGCCGCCCGTCGGGTTCGGCGTTGTCGGCACGAAGACGCTCAGGTATTCGTCACGCAGATAGGCAGCAACCTCTCCGCTGGGCGAGCCGGTGACGAAGGCCACGGTCCAGACGCCTTCGCGCGGCCATTGCACCAGCACGGCCGTGCGAAACGCATTGCCGCTGTCCGAGAACACGGTGTCGGACACCTGCTTGACGCTGGAATAGATGGAGCGCACCACGGGGATGCGGCTGACCACCGCATCGCCCCAGGAGACAAGCTTGCGGCCGATGAAGTTGCTGGCCGCAGCGCCAACCACCAGCAGGATCAGCAGCGTGAGCACCACGCCGAAGCCGGGAATGTGGAAACCCAGCAGCCGGTCCGGATGCCAGGCCTCGGGCAGGATGGCCAGCGTCTGGTCCAGCGTGCCGATGATCCAGTTGAGCACGCCCAGCGTGATCACCAGAGGAACAATCACCAGCAGGCCGGCGAACAGCCATTTGCGCAGAGCGGACATGAAATGCAAGCCTTGATCAATGGCCCGTGGAGGGTGCGGGAGCAGATGCGGGGGCCGCAGCGGGCGCAGGCGCAGTTGCCGCAGGTGCGGCAGATGTATCCGAGGCCGGTGTGTCGGCCGCTGGAGCCGGCGTGGCGGCGCCCTTGCTGCCGCTGTTCTTGAAGTCGGTCGCGTACCAGCCCGAGCCCTTGAGCTGGAAGCCGGCAGCCGTCAGCTGCTTGGAAAAGGCCTCGGCCCCGCAGGCCGGGCAGGTCGTCAGCGGAGCATCCGAGATTTTCCGCAGCACATCCTTGGCATGACCGCAGGAGCCACACTTGTATGCATAAATAGGCATGGCGCTAATGCTTGTACGAGAGAAGATGCAAAACTTTCGATTATAGGCATCCGCCCGACACTGCGGCTGCCTTGCCCCCAAAGGCCCATGCCGGCAAGACCCGCTGCCGGGGCGCCTGCCGCGTCCATGTTCAGCGCCGTGCCGGGCGCCGCCGCATCCCCAGGCCGGTCAGCATGACGGCCAAGCCCATGCACACCAGGGCGGGCACACCCGTGGCGGGCACCGACTCCGGCGTAGGCACGGCACAGCGGATGCTTCACTCACGAGCGAAAAATCGCCGCCCCCTGTGTGCGGCCAATATGCAGAACCATCCAAGAAACCAAAGTCAACCCTTGTTGCCGACCAAAGCTTTCCATCAAAGCAACGGTTCACCAAACGGCAAGCGCTCAACAAAAGCAGATACACAAGAAACCTGATCGCATACGTTCATGCGGTGCTCAATTCAGGTGGGGTGCGCTGAATTCCTGAATCTTCTCGGAGCGGTTGGCCATCCATTGCGGTGCCAGCGAGCCGGCCACCATGCCAGTCACTGCTGCCAGCAGACCTGCCAATTGCTGCGGGAATGCCTCATGCAATGCGGGTGTGGCCATGAAAACCACCCACACCCCGATGCCCAATCCCACAGCGAAAACGGCACCCTGCGTGGTGGCACGCTTCCAGTACAGGCCAAAGACCAGGGGCACGAAGGCGCCGACCAGCGGGACCTGGTAGGCACTGGAAACCAGCTCGTAGATGGGCGTGCCTTCCATGCGGATGGAATAGGCGAGCACGCAGACACTGAACACCAGCACGCTGATGCGCATGGCCAGCAGCATCTCGCGGTCACTGGCCTGGGTCCGGAACTGGCGCCAGATGTTCTCGGTGAAGGTCACGCTGGGCGCCAGCAGCGTGGCAGAGGCGCAGGATTTGATGGCCGACAGCAGCGCGCCAAAGAACAGCACCTGCATGACGAAGGGCATCTTGTCCATGACCAGGGTGGGCAGCACCTTCTGCGGGTCCTGCTTGAGCAGCTCCGCCGTCTCGCCGGGCATGATGATCAGCGCGCTGGCCACGAGGAACATGGGCACGAAGGCGAAGAAGATATAGGCCGAGCCACCGATGACGGTGCCGCGCGTGGCGGCCTTCTCGCTGTGGGCCGACATCACGCGCTGGAACACGTCCTGCTGGGGAATGGAGCCCAGCATCATGGTGATGGCCGCGCCAAAGAAGAAGAGGATTTCATGCCAGCTGGGCTCGGGCCAGAACTGGAACAGATCGCGGCTCACGGCCAGGTCGATGACCTTGCCGGCGCCGCCAGCCATGTCGCTGGCAAACCAGGCCAGCACCACCAGGCCGACGACCAGGATGATCATCTGCAGGAAGTCCGTCACTGCCACCGACCACATGCCGCCGAACAGCGTATAGGCCAGGATTGACACCACGCCGATGACCATGCCCATGGGAATGCTGACCATGCCGCCCGACAGCAGGTTGAACACCAGGCCCAGGGCCGTGACCTGCGCCGAGACCCAGCCCAGGTAGCTGAGCATGATGATCAGCGAGCAGACGATCTCGATGGACCGTCCATAGCGGTGGCGGTAGTAGTCGCTGATGGTCAGCAGCGTCATGCGGTAGAGCTTGCCCGCGAAGAACAGGCCTACCAGGATCAGGCACATGCCCGCGCCGAACGGGTCTTCGACCACGCCGCGCAGGCCGCCCTCGATGAACTTGGCGGGCACGCCGAGCACGATCTCCGAGCCGAACCACGTGGCAAACGTGGTGGTGATGATCATGTACATGGGCAGATGGCGCCCGGCAATTGCGAAGTCGGCCGTGTTCTTGACCCGCCTGGCCGCCCACAGGCCGATGGCGATGGTCACGAACAGGTAGGCGATCACCATAGAGAGCAGCACGCTGGCACTCCTGTTTCAAAGTGGGAAAAGGGAGAGGTCCGGAAACCCGTCAGTGTTCTCAGTACCAGCGCAGCCGCACCACCAGTTGCAGCAGGATCAGCGCGATGACAAAGCCGATGCCCGCGCTGACGATGGCCTGCAGCAGGCGGTTGGTGAGCTTTTGCTGCTGCAGCAGCTCCTTGAGCAGTTCGTCGTGCTCGCCGGAGTTGCGCGTGAGCCGGCGATGGATCAGGCGCGGCAGCTCGGGAATGAGCTTGGCATAGCGCGGTGCCTCGGCCAGCAGCTCGCGCCACAGCCGTTGCGGGCCCATCTGGTCCAGCATCCATTTTTCGAGGAAGGGCTTGGCCGTGCTCCACAGGTCCAGGTTGGGATCCAGCTGGCGCCCCAGGCCTTCGATGTTGAGCAGCGTCTTTTGCAGCAGCACCAGCTGCGGCTGGATCTCCACCTGAAAGCGGCGCGAGGTCTGGAACAGGCGCATCAGCACCATGCCCAGCGAAATCTCGGCCAGCGGACGGTCGAAGTACGGCTCGCAGACGGCGCGGATGGCAGCCTCCAGCTCGTCCACGCGCGTGCTCGGCGGCACCCAGCCGCTTTCGATATGCAGCTCGGCCACGCGCTTGTAGTCACGGCGGAAAAACGCCGTGAAGTTCTGCGCCAGGTATTCCTTGTCGTACTCGGTCAGCGTGCCGACGATGCCGAAGTCCAGCGAGATATAGCGCCCGAAGGTCTCGGGCTCCAGGCTGACCATGATGTTGCCCGGGTGCATGTCGGCGTGAAAGAAGCCATCGCGAAAGACCTGGGTGAAGAAGATGGTCACGCCGTCGCGTGCCAGCTTGGGGATGTCCACGCCGGCTTCGCGCAGGCGCTCGACCTGGCTGATGGGCACGCCGGTCATGCGCTGCATGACCATCACGTCGTTGCGGCAGAAATCCCAGTACACCTCGGGGATCAGCACCAGGTCCAGCCCTTCCATGTTGCGGCGCAGCTGCGCGGCGTTGGAGGCTTCGCGGATCAGGTCCAGTTCGTCGTGCAGGTAGTTGTCGAACTCGGCCACGACCTGGCGGGGCTTGAGGCGCTTGCCGTCTGCCGACAGGCGCTCGACCCAGCGCGCCATCATGTGCATCAGCGCCAGGTCCTTGTCGATCACGGTCTTCATGCCCGGACGCAGCACCTTGACGGCCACGTCGCGCTGCACGCCGTTGCGGTCGCTGATCACGGCAAAGTGCACCTGGGCGATGGAGGCGCTGGCCACCGGCTCGCGCTCGAAGCTCACGAAGACCTGGTCCAGCTTCTTGCGGAAGGCGCGCTCGATGGTGTCCACCGCAATCTGAGAATCGAAGGGCGGCACGCGGTCTTGCAACCGGGCCAGTTCCTCGGCCACGTCGGGCGGCATCAGGTCGCTGCGCGTGGACAGCACCTGGCCGAACTTCACGAAGATGGGCCCCAGCTCCTCCAGGGCCTCGCGCAGGCGCTGGCCGCGCGGCTTGTCCAGCCGCCGGCCCAGCGTGAGCACCGCACGTGCGCGGCGCATCCAGGGATGCTCGAAGCTCGACAGCACCAGCTCGTCGAGTCCGTAGCGGAACACCACCCAGAGGATGGTCAGCCCGCGAAGAAACCGGCTCATGGCTTGTCGTTCTCGAAACCGGGCAGGGATACCACGGGGGAACCAACGGGCGCGCTGGCGGGCGCTGCCGCACGCGCGGCCTCGGGGGCGGGGGCATCGGGCTTGCCGGCCATGCGGGCGCCCACGAACTGGCGCAGCGCCTGGGCGGCGCTGCGCGCGACCTTGGCCACAGTGTGCGCGGGCGCATCGCCGATGATGCGGGCCAGGTCTTCCTCCACGTCCCATTCGACGTGGTCCACCAGCCAGTTGATGTCGGCGGCCAGTTGCACGTCGCCCTCGATGCGGATGGAGGGCTTGTCGCCGCGCAGGGCCACCTGGGCCAGGGCCAGCGGGGAGGTCTCGGTGACTTCAAGCATCAGGTCGGGCTGCGCGCCTTCGGGCGCCACGTTGAACAGGCCGGCGGGCGTGATCTGCAGGGCCATGGAGTAGCCGCGCCACTGCACGCGCGCCACGCGGCCCTTTTGCCGCACGAGGCGCTCCATCGCCTCTTTCTCCTGCATCAGCACATGGTTGAGGAACAGCACGAGGCGCTGATGCACCTCGCTGACCAGCCATTGCGGCGGTTGCGGACCGGCCATCACGCGTTCCATGAGACCGTTCAGAAAAGAAAAAGGGGACTGTGTTGCCATAGTCCCCGATTATTCCCGAAGTGAGAGGATGCGGCCGACGCAAATCCGGTCGAGACAAGTGGCCAGCCCATGGCGTGCCCCCTGTCGCATCCCTGGCTTGCGCCGGTCCTCTGCAAATTACTGCAGTGCCTGGACTCCGGCGACCAGCCAGCCGCTGCTGCCGCTCTTGGGCTTGGTCATGTTCCAGACCTCGCGGAAGGGCGTGGGGCCTGCCGAGGCGTCCTCGCGGATCATTCCGGAGAATTCCACGCTGGCCATGTAGTCATTGCCCAGATCCTCGATACCCAGCAGCTGGGCATCGATCATGACCACGTCGGTCTGGTTGGGCTGGCCGGGGCGCTGCACCTCGCGCTCGCTGAGCTGGCCACGGATCTCGGTCAGCATCTCGTCGGTCATCATGGCGCGCAGCGAAGCGATGTCCGAGCGATCCCATGCCGATTGCAGCGTGACGAAGTTGCGCTTGGCGGCCGTCAGGAAGCCTTCGGTATCGAAGCCTTCAGGCACGCCCCAGTTCTGCGAACCTGCCAGGGCAGAGCCGATCTGCACGCCGGAACCCGAGGCCAGGGCGGCCGGCTGGTGGTTCTGCTCCCAGGGACGGGCCGAGGCGTCGTTGCCGACCTTCTCGGGGTTGTACTGGCGTGCCAGCGGTGCGCTATCCACGTTGCCACCCATGTTGCCCGCGCCCGCAGGGGCCGCGTTCTGGAAGGCGAAGGGGCTGGGCGATGCCTGCTGCGCGCCGGCCGCCGCACGGCGCGAACGCATGACCATGCCCACGACGACCATGATGACCAGGGCCAGCAGGGCGATCAGCAGGAACTGGCCGAAGGCGGCGCCCAGGCCCAGCGAGTGGGCCAGCCAGGCCAGGCCCAGGCCGGCGGCCAGGCCGCCGAGCATGGCGCCCCAGGGCTTCTTGGCCGGAGCGGCCGCAGGCGGCGTTGCAGGCTTGCCCGCAGCGTTCTGTGTGGCGGCGTTCTGCGGCGGCGTGTTCTGCGCCGGCGCGCGCGTAGCTTCACGCTGCGTCACATTGCTCGACTGCTTGCCCACCGATCCGCCACCGCCCATGCGCTTGGCGTCGGCCGTGCCGTGGACCACCACCAGCATCGCGACCAAGACCATAGACCATAGCTTTTTCATGTCATCTCCTCGAATAATCGTGTTGCCGTCACCTCACCGAACGCCTCACGCGCTCAGCACTTGATTCCCACATGCAGGGCCGCAATGCCGCCCGTCATGTTGTGATAGTCCACATGGCCGAAGCCGCATTCCTGCATCAGGCGCTTGAGATCCTCCTGGCCGGGGTGCATGCGGATGGACTCGGCCAGATAGCGGTAGCTGGCGTCATCGCCCGCCACGAGCTTGCCCATGGCCGGAAGAATCTTGAAGGAGTACCAGTCGTAGGCCTTCTCCAGGGGCTTGGCCACCTTGGAGAACTCCAGCACCAGCAGCTTGCCGCCGGGGCGCAGGACACGGTTCATTTCCTTGAGCGCCACATCCTTGTGCGTCATGTTGCGCAGGCCGAAGGCCACGCTGACCAGATCGAAATGGTTGTCGGGAAACGGCAGGGCCTCGGCATCGCAGACCATGGTGGGCAGGATGACGCCCTTGTCGATCAGGCGGTCGCGGCCCACGCGCAGCATGGCTTCGTTGATATCGGTGTGCACCACCTGGCCGGTGGAGCCGACCTTCTTGGCGAAGGCCAGGGCCAGATCGCCCGTGCCACCCGCGATGTCCAGTGCCTTGTCGCCTTCCTTGAGGTTGGCCACCATCACCGTGTAGGCCTTCCAGGCACGGTGCAGACCACCCGACATCAGGTCGTTCATGACGTCGTAGCGCGAAGCGACCGAGTCGAACACGCCGCGCACGCGGCTGGCCTTCTCGCGCTCGTCCACCGACTGGAATCCGAAATGTGTGGTGCTCATAACAACGATGCTAAGCAAGCAGTAGTAATGCGTACAGCGACAACCCCGTATGGCCGCGGGCTTTGCCGGGCAAGGGTTATCAAGAACAAACAGCTTGAAACGCCCTCAAACAAAGACTTTCAAGCTATTTTAAATATAGCACCACCCCCAATAACCCTGTGCCGTACAGAGGTCCGGAATGTGGCGCGAGGGGAACGGCGCCATACAGCGCGCGCCCATGCGCGGCGTCAGTGGCTGCCGCAGCCGTGTCCGCCGCCGCCGGCCTTGCCGGGCATGGGCGTGTCGCGGTCCATGCCGGACTCCTGCAGCCGGCCCAGGTACTGCGCCCAGAACTCGTCCTGGCGGCGGCCCAGTTCGTAGAGGTATTCCCAGGTGTACAGGCCGCTTTCATGCCCGTCGCTGAAGAAGGGCTTGATGGCGTAGTTGCCCACGGGCTCGATGGCCGTGATGGCCACCTCGCGCTTGCCCGTCTGCAGCACTTCCTGGCCCGGGCCGTGGCCCTGGACTTCGGCCGAGGGCGAGTACACGCGCAGCAGCTCGAAGGGGATGCGAAAGCTTGCGCCGTCGGAGTAGGCGACTTCCAGCACGCGCGATGCGCCGTGCACGGTCAGGGCTTCAGGGGTCGGGGTGTCAGGGGTCAGGCCGGCCATGCGGTGCTCCTCATTCAGTGGCGGGGTGCTGCTGCCAGGCATCGAGTGCCTGGACCAGCTCCGTGTCTATGGCTGGCAAGCGCGCTGCCACCTCGGCCTCGCGCTCGCCATTGCGCGGGCGCTGGGCCGGGGCCCAGACCGCGCCCGGGAAATGGCTGTCCCAGTCGAAGCGCGCGATCACATGCCAGTGCAGGTGCGGCACCATGTTGCCCAGCGCCGCCAGGTTGATCTTGGCCGGCGCAAGGCGCTCACGCAAGACGCGCTCGACCACGACCACGGCATCCATGCAGTGCTGGCGGTCGGCGGCGTCCAGGTCGGAGAACTCGGCCGCATGCGCATTCCAGACCACGCGGTAGAAGGCCGGAAAGCCCTCTTCCTGCGCGCGGATCACTCGCAGGCGCCGGCCGCGCCAGACGGGCACGCCGCCTTCCGCGGCGCACAGGGGGCAGGAAGCGGGAGCAGCCATCAGACCAGAACCCGTTCGATGCCGCCGGCGTTGGCGCGCTGAACATATTCGGCCATCCAGTTCTCGCCCAGGATCTGGCGCGCCATCTCGACCACGATGTAGTCGGCTTCCAGCAGGCCGTTGTTCATGTCGCCACCGTAGCGCGACAGGCCCTGCAGGCAGCTGGGGCAGCTGGTGAGTATCTTCACGTTGTCCTTCTCGGCCAGGGCGCCGCTGGCGCGCAGCGCGGCCTCGCCCTTCTTGAGTTCCTCTTCCTTGCGGAAGCGGATCTGCGTGGAGATGTCGGGGCGCGTGACGCCCAGCGTGCCCGATTCGCCGCAGCAGCGCTCGCTCTTGAGCACGCCGTCGCCGACCAGCGCCTTGACGGTCTTCATGGGGTCCTGCAGCTTCATGGGCGAGTGGCAGGGATCGTGGTAGAGGTAGCCCTCCTTGCCCTGCAGCGTCACGCCCTTTTCCAGCAGGTACTCGTGGATGTCGATGATGCGGCTGCCCGGGAAGATCTTGCCGAACTCGTAGCCCTGCAACTGGTCGTAGCAGGTGCCGCAGCTGACCACCACGGTCTTGATGTCCAGGTAGTTGAGCGTGGTGGCGACGCGGTGGAAGAGCACGCGGTTGTCCGTGATCATCTTCTCGGCCTTGTCGAACTGGCCGCTGCCGCGCTGGGGATAGCCGCAGCACAGGTAGCCGGGTGGCAGCACGGTCTGCACGCCGGCATGCCAGAGCATGGCCTGGGTGGCCAGGCCCACCTGGCTGAACAGGCGCTCGGAGCCGCAGCCGGGGAAGTAGAACACCGCCTCGGTGTCCGCATTCGTGGTCTGCGGGCTGCGGATGATGGGCACGTAGTCCTTGTCCTCGATGTCTAGCAGGGCACGTGCCGTCTTGTTGGGCAGGCCGCCTGGCAGCTTCTTGTTGACGAAGTGGATCACCTGCTCCTTGAGCGGCGCTCGCCCCACCGAGGCCGGCGGATGCTGGGTCTGCTTCCTGGCCAGGCTGTGCAGCACGTCGGAGGCCAGGCGCTGGGCCTTGAAGCCCACGCCGACCATGGCCGAGCGCATGAACTTGATGGTGTCCGGATTGGTGGCGTTGAGCATGGCCATGGCCAGCTTGTTGCCGGGCCGGAAGCTCTTCTTGTCCATCTTGCGCAGCAGGTTGCGCATGTTCATGGTCACGTCGCCGAAGTCGATCTTCACCGGGCAGGGGTTGAAGCACTTGTGGCAGACCGTGCAGTGGTCGGAGACGTCCTCGAACTCCTGCCAGTGGCGCAGCGACACGCCGCGGCGCGTCTGCTCCTCGTAGAGGAAGGCCTCGACCAGCAGCGAGGTCGCCAGGATCTTGTTGCGCGGGCTGTACAGCAGGTTGGCGCGCGGCACGTGGGTGGCGCACACGGGCTTGCACTTGCCGCAGCGCAGGCAGTCCTTGACCGAGTCGGCGATGGCGCCGATGTCGCTTTGCTGCATGATCAGCGACTCATGCCCCATCAGGCCGAAGCTGGGCGTGTAGGCGTTGGTCAGGTCGGCGAACATCAGCGATTCGCGCGGCGAGCGGCCGTCATGGTTCTGGCCCACCACGGCCTGCAGCTTCTCGTTGCGGATCAGCTTGCCCTTGTTGAAGCGGCCTTCTGGATCCACGCGCTGCTTGTAGGCGGCAAAGGGCGCCAGCTCGTCGTCGCTGAGGAATTCCAGCTTGGTGATGCCGATGCCGTGCTCGCCCGAGATCACGCCGTCCAGATGGCGCGCCAGCACCATGATGCGTGCCACGGCCTCATGGGCGGTCTGCAGCATCTCGTAGTCGTCGCTGTTGACGGGAATGTTGGTGTGCACGTTGCCGTCGCCGGCGTGCATATGCAACGCCACCCAGACACGGCCCTTGAGCACGCGCTGGTGGATGGCGTTGACCTCGGCCAGCAGCGGCTGGAAGGCCACGCCCGCGAAGATCTGGGCCATGGGCACCTTCAGCTGGGTCTTCCAGCTGGCGCGCAGCGTATGGTCCTGCAATTGCGGGAAGAGGTTCTCGACATCGTCCAGCCAGCCCTGCCACAGCGTGCGCACGTCGGCCACCAGGGCCAGGGCCTGCTGCACGCGGTCCTCCAGCAACTCGGCCGAGGGGATGTCGCCCGCATCGTCCTGCTTGCCCAGCGGCAGGTCGCCGTGCTGGAAGAGGTCCGTCAGCGCGTCGCACAGCTTGAGCTTGTTGCGCAGCGACAGCTCGATGTTGATGCGCTCGATGCCGTCCGTGTACTCCCACATGCGGGGCAGCGGGATCACCACGTCTTCATTGATCTTGAAGGCGTTGGTGTGGCGCGAGATGGCGGCCGTGCGCTTGCGGTCCAGCCAGAATTTCTTGCGCGCCTCGGCGCTGACGGCGGTGAAGCCTTCGCCATTGCGCGAGTTGGCGATGCGCACCACCTCGGCGGCCACGCGGGCCACCTCGTCGGCGTCGTCGCCGGCAATGTCGCCCAGCAGCACCATCTTGGGCAGATGGCCATTGCCTTTCTTGCTCTTGGTGGCGTAGCCCACGGCCTTCAGGTAGCGGTCGTCCAGGTGTTCCAGGCCGGCCAGCAGCACACCCGAGCGCTTTTGCTCGGCGAACATGAAGTCCTTGATCTCGACGATGCTGGGCACGGCGTCCTTGGCGTTGCCGAAGAACTCCATGCAGACCGTGCGCGTGTGCTCGGGCATGCGGTGCACCACCCAGCGCGCGCTGGTGATCAGGCCGTCGCAGCCTTCCTTCTGGATGCCCGGCAGGCCCGACAGGAACTTGTCGGTCACGTCCTTGCCCAGGCCTTCCTTGCGGAATTTCTGGCCGGGAATGTCCAGCCGCTCGCTGCGGATGGGGGTCTTGCCGTCGGCCTCGAAGTACTGCAGCTCGAAGCTGGCCATCTCGGCGTCATGGATCTTGCCGAGGTTGTGGCCCACGCGCGTGACTTCCAGCCACTGCGCATCGGGCGTGACCATGCGCCAGGACACGAGGTTGTCCAGCGCCGTGCCCCAGAGCACGGCCTTCTTGCCGCCCGCATTCATGGCGACGTTGCCGCCGATGCACGAGGCCTCGGCCGATGTGGGGTCCACGGCGAAGACGAAGCCCGCGCGCTCGGCCGCATCGGCCACGCGCTGCGTGACCACGCCGGCTTCGGTGAAGATGGTGGGCACCTCGTGGTCCACGCCGGGAATGCGGCGCATCTCCACCTCGGTCATGGCTTCGAGCTTTTCGGTGTTGATCACCACGCTGCGCCAGGTCAGCGGGATCGCGCCGCCCGTGTAGCCCGTGCCGCCGCCGCGCGGAATGATGGTCAGGTGCAGCTCGATGCAGGCACGCACCAGGGCGGCCATCTCGGCTTCGGTATCGGGCGTGAGCACCACGAAGGGGTACTCGACGCGCCAGTCGGTGGCGTCCGTCACATGGGCCACGCGCGACAGGCCGTCGAACTTGATGTTGTCCTTGGCCGTGTGGCGGCCCAGGCTTTTCTGCACGCGGCGGCGCAGTTGCTCGGCCTCGACGAAGGTGGCGTTGAACTCATGCACGGCGCGGCGCGCCGCATCCACCAGCTGGCCCACCAGCGCGTCTCGCCCGGGATCCTGCTGCGGAGCGCGGCGCTTGTCGATCTCGCCCAGGCGGTGCTCCAGTGCTTCCACCAGCGACTTGCGGCGGTCGGGGCTGTGCAGCAGGTCGTCCTGCAGATAGGGATTGCGCTGGACGACCCAGATGTCCCCCAGCACCTCGTAGAGCATGCGGGCGGAGCGGCCCGTGCGTCGCTCCTGGCGCAGCTGGTTGAGCACATCCCACATGGATGTGCCCAGCAGGCGGATCACGATCTCGCGATCGGAAAACGAGGTGTAGTTGTAGGGAATCTCTCGCAGACGTGCAGGTTCGGCAGCCTGTGCCTGCAGGGCTGCCAACGCAATCGGTACATTCATGGGGTAGACCGTGTCTGGCGCTCTCGGGGCGCCGCTAAGCCAAGTGGGAGCGCAATTTTAAGCGAGCGCCCCGAAGACGCGCTTCCCACGGGGCTCTGGAGGGCGTGCCGTCTTGGCCCGCGAAGCCAGCCCTCGCCAACGCGGCGGTAGCTCGCGGGGAGGGGTGAACCTGCCTTATACAGAAAGAGCACAAACGAGCCAATACGAACAACCCGGGCTTTTGAAACGAAATGGTATTGACCTAAAATGGCGCCGCTTCGCGTGTCATTTTTTGTCACACGACTGACATACGGGACCAGCGGCTCACCGGGTTTGGCCTGTAGTGCGGTACGAAGCATCCGAAAACAATGACACAGACATGTCATGCCCCTGCCTTACCGTGGCAGCGGTCTGAAACCGTCACCGAACTAGAGGAGTCCTCATGCAACTGAAGCAACTGGCCATGGCAGCCGCGATCGCGGCCACCACCATCTCGGCACAAGCCCAAACCGAAATCCAGTGGTGGCACTCGATGAGCGCAGCCCTGGGCGACTGGGTGAACGACCTGGCCAAGGAGTACAACGCCAGCCAGACCCAGTACAAGATCGTGCCGACCTACAAGGGCCAGTATGACGAATCGATGACGGCCGCCATTGCTGCGTTCCGCGCCGGCAACGCGCCTGACATCCTGCAGGTCTTCGAAGTGGGCACGGCCACCATGATGGCGTCCAAGGGCGCCGTGGTGCCAGTCACCAAGGTCATGAACGACGGCGGCTTCAAGTTCGACCAGGGAGAGTACATCTCCGCCGTGGCCGGCTACTACACCGCCCCCAACGGCCAGATGATGAGCTACCCGCTCAACAGCTCGACCACCATCTTCTATTACAACAAGGACGCCTTCAAGAAGGCAGGCCTGGACGAGAACAAGCCGCCCAAGACCTGGCCCGAAGTGTTCGCCGCCGCCGAAAAGCTCAAGGCCTCGGGCCACCGCTGCGCACTGACCACGAGCTGGATGAGCTGGACCCAGCTGGAGAGCTTCTCGCTGTGGCACAACACCCTGTACGCGACCAAGAACAACGGCTTTGACGGCACCGATGCCAAGCTGGTGTTCAACTCGCCGCTGCACGTCAAGCACTTCGAGAACCTGGCCAAGGCAGCCAAGGACGGCAGCTTCGTCTACAAGGGCCGCGGCAACGTGCCCGACGCCGCCTTCGCTTCCGGCGAGTGCGCGATGATCACGGGCTCCTCCGGCCTGTACGCCCGCGTGGTCAAGGAAGGCAAGTTCGCATTCGGCCAGTCGCAACTGCCCTACTACGCCGATGTGAAGGGTGCCCCCCAGAACACGGCCATCGGCGGTGCCTCCCTGTGGGTGATGGCCGGCAAGAGCGCCGAACGCTACAAGGGCGTGGCCGATTTCTTCAATTTCCTGAACAACACCAAGATCCAGGCCGCCAGCCACCAGCGCACCGGCTACCTGCCCGTGACCACCGCTGCGTACAAGCTGACCGAGGCTTCGGGCTTCTACGAAAAGCATCCCGGCACCGACACCGCCGTGACGCAGATGATCCGCAAGACCACCGACAAGTCGCGCGGCATCCGCCTGGGCAACTTCGTTCAGATCCGCACCATCATCGATGAGGAAACCGAACAGATCTGGACCGGCAAGAAGACTCCCCAGCAAGCCCTGGACACCGCTGTCACCCGTGGCAACGAGCAACTGGGCCGCTTCGCCCGGGCCAACAAGTAATCCTCCCATGTGATCTGCGGTGTGGCCGCTGCGCAGGCAGCCCGCACCGTGCATCACAGGCCCGCAACCGGCGGCCCCACGGCCATCCGGTTTGCGGGCTGTTTTGTTCTACCGAGTTCCGTCATGGAAAAACGCGTTCTTTTTCGATCCGCCTGGCTGCCGTGGTTGCTGATAGCACCACAGATGGTCATCGTGCTGGTCTTCTTTTTCTGGCCTGCAGGCCAGGCCATCGTGCAGTCGTTCCAGGCGCAGGATACGTTTGGCTTCTCCACCGAATGGGTGGGGTTTGCCAACTTCCAGCACCTGCTGGATGACCCTGCCTACCTGGCCTCGTTCAAGACCACGGCCATCTTTTCCGTGCTGGTGGCGGTGTTCGGCATTGCGCTGTCGCTGATGCTGGCCATCTTTGCGGACCGCGTGATCAAGGGCGCGCTTGCCTACAAGACCGCCTTGCTGCTGCCCTATGCCGTTGCGCCCGCCGTGGCGGGTGTGCTGTGGGTGTTCATGTTCTCGCCGTCCATCGGCGTCGTGGCCTATGCGCTGCGCATGATCGGCTATGACTGGAACCACCTGCTGAACTCCGGCAACGCCATGACGCTGATCGTCATCGCCGCGATCTGGAAGCAGATTTCCTACAACTTCCTGTTCTTTCTTGCGGGCCTGCAGTCCATCCCCAAGTCGCTGATCGAGGCCGCCGCCATCGACGGCGCGGGCCCCATGCGCCGCTTCTGGGACATCCAGTTCCCGCTGCTGTCGCCCACCACGTTCTTCCTGCTGGTGATGAACGTGGTCTATGCCTTCTTCGACACCTTCGGCATCGTGGACGCCACGACCCAGGGCGGTCCGGGACAGGACACCTCCATCCTGGTCTACAAGGTCTATCACGACGGCTTCAAGGCCATGGACATGAGCGGCTCGGCTGCCCAATCCGTCGTGCTGATGGTGATCGTGGTTGCACTCACCGTGATCCAGTTCCGCTATGTTGAGAAGAAAGTGCAGTACTGATCATGGTTGAACGCAGTCCCCTTCTCTCCTTTTTCTCGCACCTGATCATGGTGCTGGGCGTGATCATCGTCGGCTTTCCGCTGTACCTGGCCTTCGTGGCCTCCACGCACACGCCGCAGGACATCATCCAGGTGCCCATGCCCCTGGTGCCCGGCAGCAACTTCTGGGAAACCTACAAGGCCGCGCTGTTCGGTGGCTCGGGCCCCGGCTCCAGCGCGCCCGTGGCACGCATGATGTGGATCAGCTTCGTCTCGGCCATGGTGATCACCGTGGGCAAGATCGCGATCTCGCTGCTGTCGGCCTTCGCGCTGGTGTACTT
Source organism: Delftia sp. UME58 (assembly GCF_014170385.1). Taxonomy (NCBI): domain Bacteria; kingdom Pseudomonadati; phylum Pseudomonadota; class Betaproteobacteria; order Burkholderiales; family Comamonadaceae; genus Delftia; species Delftia sp. UME58. Next base: position 415,149 of record NZ_LZZV01000055.1, read on the forward strand.
CCGCTTCCCGTTCAAGAAGATCTGCTTCTGGCTGATCTTCGTGACCCTGATGCTGCCCGTGGAAGTGCGCATCGGCCCCACCTACGAAGTCGTCTCCACGCTGGGCATGCTCAACAGCTACGCCGGCCTGACGATTCCGCTGATCGCCTCGGCCACGGCCACCTTCCTGTTCCGCCAGTTCTTCCTGACGGTGCCGGACGAGCTGGTGGAGGCCGCCCGCATCGACGGCGCAGGGCCCATGCGCTTCTTCAAGGATGTGCTGGTGCCGCTGTCCAAGACCTCGATCGCGGCGCTGTTCGTGATCCAGTTCATCTACGGCTGGAACCAGTACCTGTGGCCGCTGCTCGTGACCACCTCGGAAGACATGTACCCCGTGGTCATCGGCATCAAGCGCATGGTGGCCAGCGGCGATACCGGCAATGACTGGAACGTGGTGATGGCGACGGCCCTGCTGGCCATGCTGCCGCCCGCTGCCGTGGTGATCCTGATGCAGCGCTGGTTCGTCAAGGGCCTGGTGGACACCGAAAAGTAAACCGCCCGCCGCCCCCACCCACCGTATAGAACCCCGCAGGGCAGGCGCCAGCGCCCTTCGCCCTGCGACTCAACCAGAATCTTCGTATGGCATCCATTTCCTTTCGCAACCTGATCAAGCGCTACGGCCAGGGCCCGTCGGCCAACCAGGTACTGCACGGCGTCAACGCCGAAATCAAGGACGGCGAGTTCGTCGTCATCGTCGGCCCTTCGGGCTGCGGCAAGTCCACCCTGCTGCGCATGGTGGCGGGCCTGGAGGAGATCTCCGACGGCCAGCTGCTGATCGGCGACAAGGTGGTCAACGACGTGGAACCGGCCAAGCGCGACATCGCCATGGTGTTCCAGAACTATGCGCTGTACCCGCATATGTCGAACTACGAGAACATGGCCTATGGCCTGAAGATCGCCAAGGTGCCGCCCGAGGAGATCAAGCGCCGCGTGGACAAGGCCGCCAAGATCCTGGAGCTGTCCCACCTGCTGGACCGCAAGCCGCGCCAGCTGTCGGGCGGCCAGCGCCAGCGCGTGGCCATGGGCCGCGCCATCGTGCGCCAGCCCAAGGTGTTCCTGTTCGACGAGCCGCTGTCCAACCTGGACGCCAAGCTGCGCGGCCAGACCCGCATCGAGATCCAGAAGCTGCACGCCGAACTGGGCATCACCAGCCTGTTCGTGACCCACGACCAGGTCGAGGCCATGACCCTGGCCCAGCGCATGATCGTCATGAACGGCGGCGTGATGGAGCAGTTCGGCACGCCCGAAGAGGTCTACCACACGCCCGCCTCCACCTTCGTGGCCAGCTTCATCGGCTCGCCCCCGATGAACCTGCTCAAGAACGCGCCCGGCGGCACGGCCGGCCGCATCCTGGGCATCCGCCCCGAGCACCTGGTCGTCGTCAGCGAAGGCGGCTGGGAAATCAAGGTGGACACCGTGGAAATGCTGGGTGCCGAGCGCCTGGTCTATGGTTCGCTCAATGGCGAGACGATGACGGTGCGCATCGACGAAGGCGCGCCCTTCCCCAAGTCCGGCGAGACCCTGCGCGTGCGTCCTTCCGAAGAGCGTCGCCTGCACTGGTTCGACGCAGAATCCGGAAAGCGGATCTAAAGCACCCCCTGAGGCGCTTCGCGCCTTCCCCCTCTCTACCCGCTTTGCGCGGGAGGGGGACGACACCCTCGGTGCGGGGCGGCCCTTCCTCGGTGTCCCTGAGCTAGGCCGCGTCCATTTCTGGCACAGCGCCACAAATATGCCGAGACGATGTCGGACTCAAAGACTCGACGGATTGGCTATGACAGAAAACCTCACTTCCTGGCCCTACCCCCTGTGGGTGGCCCACCGTGGCGCCGGCAAGCTGGCGCCCGAGAACACCATGGCCGCCTTCCGCCTGGGCGCCGCGCACGGCTATCGCATGTTCGAGTGCGATGCCAAGCTGTCTGCCGACGGCGTGCTGTTCCTGATGCACGACGCCACGCTGGAGCGCACCACCAACGGCCACGGCACGGGCGGCGACCTGTCCATGGGGGAGATCGCCCAGCTGGACGCCGGCAGCTGGCATTCGCGCGCCTATGCGGGCGAGGCCCTGCCCACGCTGGAAGCCCTGGCGCGCTGGTGCCTGGCCAACCATTTCTTCCTGAACGTGGAGATCAAGCCCACGCCCGGCCAGGAAGAGGCCACGGGCCGTGCCACGGGCGAGCTGATGAACCGCATCTGGCCCGGGGACCGCATCCAGCCGCTGTTCACTTCGTTCAAGACCGATGCGCTCAAGGGCGCACGCGACACGGCACCCCACATTCCGCGGGGCCTGCTGGTGGACAAACTGGCCGATGCCACGGGCGACGCCGACCTGCGCACCGCGCTGGACCTGGGCTGCGCAGCCATGGTGCTCAACCATGCGCTATGGGATGCCGCCCTGGTCGCCAAGGTGCATGGCGCGGGCCTGCGCTGCAGCAGCTATACGGTCAACGACGAATGGGCCGCGCAGCGCCTGATCGACCTGGGCACGGACGGCGTCATCACCGACCGTGTCGATATGTTCAGTCCCGCATCGCGCTGAGACGGCTGCCGGCTGGCGGGGCCGGACCTTTGGAAACATCCGTCGCGGCGGCCCGCCGCACAATGTGCGTCCATGACACCGCCCCGCCCGTGCCCTCTCGCGCTGCGCCCTACGTGGGCGCAGGCCTTGCACCAATGCCTGGCCACCGGCCTGATGGTCCTGGCCATGCTGGTCCTCACTGTGCCCGCTCCGGCCCATGCGCAGGACCGCACGGCAGCGGCGGCCACGGCGGTACCCGACGGCCGGCCCGCCCTGCCCGGCGTGGACGATCTGCGCAAGCAGCTGGACGCCATTCCCCGCAAGCTGGCCGAGGACGATGACGGCCGCAAGCTGCTGGACGAGGCTGCGGCCATTGGCACCGCGGCCGACCAGGTCGCAGCCCGCCGCACCGAGGAACTGGCCGATATCGATTCGCGCCTGGCCGGACTGGGCCCCGCGCCCGAAAAAGGCGCCCCTGCCGATGCGCCCGATGTGGCCGAGCAGCGCGCCAGCCTGGCCAGGCAGCGCAGCGCCGTGGATTCCGAACTGAAACTGGCGCGGCTGGTTTCGGTCGATGCCGACCAGCGCGGCAACGAGCTGATACGCCAGCGCCGCGAACAATTCCAGGCCGCACTGACGGCCCGCACCGACTCGCCGCTGGGCCGGCCCTTCTGGCGCAACCTGCGCGCCGCCGCGCCTTTGGACGCGGCGCGCCTGCAGGGCCTGGGGCGGGAGCTGCGCCAGGCCGTCGCCTCCACCATGGCATCCGAACGCCGGGGCGGCTTCATCGCCAGCCTGGCAGCCGCCTTGCTGATCGCCCTGCTAGGCCCCTGGCTGGCCGAGCGTCTGCTGGTGCGCGCCGCGCCCGCGCGCCTGCCCAGCGGCCGCCTGCGCCGCTCGTTGCGCGCGGCGGCCACGGTGGTGATCAACACGCTGCTGATCGGCCTGGCGGCGCAACTGGCCTGGAGCGTGCTCAAGGCCGGCGATGGCTTCAGCGAATCGCTGGACGCGCTGGCCAAGGCCAGTGTGCAGGTCACGCTGTTCGGCGCCTTCGTGGTGTCGCTGGGCCAGACCCTGCTGTCGCGCAGGCGCAGCTCCTGGCGCCTGCCCGGCGTGTCGGACGAGCTGGCCCAGCGGCTCAGCCCCTATCCCTGGTGGATTGCCGCCGGAGCCGCGCTCAACGGCCTGGTGACCGAAGTCAACGCCATCATCGGCGCCAGCCTGGCCGCCGAGGTCACGGTGCACGCCCTGTCGGCCCTGCTGATTTCGGCCGTGGTCATGCTGGCCCTGCGGCATCTGCGCGCGCCGGCGCCGGTCGCGCAGGAAGACGGCGCCCAGGCGGAGCCCGCGCCGCCACGGCCCTTGTGGGTGGGCCTGCTCGTGGCCTGCGCGGCGGTGGCCAGCATTGCCACCATTGCGCTGGCCGTGACCGGCTACGTGGCGCTGGCCGGGACGCTGGCGCGCCAGATGGTGTGGACCGGCGTGGTCTTTGCCACCACCTACCTGCTGTTCCAGCTGGGCGACGATCTGTGCGAGGCCCTGCTGTCGTCCAAGGGCAGCTTCGGCACCCGGCTGAACCAGGGCCTGGGCATCGAGGGCCGGCTGCTGGACCAGGCCTCGGTGCTGGTCTCGGGCCTGCTGCGCGTGGCCCTGCTGTTCTACATGGTGATCGCCCTGCTGGCCCCGCTGGGCACAGGGCCGGACGAGGTGTTCCGCCGCGGCAGCACGGTGAACCACAGCCTCAAGGTGGGCGACTTCACCATGGCGCCGCAGGCCCTGTTCACCGCATTCGCCGTGATCGTCACGGGCCTGATCGTGATCCGCGTGATCAAGCGCTGGCTGACGGACCGCTACTTCCCCAACACCTCGCTGGAGCCTGGCATGCGCAGCTCCATCACCACGCTGCTGGGCTATGTGGGCGGCATCTTCGTGGTGGCCGTGGCGCTGGCGGGGCTGGGCATCAGCGTGGAGCGCATTGCCTGGGTGGCCAGCGCGCTGTCGGTGGGCATTGGCTTTGGCCTGCAGGCCATCGTGCAGAACTTCATCTCGGGCCTGATCCTGCTGGCCGAGCGGCCCGTGAAAGTGGGCGACTGGGTGGTGCTGGGCGATACCGAGGGCGACGTGCGCCGCGTCAACGTGCGCGCCACCGAGATCCAGCTGGGCGACCGCTCCACCGTCATCGTGCCCAACTCGGAATTCATCACCAAGACCGTGCGCAACATGACGCTGGCCGGCGCGCCCGGGCGTGTGCTGCTGCGCCTGCCCGCGCCGCTGGACACCGATGCCGAACGCATGCGCACCCTGATATTGGAAGCCTTTCGCGCGCATGAAGGCATCCTGGACACGCCCGAGCCTTTGGTGCAGCTCGAAGGCATTGCCAACGGCACGCTGACCTTCCTGGCCATCGGCTACGTGGGCAACCCGCGCAATGCGGGCGGGGTGCGCAGCGATGTGCTGTTCAGCATCCTGGCATCGCTCAAGGGCGCGGGCCTGTACCTGTCACCACCGGCCACCACCTCGGTGGCGGCGCCGGTGGTGGCAGGCACGCCGGCCATGCCCGGCGACCCTGCCAGCCCGGCCTAGCCTCGCCCGGCCATTTCAGCGCGCACATGCGCCGCGACCACGGCCATCAGCTCGCGCAGATGGCCGCGCAGCGGCTCGAAGCCCGCGTTGGGCTCGCGCGTGTCCTCGTCCATGTAGACCGGGCGGCGGATCTCGATCTGCAGGCTGTGCCGGCCCAGGTGCGGCTGGCCTATGCGGCCGATCAGCTCCACGCCCTTGTAGGGCTCGTTGTAGGCCACGCTGTAGCCAAAGCCCGCCAGCGTCTCGCCCACCAGCTGGATGAACCCGGGCGCGCAGGTCGTGCCGTCGCGATCGCCCAGCACGAAGTCGGCCAGCGGCGGCGCGTCGGTACGGCCCAGGCGCTTGTAGACATCGTTGGGCATGGAGTGCAGGTTCAGGTGCCATACGCCGCCAAAACGCTGCACGCTGTCATCGATGGCCTGCGCCAGCGCCGCATGGTAGGGACGCCAGTAGCGCGCTATGCGGTGCTCCACCTCGGCCACCGTGCGCGGGCGTTCATACAGCGGCGTGGCCGCGCCGTCCCGACTGATGCGCTGCCAGATCAGGCCCAGGCCCTGGCGGGTCTTGACGCTGGGCGCCAGGGGCACGGGCCACTGGCCGTCGATCTGGGCGGGGTCCAGGTCGGCCTCGCTGCGGTTGGGGTCGATGTAGGTGCGCGGAAAGGTGGCCTCGATCAGCGTTGCGCCATGCGCGGGCCACTGGTCCCAGAGTGCGGCCACATGCGTGTCCTCGCCACGCCGGAGCAGGGACATGGGTACGCAGTGGCCGAAGTCCTCGGGATAGGACGTGCCGCTGTGCGGCGAGTCGCAGACGATGGGCAGCACCTCGCCGGTGGCGGGATGCACCACGACCGGGGTGTCCGGCCGGGGGCGCAGAAAATCGGTCTGTGCCATGCGGTCCATCAGTCGAGCTTGATGTTGGCGCGCTTGGCCACGGCCGTGTAGCGCTCGATGGCGGCCTTGATCTGCTTGGCAAATTCCTCGGGCGTGTTGCCCATGGACTCGCCCGAGATGGATTTTTGCTTTTCCAGATAGTCAGGCATGGCCATGGCCTTGTGCGCAGCAGCATTGAGCTTGTCGATGATGGGGCGCGGCGTGCCGGCAGGTGCGACCAGCCCGAACCAGCCGCCGTCGCCCATCTGCGGGAATCCCAGCTCGGTGTAGGTGGGCACGTCGGGCAGCACGTCGGCGCGCTTAAATGCCAGCACGGCCAGCGGGCGCAGCTTGCCGTCCTTGATGTGGGGCAGCGTGGACGGCAGGTTGTCCGTCATGGCATTGACCTGGCCGCCCAGCGCGTCGGTGATGGCCTGGCCCGCGCCCTTGTAGGGGATGTGCAGCAGGTCGATACCGGCCAGGTTCATGAAATTCTCGATATTGGCGTGGCCCAGGGAACCCGTGCCCGGCGAGGCAAAGCTGTACTTGCCCGGGTTGGCCTTGGCCAGGGCGATGAACTCCTTCATGGTCTTGGCGGGCACGCTGGCGTTGATCACGAACACGCTGGGCACGGACATCACATTGGTGATGGGCGCGAAGTCCTTGATCGGGTCGTAGGGCAGCTTGCGGAAGATGGCCGGGTTGGAGCCATGCGTGCTCACCGTGGCCATGCCGATGGTGTAGCCATCGGCCGCAGCACGCGCAATTTCGGAGGCGCCAATGGAGCCGCCCGCCCCGCCCCGGTTGTCCACCACCACGGACTTGCCCAGGATCACGCTCATCTTCTCGGCCAGCAGCCGTGCCACCATGTCGGTGGAGCCCCCCGCGCCAAACGGCACGACCAGGCGGATCGGCCGGCTGGGATAGTCGGCAGCCGGGCCCTGGGCCCAGGCGACGGGAGCCAAAAGAGCAGTGGCGGCGCAGGCGGCCAGGCTGGACAACAGGGTGCGGCGCATTGCCATGGGATGTTTCCTCTCGTGATGGATGAAAGAGCGGCCTGCTGCAGGGCAGGGCTTCGCGGAACAGGCGCCGATTCTGGACAGACGACGCACGCGCGAAAAGAGACAAGACGGCAAGCAACTATGACAAACCGTCATAATTGCGTCCGTCATGCGCATGCACTCTCCCTCGCTTTCCGAGCTGCACGCCTTTGCGGCAGCGGCGCGCCTGGGCAGCTACTCGCTGGCAGCCCAGGAGCTGTATGTCACCCAGGGCGGCATCAGCCGCGCCATCGCCCGGCTGGAAGAGCACCTGGGCTTTGCCCTCTTCGAGCGCCAGGGCCGGCGCAGCGTGCTGAGCGAGGCTGGCCGCGAATACCTGCAGGCCGTGGAGCCCTCCGTACACGCCATCGAATCGGCCTCGGCCGCCGCACGCAGGCGCCACTTCGGCCCGCAACTGCGGTTGTCGGTCGTTCCCACGCTGTTCAGCCACTGGCTGATTCCACGCCTGCCACGATTCAACGCCCTGCATCCGGGCATCGTCCTTTCGTTCGCCCCCTACCGGCGCGATGACTCGCTGTCCGCAGCCGAGATCGACGGCTGGCTGCGCGTGGGCAGCGAGCCCTGGCCCGCCCATGTGGTGGCCGACTATGTGGTGGGCCGCGATCTGGTGCCCATCTGCCATCCGCGCGAATTGCAGGGCCCGCAAGCCATACGCAGCGCAGCGGATGTGCTCGCGCGCCCCTTGCTGTTTCACACCAACTACCCAGGCAACTGGGCGCGCTGGATGAGCCACCTCGGCCTGCCCGGGCCCTGCCCCGCGCCTGCGGCAGACTTCGAGCTGGTGGCCCTGCTGGTCCAGGCCGTGGCCGCAGGCATGGGCGTGGCCCTGGTGCAGCGCTGCCTGGTCGAGGAAGACCTGGCCGCCGGCCGCGTGGCCCTGGCCCTGCCTGCGCCCGTGCACATAGAGCGCGGATATTTCCTGTGCCGCCCCGCCGCGCGTGCACCTTCCGAAGCCTTTGTCCAGTTCCGCGAATGGCTGCTGGAGCAGGCTGCGCCAGGTGCCGTGCCTCCCGCCGCAGTCTCAGGCCCTTGATCGTCGGGAGAAACGCCCTCTTCCATTGATCTGAATCAATCTTTGCGGTCGGCCATCAGCGCCAGCCGCGCGAAAGCACCCACTGGCAAAGCGCCATCACGAGGACCAGGGCGGTGTAGGTGGCCATCTTTGCATCCCGTCCGAACCACCACAAACCGATCAGCAACACCAGCGCACCAACAACAAAATTGATAGCAACCTGCAACCACCAGGCAAGGGATTGCTGCGATTTTCCATAGATCAAAAGCGCGCACAACATCAGGGCCGGCGACAGGAAAAGTGCAGGCGCCAGGAAGTTCAGCCAATGATTCGTACTCGCAATCCATCCCATGTGCGGGCTCCGATTCCAGGGTGTTGTGATCAGGGATGCCTGAAACTGCGCGAAATTTTATAATCCCGGGTTATGGCAGTCTGGGCACTCGGCATCAACCACCACACGGCTCCGCTTGATATGCGGGGACGTTTCGCGTTCGCGCTCGACCAGATCGTGCCCACGCTGCAGGGCCTGCGCGAATCGCTGACCGGCCCGGGCCGCCAGCACAGCGCGGTGGAGACCGCCATCCTCTCCACCTGCAACCGTACCGAGATCTACTGCGCGGCCGAAATGCCGGCCATGGACCACACCCTGCACTGGCTGGCCAACAGCGGCGGCATCTCGTCCGAATTGCTGCGCTCGCATTCCTATCTGCTGGAAGACGGCCATGTGGCGCGCCATGCCTTCCGCGTGGCCAGCGGGCTCGATTCCATGGTGCTGGGCGAGGCCCAGATCCTGGGCCAGATGAAGAATGCCGTGCGCGCCGCAGAGAACGCAGGCGCCCTGGGCAGCACGCTGAACCAGCTGTTCCAGCGCAGCTTCGCGGTGGCCAAGGAAGTGCGCAGCTCCACCGAGATCGGCGCCCACAGCATCAGCATGGCCGCTGCCGCCGTGCGGCTGGCCGGCCAGCTGTTCGAAGACCTGTCCCAGATCCGCGTGCTGTTCGTGGGCGCGGGCGAGATGATCGAGCTGGTCTCCACCCATTTCGCGGCCCGCCACCCCAAGCAGATCATGATCGCCAACCGCACGCTGGAGCGCGGCGAGAAGCTGGCTGCCCAGTTCGGCGCCGGCACCATGCGGCTGGCCGACCTGCCCGACCATCTGCATGAATACGATGCCGTGATCAGCTGCACGGCGTCCAGCCTGCCCATCATCGGCCTGGGCGCCGTGGAAAGCGCGCTCAAGAAGCGCAAGCACCGCCCCATGTTCATGGTCGATCTGGCCGTGCCGCGCGATATCGAATCCGAGGTCAAGGACCTGCGCGACGTCTACCTCTACACCGTGGACGATCTGGCCACCGTGGTGCGCACGGGCCAGGCCCAGCGCCAGGCAGCGGTCGAGCAGGCCGAAGTCATCATCGACCACGGCGTGCAAAGCTTCATGCACTGGCTGGACCAGCGCCGCCCGCAGGCCGGCGTGGTGCCGCTGATCCGCCAGCTCAACACCCAGACCGATGAATGGCGTACGCTGGAGATTGCGCGCGCCAAGAAGCTGCTGGCCAAGGGCGAAGACATCGACACCGTGCTGGAGGCCCTGTCGCGCGGCCTCACGCAGAAAATGCTGCACGGCACCCTGGCCGAGCTGCACAAGGGCGATGCCGACCAGCGCAGCCAGACCATGGACACGGTCTCGCGCCTGTTCCTGCGCTCGGCCCAAAGCGGCCCGCGCGGCACGGCCCCCGACAAGGCGCTCTAGCGGCGCTCGCCAGAGCGCCTTGTCGGGGGCCGTGCCGCGCGGGCCGCTTTGGGCCGAGCGCAGGAACAGGCGCGAGACGTTCCTGCGCTCGGCCCAAAGCGGCCCGCGCGGCACGGCCCCCGACAAGGCGCTCTAGCGGCGCTCGCCGCCCCTGCGCAGGGCCGCGCGCCAGCGGGCCGCTTTGGGCCGAGCGCAGGAACAGGCGCGAGACCGTGTCCATGGTCTGGCTGCGCTGGTCGGCATCGCCCTTGTGCAGCTCGGCCAGGGTGCCGTGCAGCATTTTCTGCGTGAGGCCGCGCGACAGG